>DATHWV010000001.1:0-4337 GCA_035460205.1 Ramlibacter sp.
CGGTCGCAGCAGCAGCACGCCGATGAAGATGCCGTAGGAGAGCAACGCCTTCAACGACGGGTTCGTGTAGTGCATGCCGATCGCCTCCACCACGCCGAGCAACAAGCCGCCGGCCAGCGCCCCGCCCATGCTGCCGAAGCCACCCAACGTGATCACGATGAGTGCCGTGACGGTGTAGGGCTCACCCATGGAAGGCGAGATCGTGTACGCCATTGACAGCAGGCAGCCCGCCACGCCGGACAATCCGAGGCCAACGCCGAACATGAGCGGGTGCAGCACCGCCGTGTTGATGCCCACCAGTTGCGCACCGGTCGGCGACTGCATCAGCGCCCGCACACCCTTGCCCAGCAAGGTCTGGCGAAGCAGCACGATCAGTGCACCCGCAAATGCCAGTGCCAGCGCGAACACCAGCAGCTTGTTGCCCGCGAACTGTGCGTCGCCGAACTTCACCGGGTCCGTGAGGTAGTCATAGCCGCGCAGGTCGCCGCCCCAGACCCAATTGACGAAGTTCTGCACCAGGAACATCAGGCCGAATGCCACCATCAGGCCACGCGCTTCGAAAATGTCCAGGTTGGGCGACGTGTCGGTGAGGCGCCGGAAGCAAAGCCAGTGAATGGCAATGCCCAGCAGCATCAGCACGCCGAACGACAGCGGCACCATCGCCAGCGGCGACAGGCCCAGCGAGGTCTGCGCCATCCAGGTCAGGTAGGCGCCCAGCATCAGGAACTCGCCATGGGCGATGTTCAGGATACGCATCAGGCCGTACTGCAGGTTCAGGCCCAGCGCCACCAGCGCGTAGATGCCCCCGGTGATCAGGCCGGAGGCGAGCAGTTCAGTCCATGCCCCGGGCGACATTCACTTCCAGGCAGGCTTGGCGGGGTTCAGCTTGGCGGTGGCAAGCTTCGCCGGCCACACCACCTCGAACTCGCCGTTCTGCCACTGGCTCACCGTGCCCGGCGTTGCCGTGTTCTCGCTGCCGGTGAACTTGACGTCGCCGATGATGGTCTTGTGCGTGGTGTTGGCGATGTAGTCGCGCATGGCCTTGCGATCCAGGCCCACCTGCTTCGCCGCGTTCGTCATGATCTCCAGCCCGGCCCAGCAATGGCCGCTGGCCCAGCGGTCCGGCTCTTTGCCGCCGAACTTCTTGGTATGGGCGTCGAAGTACGCCTTGGCGCCGGCGCTGGTCTTGGCATTCCAGGAACCCATGCCCATCACGCCTTCTGCGCCGGCCGGCGTCATCACGTTCTTGTACAACTGGAACGCCGTGCCGACGGACGCGTAGAAGAACTTCGGGTTGAAGCCGATCTCCTTGGCCTGGCGGCTCGCGAGGATGGTGTCCGGCGGGTAGGTGAAGCCGACGAAGGCATCGGGGTTCTTGTCCTTGATGGAGCGCAGGACCGGAGACAGGTCCTTCACGCCGCCTGGGTAGCTCGTGTCCTGCACCAGGCTGATGCCGCTGCCGGCCAGCGCCACTTTCAGCGCGGCGTAGTTTTCCAGGCCGAACAGGTCGTCCACATAGATGCAGGCGACCGACTTCGCGCCGCTCGCCTTCAGCATGTCCACCAGCGCGTCGCACATCGGCTTGGGTTGCTGCAACAGCAGGAAGAAGTACGGCAGCTTCATCTCGGCCAGCCGGCGGGACAACGCCGTGGGCGCGAGGAACGGGTAGCCGAAGCGATTGGCCAGCGGCGCCACCGCGAAATTGGCGTTGCTGCCCCAGGGCGGCAGGACCAGGTCCACCTTGTCGCTGCCCATCAGCTTTTCGTAGGTGCGCACCACGGTCTCGACGTCGCTGCGATCATCGGAACTGATCAACTCGATCTGCCGGCGAACGCCCTTCACGTCCAGCCCGCCCGCGGCGTTCTGCTGTTCGGCCCACAGCAGGTAGTTAGGCTCCTGGCTCACCTGCGCGCCACCCGTCCAGGGGCCGGTGCGGGCGATGGCGTAGCCCACGCGCACCGGCGCCGCTTGGGCGAGCAGCCCGGGCGCCAGCGAGGCGGCACCCACCGTCACGGCGGCAGTGCGAATGAACTGGCGGCGGTTCTTGCCGGACGGATTCACGGGATTCATGGCCATGGCAGTGTCTCCTCTTGGAATGGATGCCCCGATGGTAGGAAGGGCCGCCGCCCCCTGCTGTGCTGTGCGGGCACAAAGCGTTTGCATCCCTGTGCACCCGGGTGCGGGTTATCCCTCAAGCCACCCCGCTGGGCGCGGCCAGACCCAACACCCATAATCGATTGGCCATGACGGACACCACCCTCCTCACCACCGACGCTGTGCCCCCGCGCGACCGGGCGCCCCAGTGGTGCGAATGGGTCTGGCAACACTTCGGCGGCCTGCAGTCCGACCTGTATGGCGACACCGAGTTCGACGGGCACATGGCCGCATCGCATGCAGGCGACGTCATCCTGACGCGGCTGGAAGCCAACCGCCATCGGGTCCTGCGCACGCCTTCGATGGCGCGCACCAGCGAAACCGCCTACTTGAAGATCGTCGCACCCTGGCAAGGCAGCGCGGTGGTGCAGCAGCAAGGCCGCGAAGCCTGCGCCCGCGAAGGCGCCTGGGTCATCTACGACACCACCGCCGCCTACGAAATCGCCAACCCCGACCGGGTGGACCACCTGATCGTGATGGTGCCGCAGGACGCGATCCAGGAACGCGGGCTGCGCTTCGATGGCGTCATGGCACGCCGGCTGGGCGCCAACGGCATCTCGCGCGTGGCGCTTGAGACCATGCGCAACACCTACCTCGAGCTGCCCAACATGAGCGCGGAGTCTGCGCGCGGTGCGGGCGAGTTGATCAAGCAGCTCGTGCAACTGTCGCTGATGGAACTGGCGGGCAGCGAAACCGCGGTGACGCAACGTGAAGCTCTGCGCGACCGCATCCGCAGCTATGTGCACCAGCACCTGCGCGACCCGGCGCTGAACGTGGACAGCATCGCGCGCGCGCTGAACTGCAGCCGCCGGCACCTGTACAACGCGTTTGCGGGCGAAGGTGAATCGATCGCGGCGCACATCCAGCGCCTGCGCCTGCAGGCCTGCATCCGCGACCTGGAGCATGGGGCCACGGCGGCCCGGCCCATCACGGACATCGCCATGTCCTGGGGCTTCGGCAACCCGTCGCATTTCAGCCGCCTCTTTCGCGACCACACCGGCAAGAGCCCGTCCGAGTTCCGCCGCGCGGGCTCGCTGCCCCCGCCGGGTCAGAACATCGTTTCCTGATAGTTGTCGTTCTTGCCGTCGGTACGGTGCGCGAGCAGGCTCACCAGAGGCGACAGGGCGGCATGCGTGGTGTAGCCCTTGCCACAGTCGGGGCAGGCGTATTCCTCATGCTCGTCCGCCCCGGCCTGGCGCGACACCAGCACCTCGAAGCGCGCGCCGCAGTAAGCGCAAGATTGCACGAAAGTGCTGCGCTTGATGGCGGGTTCCTGCCCCAGGGCATGGTTCATGGCGTCTTCCTTGGCGCCGTGATGCATGGCGCTGCGGCCCAGTATGCGACGCAGGAATCTCCGCGGACGGGATAGCCCCACCGGCGACGTATGTATCAGGCTTTAACGGGCAACGCCCAGAAGGCGGTCCAGCAGCTCCGGCTGATCCCGCAGTTCCCGCGCCGTCCCGGCATGCGCCACCGTGCCACGGTCGAGCACCACGGCGCGGTCGGAAATGGCCAGGATGGCCTGCGGATGCTGCTCCACGATGATCGCCGACAGCCCTTCCTCGCGCGTGATGCGCCGGATCGCGCGCAGCAATTCCTCGACGATGATCGGCGCCAGCCCTTCCAGCGGCTCGTCCAGCAGCAACAAGCGCGGGTTGAGGACGAGTGCGCGGGCCACGGCCAGCATCTGCTGCTCGCCACCGGACAGCTGGGTGCCCAGGTTGCCCTTGCGCTCGGCCAGGCGCGGGAACATGGCGTAAGCACCCTCGGGCGTCCATTTTCCCGGGCGCGCCACGGCCGTCAGGTTCTCGTGCACCGTCAGCGACTTGAAGATGTTGCGCTCCTGCGGCACCCACCCGATGCCGGCCGCGGCACGCTGGTGAGGGGCGAGCTTGTGCAGTGCGACACCGCCCAGGGACATGCTTCCGCCGTGCTGGCGTGTCGCGCCGGCGAGCGTGTTGATCAGCGTGGTCTTGCCGGTGCCGTTGCGGCCCAGCAGCGCGAGCGTCGCGCCTTCATCCAGCGACAGCGACACGCCGTTCAACACCACGGCCTCGCCGTAACCCGCACTCAGGTTGTCGACCCGGAGCAACTCAGCCATGGGAGGCCTCCTCACCATGACCGAGGTAAACCGCCTTCACCTCAGGGTCGTTCGCAATTTGCTCCGGATCACCCTCAGTCAA
>DATHWV010000002.1:0-4923 GCA_035460205.1 Ramlibacter sp.
CCGGTACTCGATGCCGTTCCTGATGCAGCCCCAGGACTTCGCCGACCAGGCCTTCCGCACCATCGAAGCCGGCGCCAGCTACCGCGTCATCCCCTGGCAGATGGGGGTGGTCGCCAAGCTGCTGCGCGTCTTGCCCAACTGGCTGTACGACAAGGCCCTGGCCGGCCGGCCGCGCAAGCACCGGCAGGGACAGCACTAGCCCAGCAAAAAGGCTCCCGAAGGAGCCTTTGTCGTTGAGGAGAGAGCCTCAGTAGCCGCCGCCGCCGCCGCGGTTGCCACCGCCGCCGCCGCGCGGGCCCGAGCCGTACGGGCTGCGGAAACCACCGTCGCCGCCGCCACAACCGCCGCCCCGGCCGCCGTAGCCGCCACCGCCGCCTTCACGACGGCCACCACCGCCACCGCCACCACCGTAGCCGCCACCCCCACCACCGCCGCCGTAACCGCCGCCACCGCCACCACCGCCGTAGCCGCCGGTGCGGGGCGGGCGCGATTCCATCGGACGCGCTTCGTTGACGACGACGCTGCGGCCGCCCAGGGGCTGGCCGTTCATGCCGTTGATGGCGGCCTGCGCTTCCGCGTCGCTGCCCATCTCGACAAAGCCGAAGCCTTTGGAGCGGCCGGTGTCGCGTTCCATCATGACCTTGGCACTGGTGACCGCGCCGAACTGGCCGAAGGCCTGCTCGAGGTCGCTGTCACGGACGGAATAGGGCAGATTGCCCACGTAGAGTTTGTTGCCCATCGAATAGGGACTCCTAATAAAAACGATGACCTAAGCGATGGAGTCCCGAAAACGCATTCAACTTGAATCTGAGCGACGCGAAAAGTGACCTGTTCACCGCAATCCTCGCGTGAAACTGCAAACCACGCTTTTCCATTATGGGACAAATGCCCCTGCCGTGTGCAAGGCCGCAAGGGCCCGCCCAACCCGCGAAAACCCTAGATTTCGGGCGCAAAAAAAGGGCCCGTAGGCCCTTTTGTTTCATTCGCCGCAAGGCGAGTGGGTGATCAGTAACCGCCGCGGCCACCGCCGTAGCCGCCACCGCCGCCGCCACGGCGTTCACCGCCGCCGCCGCCGCCACCACCACCGTAGCCGCCACCACCGCCACCGCCGCCGAAGCCGCCGGTGCGCGGGGGACGCGATTCCATCGGACGGGCTTCGTTGACCACGAGGCCACGGCCACCGACTTGCTGGCCGTTCATGCCTTCGATGGCGGCTTTGGCTTCCGCCTCGCTGCTCATCTCGACAAAGCCGAAGCCTTTGGAGCGGCCGGTGTCACGTTCCATCATGACCTTGGCGCTGGAGACGGTGCCGTACTGGCTGAAAGCCTGTTCCATGTCACTGTCGCGGTAAGAATAGGGCAGGTTGCCCACGTAAAGTTTGTTGCCCATGAGAGGACTCCTCGAAATAAAACGCACTAGCGATGGGAGTCCGAAAAACGCAAGCTACAAACCACGCGAAACCGACCAATCACCGCAAACTAATATGCCACGCAAGGCGCGGCACCGGGCCATTATGGGGTATATGGCGGTTTTATGTGCGGCTGCTACCCCTAATTCGCATTATTCTTCCGTATAAGCCCGCCATTGCCTCAATGCGTTGCGCATGGTCAACAGTTGGCGCTCGAAGACCGGGCAGGCTGAACAGGCTGCCAGGTGCGCCCGCAAGGCGATGCGCTCCAGCACCGGCAGGGCGCGGTCTTCCCGGGCCACCAGCAGGGCGGCAGCCTCCTTGCAGGTGCGGCGCATGAACATCATGAAGCGGGGCGGGTCCCAAACCAGTTGAGTTCCAGGCACTCCCGCAGGCGAAGGCGGGCCCTGTGCAGCTGGACATAGAGGTTGGTCGGGGTCAGCTGCAGCTCCTTACAGATCTCTTCGCTGGTCATTTCCAGCCATTCGCGCATCAGGAAGACCCGGCCCATCGCGGCCGGCAGCTTCTCCGCGCAGGCGTCCAGCACGGCAAAAAACTGGCGGGAATTGAGCTCCTGCTCCGGGTCGCCCCAGTCGGCGGGCCGGTTGGCGTAATGGCCGTCGGCCTTGAAAGCCAGGGCTTCCAGTTCTTCGCTGCCGTCGCCCTCGTCGTCCGAAAGGCTCACCTCCCGCTGGCGCTGGCGCAGGATGTCGATGACTTTGTGCTTGAGGATGCCCACCAGCCAGGTCTTGAGCTGGCTGCGGTTGCCGAAGGATTGCGGCTTGGACAGGGCGGCCAGCAGGGTTTCCGAGACGGCGTCCTCGGCCCAGGCTTCATTGCGCAACTGCAGGCGCGCGAACCGCAACAGGTAGGTCCGGTGTTCGGCCAGTTGGCTTTCGATGGTCATTTGTGCCCCATGTAATGAAATCATCGCACAGGGCCGGCCGCAGCCGCCGCGCTTACCAGGTGGCTTCGCGTTCCGGCGTCGAGCCGATCTTGTGGATCGCCAGGTCGGCGCCCGCATACTCTTCGTCCGGCGTCAGGCGCAAGCTGGTGCTGGCCTTGATCAGTCCATAGACGACGAAGCCTGCGAACAGCGCCCAGGCGATGCCCATGAGCGTGCCCAGCAATTGTGCCGACAGGCTCACCCCACCCAGGCCGCCGAGCGCCTTGCTGCCGAAGATGCCGGCGGCAATGCCGCCCCAGGCGCCGCACAGGCCGTGCAGCGGCCAGACGCCGAGCACGTCGTCGATCTTCCACTTGTTCTGGGTGAGCGTGAACATCGCGACGAACATGGCGCCCGCCACTGCGCCGACCGCCAGCGCGCCCAGCGGGTGCATCAGGTCGGAGCCGGCGCACACCGCCACCAGGCCGGCCAGCGGGCCGTTGTGCACGAAGCCCGGGTCGTTGCGGCCGATGACCAGCGCGGCCAAGGTGCCGCCCACCATGGCCATCAGCGAGTTCACCGCGACCAGGCCGGAGATCTTGTCGATGGTCTGCGCGCTCATGACATTGAAGCCGAACCAGCCGACGGTGAGGATCCACGCGCCCAGCGCGAGGAACGGGATGTTCGAAGGCGGGTGCGCGGAAATCGCGCCGTCCTTGCGGTAGCGGTTGCTGCGAGCGCCCAGCAGGATCACGGCCGGCAATGCCAGCCAGCCGCCCATGGCATGGACGACGATGGAGCCGGCGAAGTCATGGAAGTCTTCGCCCGTCGTGGCCTTGATCCAGTCCTGGATGCCGAACAGGCGGTTCCAGGCCACGCCTTCGAACAGCGGATAGACCACGCCAACGATCACGGCGGTGGCGATCAGCTGCGGCCAGAAGCGGGCGCGCTCGGCGATGCCGCCGGAAATGATGGCCGGGATGGCCGCGGCAAAGGTGAGCAGGAAGAAGAACTTCACCAGCTCGTAGCCGTTCTTCGCGGCCAGCTGTTCGGCGCCGACGAAGAAGCTGGTGCCGTAGGCCACGAAATAGCCCAGCACGAAGTAGACGACCGTGGACACCGAGAAGTCGGTGAGGATCTTGACCAGCGCGTTGACCTGGTTCTTCTTGCGGACAGTCCCCAGTTCGAGGAATGCAAACCCGGCATGCATGGCCAGCACCATGATGCCGCCCAGCAGGATGAACAACGCGTCCGAGCCCTGTTTTAGTGCTTCCATAAAGCCCTCTTTGGATAAATTGCCAGTTATTGGTGCGCAAACGGCCGCTTGAGCAATTGCGCACCACAATGAAGCAAGAAGTGCGCCACAACCGTGCGGCGTTGGCCAGCAAACTGACAGGCCCACCCCCTACGATGGCCCCCATGGAAGCTTTTCTCGTTTCGACGGGCATCGTTGCGCTCGCCGAAATGGGAGACAAGACGCAGCTGCTCTCGCTGGTGCTGGCCGCGCGCTTTCGCAAGCCCTGGCCCATCGTCTGGGGAATCTTGCTGGCCACGCTGCTCAACCATGGCCTGGCCGGCGCGGCCGGCGCCTGGGTCACGTCGGTCCTCGGGCCGCAGGTGCTGCGCTGGGTACTGGGCGGCTCGTTCATCGCGATGGCCGTGTGGATGCTGATCCCGGACAAGCTCGATGAGGGTGCCGATGCGAAGGCGCCGCGGCTGGGTGTGTTCGCCACGACGCTGGTCGCGTTCTTCCTGGCCGAGATGGGCGACAAGACGCAGATTGCGACCGTGATGCTGGCCGCCCGCTATGACGTATGGCTGCCGGTCGTGCTCGGCACGACGCTGGGAATGATGCTGGCCAACGTGCCTGTGGTCTGGTTCGGCGATCGCGTGACCCGGCATGTGCCGATCCGCGTGGTGCACCTCGTCTCGGCCGTGATCTTTGCGCTGCTGGGCGCCGCCGCGCTCGCGGGCTGGGGTTGATATACTTGTTCCACAGCGCCGATTTGCCCCAGCTTGCGGGCGCTCAATAAATTCAGCTAAAGATCCGAGAAAGCCCGCCAACCCGGCCTCGCCTCTTTAGCGACGCCGGGTTTTTTGTTGGCCACTCGTTCATGATCGTTTCGCCCCAGTCCATGTCGTTCGACGAGCCGCTTGCGCTGCAAAGCGGGGCGTCGATCCGCGGCTATTCGCTTTCGTTTGAAACCTACGGCACGCTCAACGCAGACAAGAGCAATGCCGTCCTGATCTGCCACGCGCTCAACGCTTCGCACCACGTGGCGGGCACCTACGCAGGACAGGAAAACTCCGAAGGCTGGTGGGACACGATGATTGGTCCCGGCAAGCCGCTGGACACCGACCGCTTCTTCGTCATCGGCGTGAACAACCTCGGCTCGTGCTTCGGCTCGACCGGGCCCATGCATGTGAACCCCGACACCGGCAAGGTGTACGGCGCCGACTTTCCGGTTGTGACGGTGGAAGACTGGGTCAACGCGCAGGCCCGCCTGCTCGACCGCCTGGGCATCCAGACGCTGGCCGCGGTGATGGGTGGCAGCCTCGGAGGCATGCAGGCGCTGTCGTGGACCTTGCAGTACCCGCAGCGCGTGCGCCATGCGGTGGTGGTGGCCAG
>DATHWV010000003.1:0-7975 GCA_035460205.1 Ramlibacter sp.
CATGCGGCGAGTGACCGCGAAGCCGCCGAACATGTTGACGGCCGTGAGCGCGAGCGCCACGACGGCCATGCCCAGGATCAGTGTCGTCGGCCGGCCCTGCGCCGCAGCCCCGGTGAGCGGCGGCGCAACCTGGATCAGCGCGCCGATGGCAATGATGGACGAGATCGCGTTGGTGACGCTCATCAGCGGCGTGTGCAGCGAAGGCGTCACGTTCCAGACCACCATGTAGCCGATGAAGCAGGCCAGCACGAACACGACGAAGTGCGACAGGAAACTGAACGGCGCATACAGGCCGATCAGCAGGAACACCAGTGCACCCGCGCCGAAAACAAACGCCAGCGATTGCAGCGACATGGGCTCGCTCGCGCCATGACCGTGGCCCTTCGCCTTGGGAGCGGCGACCGCGGCGGCCGGCTTGGCCGGTGCCACCGCCACCTTCAGCGGCGGCGCCGGCCAGGTGACAGCGCCGTCCTTGATGACCGTCAGGCCCCGGATGGCGTCGTCTTCCATGTTGACGTTGATGACGCCGTCCTTGGTCTTGCAAAGCTCCTCGGCCAGGCGCAGCAGGTTGTTCGAATACAGGGTCGAGGACTGCTTGGCCAGGCGGCTCACCAGGTCGGTGTAGCCGATGATGGTGACGCCGTGCTTCACGACGGCCTGGCCGGGCTCGGTGAGCTCGCAATTGCCGCCCTGCTCGCCGGCCATGTCGACGATCACGCTGCCCGGCTTCATGCTCTTCACCATCTCGGCGGTGATGAGCTTCGGCGCCGGCTTGCCGGGGATCAGTGCCGTGGTGATGATGATGTCGACTTCCTTCGCCTGCTTCGCGTACATCTCACGCTGGGCCTGCTGGAAGCCTTCGCTCATGACCTTGGCGTAGCCGCCGCCGCCCGAGCCTTCTTCCTCGTACTCGACCTTCACGAACTCGCCGCCCAGCGAGACGACCTGGTCAGCCACCTCGGCGCGCGTGTCATTGGCGCGCACGATCGCGCCCAGGTTGGCCGCGGTGCCGATGGCGGCAAGGCCGGCCACGCCGGCGCCCGCAATGAACACCTTGGCCGGCGGGATCTTGCCGGCGGCAGTGATCTGGCCGTTGAAGAAGCGGCCGAAGGCATTGGCGGCCTCGATCACGGCGCGGTAACCGCTGACACCGGCCATCGAGGTCAGGGCGTCCATCTTCTGCGCGCGCGACAGCTGGCGCGGCAAGGCATCGATGGCCAGCACGGTGACCTTCCGGGCCGCCAGCTGCTGCATCAGTTCGGGGTTCTGCGCCGGCCAGATGAAGCCGATCACGGTGCTGCCCTCGCGCAGCAGGGCGACTTCCGCGGCGCTCGGTGCGCGCACCTTGAACACGATGTCCGAGCTGGCCCACACGTCGGCGGCCGATGGCAGCACCTGCGCACCCGCGGCGCGGTAGGTGTCGTCCGAAAAATTGGCGGCATCGCCGGCGCCACTTTCGACGCCCACTGTGAAACCCAGCTTGATGAGCTTTTCCACCACGTCAGGCACGGTGGCCACTCGCTTTTCACCCGCCGTGGTTTCGGCGGGAACGCCAATTTGCATGACGTGTCTCCTCGGTGAACGAACCAGTTGTAATTGCTTGCTGACCACGAGCTTACATGAACGGCAGGCGGTCCTTTCCCGACCAGGCGGTCGGGCGGTCGAACACGGGACAGTACCGGTTTTGCGGCTTGCCGGCGTTGACCCGAGTCAGTTTTTGCCGATTCAATGCGGGCCGGCTGCCTGCGGGGCACCGGACCCGGCGCGCTCGACCAACCAGTTCCTCTCGTTCGCCGGCAGCGCCGAAGCGGCTTGCGTGATCGCGCCCAGCTCCGCATCGCGCCACCGCCTCGGGCCCGTGGCGAATGCCGGAGCAGGTCCTGCAAATTCAGGCCCCAGCGTCTCGCCCAGCCAGCGGTTCTCCTGATCGATCAACTCCAGGATGGGCGCCACCTCGTCCCGCTGCAAGCTGAACTTCGGGCCCGGAATCGCCCGGATGGCCTGCATGCCGGCGCCCTCGATGCGCGCCTGCAGGTCAGCCGCCGAACCCTGCCAGCGGACGCGGCCAAACCGCTCGTTCAGCAGCGACAGCGCGCGAGTCGCGATGTCGCTGCGACCTTCGTTGGCACGGCGCAAGCGCATCCCGGAATCCTTGGGGAGCCCGATGGTGTTGAAGAAAAAGCCAACCGGCCCTGTCGGGAACTGGACCGCGCGCTCGTGGCTGTAGAACTCGGCGTCCGGGAAAGTCGCGCGCAGCGCCTCGATCCTCGGCCGCACGATGCCCCCTGCTTCGCGAAACTCTTCCACCGCTTCGGCGATGGTCAGGGCCATCCGGCCGACGGCCCGCTGCGCCACCATCGACTGCACCCAGGGGGCGACATGCCGGACGTGGCAGATGACGCGCAACGCATGGCCATGGGTGGAAAACCATCGCTTCATGTTCTCCAGTTCCGCCACGCTGAAGACGGAAACTCCCTCAGCGGCCAGCAGGACAACGCCCAAATTCCTGGCCAGGGCGGCGGCGAATTCGGCCCTGCGCTGCTCGATGGCTTCTGCGGTCAGGACGGTACGCATCGAGAAGCCGTCCGATCGCCCGAGACTGTTGGGCGCATCGCTGAACATCCGCTTCAGCACGAACGTGTGGTTGCCGTCCGTCGTCCCGCGAGCGCGAACCACGGGGTAGGAAAAGCCCGCCCGCAGGAGCAACTTCTGGTTTGCCATGCAGGTCTGCTGGATCGAGGTCGTCGCGGTCTTGTGCAGCCCGGCCAGCAGGATGACTTGCTTTTGCATCCCGCGATTTTGCCCTCGCGAAACCTCTCCTGGACCGGCAGCGCCGTTCAAACATCACAGGAAACCACGGCCCAAAGGCACTGCGCGCGGGCGCCACCCCATCGAATAATCCGGCCACCAAGCGCAGTGCCAACCCCCTTGGTTCACTTTCGGGAGAGAGACATGAAAAGCCGCTACACCCCCAGCCCCACCTTCCTGCTCCACATGGCCGTCGTGCTGGCCGGCGCCTGCGCCGCCCTCGCCTCGGGTTCGTCCCCGGCCCGGCTCACCCCCGCGCCGCTCACGCTGTCCGCCCAGGAAATCCAGTTGCAAAGCCCGGCGACGTTCCGCCTGGGCGTGCACACCAGCCGCGAACTGCCCGCGGGCAGCCGTTGGCGCGCCATGGGTTCGCTGGAGCAGGGCACGGTGTACCGGCCGCTGAACCAGGTCGTCGTGGTGGAAGGACGGCGGGTGGACCAGGCCTGGCCGGTCGTGCGCGACAACCGCCTGCAAGGTTTCTTCCTGCCGGGCGAGGCGGCCTTCGCGGCCATCAAGCCGATCCTCCTGTCGCTGTAGGGGGCTTTCAATCGGGACATCAGGCACCATCTGCGCCTGATGTCCTTCGCATCCCTGATTGCGCTTTCGGCCGCCTTTCACTTTTACGTGGGCGCGCGCCTCGCGCCCTCCCTGCCGGGACCGTGGCCGATGGTTCTCGTGGTGCTGCTGGCGGCTTCGGCGCTGCTGATGCCGATGGGGCTGCTCTCACGCCGCCGCGCCGGCCGCGCGGGTGCGGACGTGCTGGCATGGGCCGGCCTGCTGCTCATGGGCCTGTTCTCGTCGCTCTTCGTCGGCACGGTGCTGCGCGACGCCGTGCTGCTGGTGGCCTGGCTGGTGGACCTGGCCGCGCCGTCCGCCCTGCCGCTGGAGAGCCTGCGCTACTGGAGCGCCATCGCGGTGCCGTTGGCGGGGCTGGCCATCACGTTCTTGGGCTTCCTCAACGCCCGCCGAACCGCCCGCGTGGTGACCGTGCCGATCCCGGTCGCCGGCCTGCCCGCCGAACTGCACGGGTTCACCATCGTGCAGATCAGCGACATCCACGTGGGTCCCACGATTCGCGGCCGCCAGGTCGAGGCCATCGTGGAAAGGGTCAATCGCCTGCAGCCCGATTTGGTGGCCATCACCGGTGACCTGGTCGATGGCAGCGTGGCGGACCTGGCCGAGCAGGTCGCACCCCTGGCCCGGCTGCGCTCGCGCCACGGCAGCTTCTTTGTCACAGGCAATCACGAGTACTACTCCGGGGCCGTCTCGTGGATCGCCCACCTGGGCACGCTCGACATCCGTGTGCTGCACAACGAGCATGTGGTGATCGAGCACGGCGGCGCCAGGCTGCTCATGGCCGGCGTGACCGACTACAGCGCGGGCCACTTCCACGAGACCCACCGCAGCGACCCGCACGCGGCGATGGCGGGCGCGCCGGCCGACGCCGCATTCAAGGTGCTGCTGGCGCACCAGCCGCGCAGCGCCGCGGCGGCGGCGCAGGCCGGTTTCGACCTGCAGCTGTCCGGCCACACCCACGGGGGCCAGTTCCTGCCGTGGAATTTCTTCGTCAAGCTGCAGCAACCGTTCACTGCCGGGCTGCATGTCCTGGATGAGTTGCGCATTTACGTCAGCCGCGGCACCGGCTATTGGGGGCCGCCCAAGCGCTTTTTCGCACCATCTGAAATCACGGCGGTCAAATTGGTCCCGAAGGCCTGACGCCTACAAGCAGGCAAGGCCTTGTCCCACATGGCTCAGGTGGGGCCAAACGGAAGACTGGCTCCATGGCCCGTGCAGCATCCCTCTCATTTCCCCTCAACGGCGCGCGCGCCGGCAACGTCAGCTACATGGGCGCCACGCGATGCCGGCGCAAGTTCGAGCTGTACTACCCCGATGGATTCACGGACGAAACCTACCTCGTGGCCGAGCGTTCGTACAAGGAGCGCTCCCACCTCGAATGGGCGGCGCAACTGGGCCCCACCGACTTCCGCAAGCTGCTGGCGCGCGGCGAGTTCCGCCAGATCGCCGACATTGCCATTCGCATCGAGTCGCGGACCAGCCTGCTGTTCTCGTTCGAGAAGATGGCGTTGCGCGATGCGCTGAAGAGCCCTGCCGGTGCGCGGCTCTTCGCGACCGAGCTCTACGCCTTCCTGTGGAGCCGCGGCTCTCCGCACCGCAAGTTCGACGACTGGTTGCAGGCGCTGGCCGACCTGCCTTGCAAGCAGGGCCGCGTGTTGACCTGGCCCGTGGCGACGGTGTTCGGCTTCCTGGCACGGCCCGACAGGCACCTGTTGCTCAAGCCGATGGTGACGCGCAAGGCCGCGCGGGCCTACGGCTTCGACTTTCACTACGAAGCCCAGCCATCGTGGGAGGTCTATCGCTCGCTGATGACTTTCGCCGCCGTCATGCGGCGTGACCTCGACCGCAAGCCCGGCTTCAAGGCACGCGACATGATCGACCTGCAGTCCTTCATCTGGGTGCTGGGCGCGCAGGAGTACGAGCCCTAGCGCGGGCCTGCAGGCAGGCCCAGGTTTCCTGCAGCAACGGCAGCCCGTTGCAAACGGACGCGAGCACGAAAGCGCCCACGAGATAGGACACGGGAAGCGGATCGCGCTTGGGGCCCAACGACCAGTCCGCCGCCACGTCCCCCAGCCCGACCATCGCCAGCGCCTGGGGCCAGGCCATGGCGGCCAGCAGCGCGAGCGACAGCAGGGGCAGCAGTTCCAGGAAGCTGTGCACCATCTGTTCGAAGGGACCGACCCGGCGTTTTGGCGTGGTGTAGTGCAGGTCCCAGTACACGGTCAGTTCATGCAGCACGAACACGACGGCCACCAGCGCCAGCACCGCCGCGTTCAGTTCCAGCAGCACCACCGCGAGCATTCCCACGCCGATCTCGGCGAACAGCAGCCAGTGCATCAGGTTTTCCTTCAGCCCGCTGGTCAGTTCGATGTGGGTGCGGCGATGGCAGGCCCAGTCGATGAACCCCGCGGCGACCCACAAGGGGAACACCAGGTACATGAGGATGAGTCGGGCCGGCTCCTGCATCGGCCCATTGTGCAGAGTCTGGCCCCGCTTGGGGGCTCAGGGCGCGAACTGTTCCGATCCGACCAGGCCGATCTTCGTGAGGCCCAGGCGCTGCGCGCTGGCCAGCGCGGCCGCCACCGTCTCGTATTTGGCCTGCCGGTTCGGCCGCAGGTGAATCTCCGGCTGCTCGGGCTGTGCATTCGCCGCTTCGCGCAAACGCCGGTCGAGCTCGGCACGGCCGGCCAGCGCCTCGCCGTTCCACACATAGGTGCCGGCCGGCGTGACGTCGATCTGCACCACCTCAGGCTGCACCGGTGGCGGCGGCGTGTTTTTGCCGGGCATCTCGAGGTTGACCGAGTGCAACTGGATCGGGATGGTGATGATGAGCATCACCAGCAAGACCAGCAGCACATCCACCAGGGGTGTGGTGTTGATGTCCACCATCACCTCGGCGTCGCCTTCGCTGCTGCCCAACGGGATCATGGCGCGCCCTGCCTGTCTGGCGGCTCGGTGACGAAGCCGATACGGGCCATGCCGGTCTGCTGCGCCGCGTAGACCACCTGCCCGATCGCCTGGTAGTCGGCGCGCGCATCGGCGCGGATGTGCAACTCTGGCTGCGGCTTCATTTGTGACACCTTCGCCAGCAGTTCCTGCAAGTCCTTCGGTCCCGGCAGCCGCGTGTCGAACCAGTAGATCGCGCCTTGCGCGTCCACCGTCACGATCACGTCTTCGGCCAGGCTCTCGCGCGCCTGCACCGGCTCGCGTGGCAAGGTCACCAGGATGGAACTGTTCACGACCGGGATGGTGATCAGGAAGATGATGAGCAGCACCAGCATCACGTCGACCAGCGGCGTGGTGTTGATGGTGGCGATCAGCGGGTCCTCGCTGTCGCCTTGCGGATAGCGGATCACGGCGGGCCAGGGCGCTTGTTGTAGGCGGCGAGCAGCACCGTGTGCAGGTCGGAGCCGAAGGCGCGCACCGTGTCCATCCCCACCTTGTTGCGGCGGACCAGCCAGTTGTAGCCCAGCACCGCCGGCACCGCCACGGCCAGGCCCAGCGCCGTCATGATCAGCGCCTCGCCCACCGGGCCGGCCACCTTGTCGATCGAAGCCTGGCCGGACGCGCCGATCTTCACCAGCGCGTTATAGATGCCCCACACCGTGCCGAACAGCCCGACGAACGGCGCCGTGGAGCCGACGGTGGCGAGCACGGCCAGGCCTTCCTGCGTGCGGCTGTGCACGGTGGCGACGGCGCGCTCGATGCTGGCCGCCGTCCAGCTGTTGAGGTCGACCTGGCCGATCAGGCCGTCGTGCTTGCGTGCCGCCTCCAGCGCCTGCTCCGCGATGAAGCGGAAAGGGCTGGCCGCCTGCAGCGTTTCCGCGCCCTGCCGCACGGTGTCGGCCTTCCAGAAACTCTGGTTGGCCGCCTTGCCCTGCCCGCCCATGCGCGATTGCGCGATCAGCTTGGCGATGAGCACGTACCAGCTGGCCAGCGACATGATCGCGAGGATCAACAGCGTGGTGCGGGCGACCCAGTCGCCCTGCTCCCACAGCGCGCGCAGGCCATAGGGGTTGGCCGCGGCTTCCGGCGCCTTGATGGCCGGCAGTGCGGGGGTCGGTCGGAAGCCGGGCGATTGCGCCGCGGGATCTGAAGCCGCGGCTGCGGCAGGTGCCGGCGACGCGGCCGGTTGGGCGAGGGCCTGGCCACACGCCAGGGCACCGGCCAGCAGGCAGGCGGCGATCGCGAGGCGAACAGGCAGGACGGGATGTGCGGGCATGGGTGGTTCCGTGATCCGTGAGCGGCCATTGTGTCGCATCCGATGAAAGACCTCCGCGCCGCAACGCGCGTGGTGATAATCGGGCATGAGCAAGTCGTGGAAGCCCAACGTCACCGTCGCCGCCGTCATCGAGAAGGACGGGCGCTTCCTGCTGGTGGAGGAAGAGACCGCCCTCGGCCTGAAGCTGAACAACCCTGCCGGCCACCTCGACCCGGGCGAGACGCCGGCCGACGGTTGCGCACGGGAAGCGCTGGAAGAGTCGGCGTACGAGTTCCGGCCGACCGCGGTGCTGGGCCTGTACCTGGCGCGCTCGCGCAAGAATTCCACCGGCGAGGACCAGACCTACCTGCGCATCGCGTTCTGCGGGGA
>DATHWV010000004.1:0-6314 GCA_035460205.1 Ramlibacter sp.
GGCACGATCACGGTGTTCTTGACCATCTGCGCCTTGACCAGGCCAAGCACCTCGGTACGGAAGTCATCCGGCCGGTCGGACCAGCGCAGGCCGCCGCGAGCGACCTTGCCGCCCCGCAGGTGGATGCCTTCGAAGCGCGGCGAGTACACGAAGATTTCGTACAGCGGCCGCGGTTGCGGCAGGCCCGGGATCTTCGATGAGTCGAACTTCATGGACAGGAAGCTGCGGCGCGGGCCGGCGGAGCCCGAGTGGCCGACACCCGTGCGCCAGAAGTTGGTCCGCAGCGTCGCCTCGACCAGCGCCAGCAACTGGCGCAGCACGCGGTCTTCGGACAGGTTGCTGACTTTCTCCAACGCCTTTTCAATGGCGTTGAACTGAGCGGCCGCGCCTTCCTCGTCCCGGCCGGCGGGATCGAAGCGCAGCTTGAACAGGCCCACCAGCATGCGGGCAATGCGAGGGTGTGCCGCCAGCGTCGCTGAAATGGTGGCCTGCGACTGGGCGAAGCCGATCTGCTTGAGGTACTTCGCGTAGGCCCGCAGCACCACGACTTCTTCAGCCGACAGGCCCGCCAGCAGCACCAGCCTGTTGAACTCGTCGCTCTCCACCTCGCCATGCAGCACGCGGGCAAAGGCGTCCTCGAACAGCTGGGCACGGGATTGCGCATCGATCTCGCCGCCACCCGGTGCCTGCAGTTCGAAGTCGTGCAACGAAATCACTTGCGCGTCGTCGGGCGCGCCAATGCGCCAGCTCGATTCGCCGATGACGCGCACGCCCATGTGTTCCAGCATCGGCAGGCTGTCCGACAACACCAGCGGCGGTCCGAGCCGGTAGACCTTCAGGCCCAGTGCGTCCGGCCCGTTGCCGGTGGGCTGGTAAAGCGCCAGCCCCAGCGGCCCGGCGTCGGACAGCTTGGCCAGCTTGCGCACATCGGGCACGGCGTCACGCGCGGCCACATGGTCGCGGAAGGCAGCGGGGAACGTCGCGCCCCAGCGCTTGAAGAGTGCCAGGCCGGCGCCTTCGCCCTCGCCTTCCACCAGCGCGTCGCGCAAGTCGTCGTCCCAGCGCCGGGCCGCGGCCGCGAGCTGCCGCTCGACCTCCTTGCGGTCGAAGGTTCCGGCCTGGGCGGGGTTGGTGCGCACCGTGAAGTGGATGCGGGCGAGCACGGCGTCGCTGAGCAACACGTCGAACTCCGCGCTGGTGCCGCCCAACGCTGCCATGAGGATGCGCTGGAACTTGACGCGCAGGTCGGTGGAGTAAGCCTCGCGCGGCACGTACACCAGGCACGAGACGAAACGGTCGAACGGGTCGCGCCAGGTGAACAGGCGCAGCCGCTGCCGCTCGCCCAGGGCGAGGATGCCCAGCGCGGTCTCGTACAACTCCCCGTCGGGAATCTGGAACAGGTCGTCGCGCGGATAGGTCTCCAGGATGTGGTCGAGCGCTTTCGCGAGGTGGCCACCGGGCGGCAGCCC
The DNA here is from genome assembly GCA_035460205.1 of Ramlibacter sp. Lineage (GTDB taxonomy): Bacteria > Pseudomonadota > Gammaproteobacteria > Burkholderiales > Burkholderiaceae_C > Ramlibacter. The sequence goes on from DATHWV010000004.1 coordinate 1,470, forward strand.
GGCCTGGGTGGCGATGGCCTCGACCTTGCCGCGCAACAGCGGCGTCTCCGCCACGCGCGCGCTGTAGGCAGTGGAGGTGAAGAGGCCGATGAAGCGATGCTCGCCGATCACCTCGCCCTTGGCGTTGTAGCGTTTCACGCCGATGTAGTCGGTATAGCCGGCGCGGTGCACGGTAGAGCGGGTGTTGGCCTTGGTCACGACCAGCATGGGCAACGGCGCGCGCGCCAGCGCGCGGGCCTGCGCGGGCAAGGCGGCAAAGCTCGCCGACATCTGTTCGTCGCTGGCGGCACGCAACAAGCCGAGGCCGCTGCCGGCCACGAGTTCGAGTGCCGTGTCGCCCTTCTTCTGCACCAGGTTGTGTTGCCGGTAGCCGAGCAGCGTCATGTGGCCATCGGCCAGCCATTGCAGGAAGGCGGCGCTTTCGGCCACCTGCGCGAGGGGCAGTGCCGACGGCGCCGATTTCAATTCGGCAATGGCCTCGTCGAGCCTGGCCAGCATGGCCTTCCAGTCCTGCACCGATGCGCGAACGTCCGCCAGCACGCGCTCGATACCGGCAGCCAGCGCGTCGCGCTGCTGCGCGTCGATGAGCCGGTCGACCTCGATGTGCATCCACGATTCGCGCGGCGCGTCGGGCAGTTTCGACCGCGGCGCGATCGATTGCAGCTTGCCCTTGCCATCGCGTTGCACGGCATAGATCGGGTGCACGATGAGGTGCAGCGTCAGGCCCTGGCGATTGACTTCCAGCGAAGTGGAGTCCACCAGGAAAGGCATGTCGTCATTGACGATCTGGATCACCGTATGGCGCGACGCCCAGCCGTCGGTGGCCGGCGCAGGGCTGAAGATGCGCACCTTGGGCTGGCCCGGCGCGCGGACGTCGCCCAGTTGCAGGTGCGACACCAGCGCACCCAGCAGGTCCTCGGGCGTGCGCTCGGCCAGGTCGTCGGCGTCGAGGCGGTTGAAATATTCGCGGGCGAAGCCCTCGATCATCGAGAGGCGGGCCGCGTCGAGCCGCGTTGCGGCGAGGGCCAGGACGGCGTCGACGCGGTTGAGCAGCGTCGGGTTGGATGCATTCATCGGGTTGTCCCCTTGTGTTTGCCCCGTACTCTAGGCCCAGCCCCTGCCGCGTGCAAATGCCTGAAAAGCGGGCCCCCATGCAAAGAAGGCATGCACCACGGCGCGCGGCCGCGAACTCACTGCGGCTTCAGGCCGATGGCGTCCGCCAGCCGGCGGTAGTAGTCGAACCTCTCGGCCAGGGTGGCGCCCAGCTTTTCCGGGGGGCTGGCGTCCTCGATGGTGCTGCCGCGCGCGCGCATGAACTCGCGCACCTGCGGGTCCTTGAGTAGCGAATTGAATTCGCGATTCAAGTTCCTGATGGTCTCCGGCGGCGTGCCCGCGGGTGCCAGCACGCCGATCAAGCCCTCGACGGTGAACCCCGGCCAGGTGTCTTTCAGGAGCGGCAACCGATCGAAGGGCGCGATCCCCGGCCGGCTGCCGGCCGTGGCCAGGGCGACCAGCCGGCCGGCCTCGTGTTGCGGCAGCACGGCGTCGTAGGGCGCCAGCATGATGTCCACCTGGCCACCCACCAGGGCGTTCATCGCAGGCGCGACACCGGGATACGGCACTGCCACCACCGCGCCGCCCAGCACCTGCTTGAGCTGCTCGCAGCCCAATCCCATCTCGCCGGGAGGCGCGGCGCAGTTGAGGCCGCCCCGCTGCTGCGCCGCGACCCGCCTGAGGTCGGCGGGGCCGGCAACGTCCAGGCCCTTGCGCACCACCACCACCATGCCGGCGCGTGTGAGTTCGATCACCGGCGCCAGGTCACGGATCGGGTCGAACGATAGTTTGTTGAGCACAGCATTGGTGACCACGAAACCGGATGCGAGCAACAAGGTACGGCCGTCGGGCGCTGAGCGCACCACGTACTCGGTGCCGATGATCGCGGACGCGCCGGGCCGGTTTTCGACGATCACGTTTTCCTTGAGGTCGCGCGCCAGCCCCAGGGCCAGCACCCGTGCCACGACATCGAGCGGGCCGCCGGCCGTCGTCGGCACGATGATGCGGATCGGGCGGTCGGATTGCGCGCCGGCGGCAAATGCCAGTCCGGCGAGCAGGCAGCACAGGATCGATTTCAGGCTCATGGCAATTCGGGCAGGTCGGTGGACTCGTCGCGGCCGGCCTTCTGCGCTGTGCGCTCGACCAGGGCCTGGATTTCATCACGCTTGAGCTTGCCCGCTTCGTTCTTCGGCAGTGACTCCGCCTGCATGACAAAGGCGGGCACCGGGAAGCGGCCCAGCTTCTCCCGCACGTACTCGCGCAGCGCCCGCGTGTCGATTTCACCTTTCGGCACCACGACGGCGGCAAGTGCGCGGCGGCCGCTGGCTCGCTGGACCGAAACCACCGCCGATTCGATCACCGTCGGGTGGCTGTTGAGCGCATCCTCCACGTTGACGGGGTTGACCTTGACGCCCTGCAGGTTGATCACATGGTCCGCGCGGCCACCCAGCAGCAGGTAGCCCGCGGGTTCGATCGCGCCCACGTCACCGGGGTAGTACCAGCCTTCGCGAAAGGTCTGGGCCGTTGCCGCTGCATTTCCCAGGTACTGCGAGGCCATCGCCCGCGACCTGAAGCGCAGCGTGCCGTGTTCGCCGGGCGGCAAAGACCTGTCCTGGTCATCGACGGCCTGCGCCTCTATCCACGGCATGATCCTCCCCGCCGAATCCGGACTGGCAAGGAAGGAGTGGCTGTCTGCGCGGGCCAGCGTGCCGGTTTCGGTCGAGCCGTAGGTGACCATCAGGTTGGCGCACACCTTGTCCTGCAGTCCTTCACGCAGCGCCGGCGGCACCGCACTGCCGCCCAGCAGCAGGGACAGCAGCGTCGATGGCGTGCCGGGTGGCGTTGCCCTGGCGTATGCCAGCAGGTCGAACGCGATGGCGGTCGTCGTCAGGGCGCGCGTGGGTTTGTCCTGTGCCACGCTGCGGAAAAAATCGGCGGGCTGGATCGAGTCGGACAGGATGACGGTGCCACCCCCGGCCAGCTGCATCATGCAGTGCCCCATGCCCAGGCCGATGCCGAGGTCCGCGAACACCAGCAGCCGTTCGCCCGGACCGCTCGGGTAGACGTCGAGCGAAGCGCGCTGCAATGCGGCGGCCTGCGCGTGCGTCCACGGAATGCTCTTGCTGTCGCCGGTGGTGCCCGAGGACAGGTTGATGCGCCAGGGCTGGTCGTCCAGGCCCCGCACCAGGCGCGGCAATTGCACTTCCTTGCCGACTACCTTGAAAAGCGATTGCGCGGCAATCGCCCGCAGCCCCGGCACGCCATCCAGCGGCTGGCGGCTTTCCGCGTCACGCACCCATGCGCTCACGCCGTTGCGCAGGAAAACCTGCGCCCGCTTGGCGTCGGGCCATCCGTTCTGGACCACGGTCGACACCGCGCCCAGCCGGGCCAGTGCCAGCACGATCACGAGATGGGCCTGCGCCGTCATGCGTGACACCGCGACACAGTCGCCCTGCGCCACCCCTTGTGACTCGAGATGCCAGGCGGTGCGCGCCACGGTGTGCCACAGCTGGCGATAGCTCAGGGTCTTGCCGTTGCCGGTGAGCGCCGGGTTATGCGGGTGGGCACGCGCCTGGCGCGAGAAGGAATCGAGGACGTTCATCTTGGGGTGGCCGGGCTCGGAGCCAGGAACAGTTCCTGCAAGTCGCTGAGGAAGTCGAAGCCGCGCTCGGTTGGCCGTACATGGGACAGGTCACGTTCGATGAGGCCCTTGCGCTCCGCCTGCTGCAACGCATCCTCGATGGCGCTCGGTGCGAGGCCCGTGCGCTCGCGGAACTGCGACAGCGCAAATCCCTCGCGCAAGCGCAGCGCATTGAGCATGAATTCGAACGGCAGGTCGGCACGCGCCACCTCGTCGTCCTGCGCCAGCGGCTGGCCCGCCAGCGCCTTGTCCATGTAGAGCCTGGGCTCGCGAAAGCGTACCTGCCGCACGACGCGGTGCGGAAAGCTGATCTTGCTGTGGGCGCCCGCGCCGATGCCGAGGTAGTCGCCGAACTGCCAGTAGTTGAGGTTGTGCCAGCAGCGATGGCCCGGCTTGGCATAGGCCGAAACCTCGTAGCGCTCCATGCCGGCGCCCCCGGTCACCTCGGTGATGCGGTCGAGCATGGTGTAGGCCGTGTCGTCATCTGGAATGCGCGGCGGGAACTTCGCGAAGAAGGTGTTGGGCTCGATGGTCAGGTGGTACACGGACAAGTGCGGCGGGGCCAGTGACAGCGCCTGCGTGAGGTCCTGTTCGAGCTGGTCCAGCGATTGGCCCGGCAGCGCATACATCAAGTCCAGGTTGAAAGTGTCGAACGCCAGCGCCGCTTCCTGGACGGCGGCGATCGCCTGCGCACGGTCATGGACACGGCCCAGCGCCTTCAAGTGCTCGTCGTTGAAGCTCTGCACGCCGACCGACAGGCGCGTGACGCCGGCCGAGCGGTAGGCGCGAAACCGGTCTTTCTCGAAGGTGCCGGGGTTGGCTTCCAGCGTGATCTCGCAATCGGGCTCAAGCTTGAGCCGCGCGCGGATGTCACCGAGCAACCGGTCAATGCTTTGCGGCGAAAACAGGCTGGGCGTGCCTCCGCCGATGAAGATGCTGTGGATGGTGCGGCCCCAGATCAGCGGAAGCGCCGACTCGACATCGGCGACCAGCGCATCCAGGTAGCGTTGCTCCGGCATGTCGGAGGCCCTCATCTCATGCGAGTTGAAGTCGCAATAGGGGCACTTCTTCAGGCACCAGGGCAGGTGCACGTAGAGCGACAGCGGCGGCAGCGCCGGCAGGTGCAAGGTGCCGGGCCGCAGGTAGTGCTG
>DATHWV010000005.1:0-27504 GCA_035460205.1 Ramlibacter sp.
CCCAGCTAACGTTCCTTGCGCAGGAAGAAGTGCTGGATCGCCGAGCTGGCACGCTCCCGCGCCGAGGCATCGCCCGCGCGCAATTCCGCCATGGCGCCGTGCAGCATCTTCTGCGTCAGCCCCTTGGAAAGCGCGTCCAGCACCGCATCGACGTTCTCACCCTTGGCCAGCATCTTGCGCGCCCGGACAAGTTCCAGCGTGCGCCACTCGTCGGCCTGGGCGTTGAGCTGCTGGATCAGCGGCACGCTGCCGCGCTGGTCCATCCAGTGAAGAAAGCTTTGCACGCCGGCGTCGATGATGGCTTCCGCCTGCGCCACGGCGGCCTGGCGGTTGGCCTGGCCGGTCTGCACGACGCTGGACAAGTCGTCCACCGTGTACAGGTACACGTCTTCGAGCGCCTTGACCTCGGGCTCGATGTCGCGGGGCACGGCCAGGTCCACCATGAACATCGGACGGTGCTTGCGGGCCTTCAGCGCGCGCTCGACGGCGCCCAAACCGATGATCGGCAAGGTGCTGGCGGTGCAGCTGATCACCGCGTCGAATTCATGCAGGCGGTTGGGCAGGTCGGCCAGCCGCATCACCTCGGCGCCAAAGCGGGAAGCGAGCCTTTCGCCGCGCTCCAGCGTGCGATTGGCGATGGCCATGCCTTTCGGGTTGCGCGCGGCAAAGTGCGTGGCGGCCAGTTCGACCATCTCGCCCGCACCGACAAACAGCACGCGGGTTTTGCCGAGGTCCTCGAACAGCTGGCTGGCCAGGCGTACCGCCGCCGCGGCCATGCTGATCGAATGGGCGCCGATCTCGGTGGACGAGCGCACTTCCTTGGCGACTGCGAATGAGCGCTGGAACAACTGGTTGAGCGTGGTGCCCAATGCGCCGGCCTGGTCGGCGACGCGCACCGCGTCCTTCATCTGGCCGAGGATCTGCGGCTCGCCCAGCACCATCGAGTCCAGCCCGCTGGCCACGCGGAAGGCGTGGCGCGCGGCCAGCCCGTCGTGCAAGGTGTAGGCGTGCGAGCGCAACAGCGAAGGCGAGACGCCCCCGGAATGCGCCAGCCAGTCCAGCGTGTGGTCGATGTCACCGTGCTCGCCCGCGCAATAGATCTCGGTGCGGTTGCAGGTGGACAGGATTGCGGCCTCGGGCTGGCGCGCCAGCGACTCGCGCAGCGAGCGCAAAGTGGGCTCGATCTGGTCGATGGCGTAGGCGAACCGGCCGCGCAGGTCCAGCGGCGCAGTGGTGTGGTTTATGCCTAAAGCCCAGACTGACATTCCAGTAATTATAAAATTTGCCGAGGAATCAAGCACTTGCGATTGCGCAAGCCCCCCACAATGGACGCGTTGGACGCCGTATTTCACATTGCCGGCTTTGCAGCCCCGGCGCTGGCCGTGGCCTTGCTGGTCGCGCTGGCCGCCCGGGTGATCATGCCACGCCAGGTCGCCGGCCGCTCCTGGTGGGTTCACGCCGCTATCAATTTGATAGTTGGCGTGGTGGTGCTCGTGGCCGGCCTCTGGTACTTCGGCGTCGACGGGAAGATGGCGACTTACGGGGCGCTGGTCCTGGCCGTGGCCACCTGCCAATGGGTCGCCAGCCGGTCCTGGCAGGGTTGAAACGGGATAATTCGACCATGAGCACGACCCACTCCCAGCAAATCACGCCCCAGCTCAGGCAGTGGATCGTGGAGCAGGCGCAGGCCGGGCACGGGGCTGATGCAGTCCTGAAGTCCATGCTGGCGTCGGGCTGGCAGGAAGATGTCGCGGTCGAGGCGATGGAGTCGACCTTGCGCGGCCACCTGGAGCACCAGGCGGTCCAGCAGGGGCTGCCGCCGGCCGTCGCCGTGCCCGACCCCAAGCTCGAAGAATCGCCGCTCTACCTGGACGCCGGCGATCGCCAGGTCTGCGTGTTGCAGGCCATGTACAACCCGCGCGTCGTCGTGTTCGGCGGGCTGCTGTCCGACGAAGAGTGTGATGCGCTGATCGAGCTGGCGCGTCCACGGCTCGCGCGCTCGCTCACTGTGGCCACCAAGACCGGTGGCGAGGAAGTCAATGCCGACCGCACCAGCAACGGCATGTTTTTCCAGCGTGGCGAGACCGAGCTGGTCCGGCGCATCGAGGCCCGCATCGCGCGCCTGGTCGACTGGCCGGAAGAAAACGGCGAGGGCCTGCAAGTGCTGCATTACCAGCCGGGCACCGAATACAAGCCGCACTACGACTACTTCGACCCGGCCGAGCCGGGCACGCCCACCATCCTCAAGCGTGGCGGCCAGCGGGTGGCGACCATCGTGATGTACCTGGGCGAGCCGGACAAGGGTGGCGGGACGACCTTCCCCGACGTGCACCTGGAAATTGCGCCCAAGCGCGGCAACGCGGTCTTCTTCAGCTACGAGCGGCCCCACCCGTCCACGCACACCTTGCATGGCGGGGCGCCGGTGCTCGCCGGCGAGAAGTGGATCGCGACCAAGTGGCTGCGCCAGCGGCGCTTCGAGTGAACGGCACCGCGTGAAAGTCCAGGCCAACGGGATCAGCATCGAAGTCGAGGACACCGGCGCCGACGGTTCGCAGGCGGGCCGGCCTGTCGTACTGCTGATCATGGGCCTGGGCATGCAACTCGTCGCCTGGCCGGCGCCCTTCGTCCAGGCGCTTGTACAACAGGGTTTTCGCGTCGTGCGCTTCGACAATCGCGACATCGGCCTGTCGCAACACATGGATCACATGGGCGTGCCCAACATCGTGTGGGAGAGCGTCAAACACCGCCTGCGCCTGCCGGTGCGCGCGCCATACCGCGTGCACGACATGGCGGCGGATGCGGTGGGCGTGCTTGATGCGCTTGGCATCGCGCAGGCGCATGTCGTCGGCGTCAGCATGGGCGGCATGATCGCGCAGCGGGTGGCGCTGGCGGCGCACGGACGGGTGCGCACCCTCACCAGCATCATGAGTTCCAGCGGCGCGAGAAACCTCCCCGGACCCAAATCGCATGTGCTGCGCGCCTTGTTGAGCCGGCCGAAGGGAGAGGGCGAAGACGCGATCGTGAACCACTACATCAAGCTGTTCAAGGTGATCGGCAGTCCGGGCTACCCGGTCGAGGACGATGCGTTGCGCGAGCGGATCCTCGCGGCAACCCGTCGCAGTTTCCATCCGGCCGGCACGCTGCGCCAGATGGTCGCCATCGCGGCCGATGCACGTCGCGCCGACGAATTGGCGCGCATCCAGACCCGCACGCTGGTGATGCACGGCAAAGATGATCCCCTGGTGCCCGTCGCCTGCGGCCAGGACACCGCCCGCCGCATCCCCGGCTCGCAATTCGTGGCCTTCCACGGCATGGGCCATGACCTGCCGCCCGGTGTGGTCGAGCGCCTGCTCGAGCCCCTCGTGCCCCACCTGAACGCAGGCTGAACCATGAACACCCCCGAACAATCGCAGCTGGGCAAGCCGGCGCCTTATGTCGACCATTACGACGCATCGCTGCTGTACCCGATCTCCCGCCAGCCCAAACGCGCCGAGCTGGGCTTGCACGGCGCAGTGCCCTTTTTCGGCGCCGACCTGTGGACGGCTTTCGAGCTGAGCTGGCTCACCCCGCGCGGCAAGCCCCAGGTGGCGATCGCCCATGTCACGGTGCCCTGCGAAACGCCGAACATCGTCGAGAGCAAGTCGTTCAAGCTCTACCTCAACAGCTTCACCAACACCTCGTTCGCTTCCAGCGATGAAGTGCGAGACCGCATCCGCGCCGACGTGGCCGAAGCGGCGTGGCGCGGTGCGACGGCGTCGTCGTCCGTGGGCGTGCGGATCCTGATGCCCGACCAGTTCGACCGTGAGCCGGTGCATGAACTGGATGGCGTGAACCTGGACCGGCTGGACATCGAGTGCACACAGTACACGCCCGCGCCCGAGCTGTTGACGGCAGCGTTCGATGAAAAGCCGGTGGACGAAGTGCTGACCAGCAACCTGCTCAAGAGCAATTGCCTGGTGACCGGGCAGCCCGATTGGGGCAGCGTGCAGATCCGCTACAGCGGGCCGCAGATCGACCAGGGTGCGTTGCTGCGCTACCTGGTGAGCTTTCGAAACCACAACGAGTTCCACGAACAGTGCGTCGAGCGCATCTTCATGGACCTGTGGAACCGCTGCAAGCCGGTGAAGCTGGCCGTGTACGCGCGCTACACGCGGCGCGGTGGCCTCGACATCAATCCCTTCCGCACCAGCCACCCGATGGCGATCCCGGCCAACGTCCGGACGGCGCGCCAGTAGGGCTTCAGAGTTCGCTGAACGAAACCAGCGGGGGCAGGTCGGGGAACTTGCCCGCGCGCTTTTCCTTCATCGCCGCCACCGCTTCGCCCACGTGCGCGTTGCTCCAGATCGCGCCTTGCACCCAGCCCATCTGTTTGAGTGAATCGTCCACCGAGTGGTCGCGCGTGTAGTGGATGACCTGCTTGGTGCCCCAGATCGCCACCGGCGGCTTGGCAGCGATCTCGGCAGCGCACTTCAGCGCCGCGGCCACCATCGCTTCGTGCGTGTCGAAAACCTCGTTCACCAGGCCCCAGCCGAGCGCCCTTTGCGCGGGCATGCGGCGGCCGGTGTAGGCCATCTCCTTGACCACGCCCAGCGGCACCAGCTTGGGCAGGCGCTGCAGGGTGCCGACGTCCGCGACCATCCCGATGTTGATCTCCTGGATGCAAAAGAACGCGTCGGCAGTGGCATAGCGGATGCAGCAGGCAGTGACCATGTCCACGGCGCCGCCGATACAGCCGCCCTGGATGGCGGCGATCACGGGGATGCGCAACGTCTCCAGTTTCGTGAAGGTCGCCTGCATGTCGGTGAGCAGGTCGAATATGGCGGCGCGGCCCTCGGCCGTGCGATCGTCCATTGCGATGGCCCCGCCGAAGGTCTCCAGCGCCATGCCGGCGCTGAAGTGCTTGCCAGTCGAGGAAATCACCAGTGCGCGGCTCTCGCCATCGCGATGCAATTGCGTGAGCACCGCGTCCAGCTCGCGCCAGAAGGCCGGGTGCATGGTGTTCATCGCATCGGGGCGGTTGAGCACGAGGTGGGCGATGCCGTCATTGCGCGACAGGGTGAAGCATTCCATGGCGATCCTTGGATGGAGGGGAAAAGTCACGCGCAATGTAGCGCGTCGGCGGGCCGGCGCGTGGCAAGCGGGGGACAGGTCGCGCGAAGGCGCGTCAGCCGCGCAGCCAGTCGCAACGGAGCTTTTGCGCAAGGTGCGCCTTGCGGCGCCAGTCGGCGTAGAGGCCCGGTGCCGCGACAGCGAGGAGGCACAAGGGCAGGAACCAGAACTGGTCGAACGCGTAAGCCGGCACCCAACCGACCCAGCCCATCACCCAGAGCGTGAGTACGGCGTCCCACAGGTGGTATTCCACCGGGTGCTCGCTACGGTGCGAGACATGCCACTGCTTGATGCGTTGGAGTTCGGTTAACGTCATGGCGGGCTCCCGGAGGGTCTGGCGGGCGTGTCAGTTTGGCGTAAGGACACTGTAAGTTGACGGTAAGTTTCCGTCAAGCGCGGCTTGTTGCCGCAACCCGCTTGCCCCGCCGTCTGCCCCTACCAGAGCTTGGCGCAGTTCCCGCTGTAGAGCACCGTGCCGGGGACCGCTGGACGGTCGCTGGTTTCGGCGGTCACCACCAGCTTGCGGACCTTGGAGAGCAGCTTCTCCGAACTGTCAGGCAGTTGCGATGTAGCCGAACCGCTGGTCGGCGCCACACCCAGCATGAAGGCCGGCCCTTCCGGCGGCACAGCCCACAGCACCAGCTTGCCGCTGGCCGGCGGGGTGACCGGCCCGATCACCTTGATGGTCATGGTGCGGCCGTGGCGCAGGGAACTGACGAGCAGCTTGCCTTCGCCCTGCGAGTCGGTGAGCAGGCCCACGTAGCTGGGGGGAAGCTTCTCGCCCGAGCGCATTGCAAGTTGCTCGGCCGACATGAAGAGCGTTGGGGCGACAGCCAGCAGCGCAAACATCGCCACCAGGCCAGTCGCCAGCCCAGCCAGGCTGAAGCCGGCAGGCAGGAGCCAGCCCCTTCCGGCGACCCGCCCGCTGCGCGGTTCCGGCGCGGGGCGGGTGCGCGCCTCGATGGCCCGCCACACCCGCGCCGGCGCTTCCCTGGCCGGAACGGGCTGGGCGAGCCGCCCCAGCCGCTCCTCCCAACGCGAGGCGGCCAGTTCCACGTCCGGCCGGTCACGTCGCAAGCGTTCGAAGCGCCGCCGTGCGCCCTGGGTGAGCGTGCCCAGCGCGTTCGCCGATGCCAGGTGGTCCACCAGTTGCGGGTTGCTGTACTTCATTGCATCGCGCCCTGTGCCGCGAGGCAGGACTTGAGCTTGTCCAGGCCGCGGCGAATCCACGCCTTCACGGATCCCACCGGCGCGCCCATCTGCGCGGCCACTTCGCTGTGCGAGAGGCCCTGGTAGTAGGCGAGCGCAAGGCTTTGCCGGTGCGTGCCGTCAAGACCGCTGAGGCAGTCCTCCACCCGCAACGCACGGGTGGCCTGCGAGAACAGGTCCAACGCGCTCGGGCCCGGGTCGCCCTGGGTATCGTCGCCGGGATCTTCCAGGGGCGTCTCGCGCTGCCGCGTGCGCGAGCGCAAGGCGTCCAGCGCCTTGTTGCGCACGATGGCGATCAGCCAGGTCATGGGTTGCACTTCCTGGCCGCCGACGCTGCTGCGGAACTGGGAGGCGCTTTTCCAGACGCTGACGAAAGCTTCCTGCAGGGCGTCTTCGGCGGCCTGTTCACGTCCCAACATACGAAGCGCGACGCCGAACAGATGCGCGTGCGTGCGTTGGTAGACGACGGCGAAAGCGGCGTGGTCGCCACTCGCCGTCATCGCCAGCAACTCCTGCAGGCCGGGGCCGTCGTTTGTCATGCGGCGCAGTATAGGCGTGCGTGTCAAGACCGCCGTCAGCGCCTCGTCAGAGTCGTCGCCCATAGTCCAGCCAAGGCGGTTCGCATCGCCATAACGAGGAGACAAGCATGGTCTACATGATCACCACCAAGGGTCGCGCGGTCCTGCGCAGCGCGACGATGTGGGGCTTGTCGCAGCACTTGCGGGACCTGTTGGCCCTGTGCGATCCGGCCGTGCGAGTGGACCATGCGCGCCAGTTCATGCCACCCGAATCGCTGCAGGCCGCGTTGTTCTCGCTGCAGCAACTCGAACTGATCGAAGGGCCCCCGGCGCAGGCGCCGAGAGCGGCCACATGGGTCACCGATGCCATGGGCGCGGGCCGGCGCGCACACCTACGGGAAGCCAGCTCCACCCTGCGGGCCTGACGGCGCGATCTTGTACCATCCGGGCGATGAAACGGCGCTCGTTCCTGGTCGTCCCATTCGCCCTCGGAGGTTCCGCAATGGCAGCACTCCCCCAAGTGCAGACTCTCGACGACTCGCTGCGCTGGCTCGACCAGCTGGAAAAAGCGCCCCGCGCCAAGGCCATCGGGGCGTGGCCGCTGGGCGCCGTGCTGGAACACCTGGCACAGAGCATCGAAATGAGCATGGATGGCTTCCCGCAGCCGCGCAGTGCCTTGTTCCAGAAGACGGCGGGCAGCGCCGCCTTTGCGTACTTCAGCTGGCGCGGCCGCATGTCGCACGGCCTCGCCGAGGCGATCCCCGGCGCGCCGGCGCTCAGCGCCGGCGCCGACTGGAAACCCGGCGCCGTCCGCCTGCGCCAGGCCATCACCCGCTTCAACGCCTATAGCGGCCCTTTGAAGCCACATTTCGCGTACGGCTCGCTCACCAAGGCCGAATTCGCGCTGGCCCACAACATGCACGTCGCCAACCACCAGGACGAAATCCTGCTGGCATAGCGCTGCTCAGAACAAATCCATCGTGCCTTCGGGCGACGGCTCGGCCACGTGGTGCGATGGCGCCACGGCGCCGGCATCGACCGGGCGTGCCTCCGGTGAGTCCGCCCTGGCCAGCTTGCCGACACGCACTCCCAGCAGGCGCAGGCGCCGGTCGAGTTGCACGCGCTTGAGGCACTGGCCCGCGGTTTGCCGGATCGTCTTGGCATCGGCGGTGAAGTGCTCGATGGTCTGGTCACGCGTGGCCGTCCTGAAGTCGTCGTAGCGCAGCTTGATGCCGATCGTCTTGCCGACGTAACCCTTGCGCCGCAGGTCGTCGGCTACCTGCGTGCACAGGTCGGTGAAGATCACGCCGAGTTCGGCGCGGTCGCGCACCGCATGCAGGTCACGGTCGAACGTGGTTTCGCGGCTCATCGACACCGGCTCGCTCTCCGTAACGACGGGCCGGTCGTCGCGGCCCCAGGCGGCATCGTGCATCCACGCGCCGTATGACCTCCCGAAATTGTCGATCAGCCACTCGCGATCCTGACCAGCGATATCGCCGATGGTGTGCAGGTGCAGCTTGGCCAGCTTGATCTCGGCCTTCGGCCCGATGCCGTTGATCTTGCGAACCGGCAAGGGCCAGATCTTCGCCTGCACGTCCTCGTCGTAGACCACCGAAATGCCGTTGGGCTTGTTGAACTCGCTGGCCATCTTGGCGATGAGCTTGTTGGGTGCGACGCCGATCGAGCAGGTCAGGCCCGTGCGCTCGAGGATCTGTTTCTGGATCAGTCGCGCCAGCACGCGACCGCCTTCGCGCTGCCCGCCCGGCACATCGGTGAAGTCGATGTACACCTCGTCTACGCCGCGGTCCTCGACCAGCGGCGCAATTTCGGCGATGGTGCTCTTGAACAGCCGCGAGTACTTGCGCACCTCCTCGAAGTCGACCGGCAGCACGATCGCGTGCGGGCACAGCTTGGCCGCCTTCATCATGCCCATCGCCGAGCCCACGCCGAACTGCCGGGCGGCGTAGGTGGCGGTGGTAATGACGCCGCGGCCCGCATAGTCCTTGAGCAGCGGGAAAGCGGAGGCGGGGATTTCATGCTGCGGCAGGTCGGCATAGCGCTCGCGCACCATCTCGTCGACCTTGCGCCGTCCGCCCCCGATCACCACCGCCAGTCCCTTGAGCTGCGGGTAGCGCAGGAGTTCGACGGACGCGAAGAAGGCGTCCATGTCGAGATGGGCGATGCGGCGCATGTGGGGCACGAGGCGATTTTGCCGTGCCGGCCCGGCGCGGCAGGCTGCTGTGAAAAGAATCACTGACACTTTTGGCGCGAATGCCTAGAATCGCCGGCTTCGGGGGTTACCGCTCGCCTACTGCAGGGTGCGCACCAGAGGAGCAACAAAAATGAAGCCTTGGATCAAGTGGACGGCCGTGGCCGTCGGGGTGGTAGTCGTTCTCGCGGCGGGGGCCGGCGCGGTCGGCTGGCAGATGGCCGGCCAGAAGATGACGCGCACGGTCGACATCAGCATCAAGCCAGTGGCCTATGCGGCCGATGCGCAGTCACTCGAGCGCGGCAAGTACCTCTTCGAGTCGCGCGGCTGCGTGGATTGCCACGGCGCGAATGGGGGCGGCCGGGTGTTCGTCGACGACGGCAAGGGCCTGAAGATTGCCGGCCCGAACATCACGCCGGGCGGCGTCACCGCAGCGTACAAGCCCGAGGACTGGGTCCGCACCATCCGCCATGGCGTCAAGCCCGGCGGCCAGCCCGCGATGATCATGCCCAGTGAAGACTACAACCGGTTCACCGACGTGGACCTGGCGTCATTGGTGGCGTACGTGCGCAGCCTGCCGGCGGCCAAGGGCGGTGCCGCGGTCATCGACCTTCCGCCACCGGTTCGCATCCTCTACGGTTTCGGCGCCATCAAGGACGCCGCCGCCAAGATCGATCACTCGCTGCCACCCGCCCAACCGGTGGAAGCGGGCGTGAACGTCAAGCACGGCGCGTACGTCGCCAACATGTGCATCGGGTGCCACGGCGAACATCTCTCCGGCGGCAAGATTCCCGGCGGCCCGCCCGACTGGCCGGCCGCGGCCAACATCACGCCGGGCGAAGGCACGGTCATGGGTCGTTACCCGAATGCCACCGCCTTCGTTGCGATGCTCCGCAACGGGAAGCGGCCCGATGGCACGCCGATCAAGGTCATGCCCTTCGAATCGCTGGCCAAGATGAGCGATGTCGATGCCCAGGCGGTTTATGAGTTCCTCAAGACCGTCCCCGCCAAGCCGGCCGGGGGCCGCTAGGGCCGACACGCAGGGCCATGCCATGGTCATGCGAATCGTTTCGCTGCTGGGAGCTTGCCTGATCCTGGCCGGGTGCACCACGCAGTTGCCCAGGCCAGACGCAACGCAAGCCCGCCAGCAGGTGATGGCCACCGAGCGGGCCTTCGCCAAGACCATGGCGGATCGTGACCTGCGCGCTTTCGGCACCTTCCTGGCCGACGACACGGTGTTCTTCTCGGGGCCTACGCCCTTGCGCGGCAAGCAGCAAGTCATCGATTTCTGGTCGCGCTTCTATGCGAAGCCGGAGGCGCCGTTTTCCTGGGTGCCTGAGGAAGTCGAGGTGCTCGAAGCGGGCGACCTGGCATTGAGCGCCGGCCCGGTCTACAACCCGGCAGGCAAGCTGGTGGCCCGGTTCACGTCGATATGGCGCCGCGAACCCTCCGGGGAGTGGCGCATCATCTTCGACAAGGGCGGCGAGGTGTGTGACTGCGGGAAGCCCTAGCCATGGACGCTGCGCGCATTGCCGACGACGCCGAAGCGGCAGCCTTTGCCGACATGTATGCGGCGGCTCCGCCCGCGCTCGCCGCCCAACTGGGCCTTCGCGTGGAACGGGTGGCCGATGCCACCTTGCTGCTTGCACCGGCGATACCTGCCGCCATGTTCAACCGTGCGATCGGCCTGGGCCTGCGGGAACCGGCCACGCCCGCCAGTGTGGACGCGATCATCCGCGCCTATCGCGACGCCGGGGCGAAAACCTGGTGGTTGCACTGGAACCCGCAAGCAACGCCCGCCGGATTCGACGCTGCGTTGCCCGGGCTCGGGTTTACCGTCCCGCAGCGGCGCAGCTGGGCCAAGGTCCTGCGCGGCAGGGAAGCGGTGTCTCCCATCGCGACCGACCTGGGCATCGCGCCCGCCACGCCTGCGCAGGCGCAGGCGGTTGCGCAGGCGGTCACGACTGCATTCGAGATGCCTGGCTTCATGGTTGCCTGGCTTGCGGCGCTGTACGGCCGGCCGCGCTGGCAGACCTACGCCGTCACGGATGGCGGCGAGGTGGTGGGAGGCGGCTGCCTGTACACCCAGGGCGACATGGCGTGGCTGGGCATGGGTGCGGTCCTGCCTTCACATCGCCGGCGCGGTGGGCAGGGCGCGCTGATGACGCTGCGCATCGCCGATGCGATCAAAGCCGGCGCCAGCCACATCGTCACCGAGACCGGTGAGCCTGTCGGCGACGAGCCGAATCCCTCACTCGCGAACATGAAGCGCTGCGGCTTCATCACCGTGGCGTCGCGGCTCAACTTCGTGGGGCCTGCGCCTCAGTAGGTTCCGGGCAGCAGGATGCCCTGGTCGACGGTGTTGATGTCGGTGCGGCCGCAGAAGGCCATCGACAGGTCCAGTTCCTTGTGGATGATGGCGAGCGCCGCTTCCACACCCTCGCGGCCCATGGCGCCCAGCCCGTAAAGCATCGCGCGGCCGATGTAGGTGCCCTTGGCGCCCAGCGCAATGGCCTTGAGCACATGCTGCCCCGAGCGGATGCCGCCGTCCATGTGCACTTCGATCTTGCGGCCCACGGCATCGACGATGCCGGGCAGCGCGGAGATGGAGGAGGGCGCGCCATCGAGCTGGCGGCCGCCATGGTTGGAAACGATCACTGCGTCGGCGCCGCTGTCCACGGCCAGCTGCGCATCCTCGGCATCCTGGATGCCCTTGAGGATCAGCTTGCCGCCCCAGCGCTTCTTGATCCACTCCACGTCGTTCCACGAGAGGGCGGGATCGAACTGCTTGGCCGTCCACTCGGAGAGCGAACCCATGTTGTCCACGCCCTTGACGTGGCCGACGATGTTGCCGAACTCGCGCCGGGAGGTGCCCAGCATGCCCATGCACCAGCGCGGCTTGGTCATCATGTTGATGATGTTCGGGATGGTGAGCCTGGGCGGCGCCGAGAGGCCATTCTTGAGGTCCTTGTGGCGTTGCCCGAGGATCTGCAGGTCCAGCGTCAACACGAGCGCCGAGCAGCCGGCCGCTTTCGCGCGGTCGATCAGGCTTTCGATGAAGGCCCGGTCGCGCATCACGTAGAGCTGGAACCAGAACGGATGGTTGTCCGTGCCCTTGGCGACGTCCTCGATAGAGCAGATGCTCATGGTGGAGAGCGTGAACGGGATGCCGGCCTTCTTCGCGGCTTGCGCCGCCAGGATCTCGCCGTCGGCGTGCTGCATGCCGGTCAGGCCGGTGGGCGCAATGGCCACGGGCATCGCCACGTCCTGGCCGACCATCTTCGTGCGGATGCTGCGGTTTTCCATGTTCACCGCCACCCGCTGGCGCAACAGGATGCGATCGAAATCGGCCTCGTTGGCGCGGTAGGTGCTCTCGGTCCACGATCCGGAGTCGGCGTAGTCGTAGAACATGCGCGGCACGCGCTTGCGGGCCAGTACGCGCAGGTCTTCGATGTTGGTGATCACGGGCACGCGGTTGTCTCCTCGGTTGCGAGGCATCCTAGCCTGCCGCCGGCCCGGGCGGGTTGAAGAAATTTGCCGGGCCGCGCAAATTTGCTCAAGGCAATTCCGGGCTGGCCGCCAGCCGGGTGCGGTGCCGGTTGATCTGAAAGCGTACCTGCTCCGGCGCCGTGCCGCCCAGGATGTTGCGTGCATTCAGCGAGCCGCGCAGCGAAAGGACGTCGTACACGTCCTTCTCGATGGCCGGGTTGAACTCCTGCAGGACCGCCAATGGCAGCTCGGACAGGTCGACCTGGTGCGAAATGGCGGCCTTCACCGCGTGCGCCACGGTCTCGTGCGCGTCGCGGAAGGGCAATCCCTTCTTGACCAGGTAGTCCGCCAGGTCGGTCGCCGTCGCATAGCCGCGGAGCGTCGCACGCTCCATCGCCTCGGGCTTGACCTCGATGCCGCCAACCAGCTCCGCGAAGATGCGAAGCGTGTCCTTGAGCGTGTCGACGGTGTCGAACAGCGGCTCCTTGTCTTCCTGGTTGTCCTTGTTGTAGGCCAGGGGCTGGCCCTTGATGATGGTGATCAGGCCCATGAGGTGGCCCACCACGCGGCCTGCCTTGCCGCGTGCCAGTTCGGGCACGTCGGGATTCTTCTTCTGCGGCATGATCGACGAGCCGGTGCAGAACCGGTCAGCCAGGTCGATGAAGCCGAAGTTCTGGTTCATCCACAGCACCAGTTCCTCGGAGAATCGGCTGATGTGCAGCATGGCCACGGCGGCGGCGGCACAGAACTCGATCGCAAAGTCGCGGTCACTCACCGCGTCGATGGAGTTGTGGCAAAGGCCTTCCATGTTCAGCGCGCGTGCGACGTGTTCGCGGTCCAGCGGGTAGCTCGTGCCCGCCAGCGCCGCCGCGCCCAGGGGCAGGCGGTTGACGCGCTTGCGCACGTCGGCGAAGCGCTCGGCGTCGCGGTTGAACATTTCCACGTAAGCCATCATGTGGTGGCCGAAGCTCACCGGCTGCGCCACCTGAAGGTGGGTAAAACCCGGCAGGATCACCTCGACGTTCTCTTCGGCCAGGTCGAGCATCGCGCGCTGCAGCACGATGAGCAGCGCCTGGATCAGGTCGATCTCGTCTCGCAGCCAGAGGCGCACGTCGGTTGCCACCTGGTCGTTGCGGCTGCGGCCGGTATGCAGGCGCTTGCCGGCGTCGCCCGCCAGTTGCGTAAGGCGTGCCTCGATGTTCAGGTGTACGTCTTCCAGGTCGAGCTTCCACTCGAACTCGCCCGACTCGATTTCGCGCGTGACCTGGGCGAGGCCCTCCTGGATCGCGCAGAAGTCGTCCAGTGTGATGATGCCCTGCGCGGCCAGCATGTCCGCGTGCGCCAGGGAGCCTTCGATGTCGGCTTTCCAGAGGCGTTTGTCGAAGGTGACACTGGCCGTGTAGCGCTTGACCAGCTCGCTCATGGGCTGGGAGAACAGGGCCGACCAGGCCTGGGACTTTTTGTCGAGTTGGTTCATAGGAGGAGGCTGGGCGGCCCGTTACTGGTTCGCCCCGGGGGTGTTTGCGGCAAGGATCACCAATAATCGGGCCAAAAGCCACGTTCCTGATGAAAGACTCCCAAATTTTATCGACCTTCCAGGATGTGCCGTCCCAGGCGCCGGCGATGCCGCGTCCCGGACCGGTGCTGGTGTTCGACGCCTGCCACGTGGGAGTGGTGCTGCGGGCGGTGCTTTTCGTCGAAACCGTGATGGCGGCTGGCGCCATGTTCGGCGCCACCAGCCCCGCCGACTGGGGGGTGCAGGTCCTGGTGTACACGTGGGCGGCATTGCCCGCGACGCTGGCATGGCTGATCGTCGCGTGCAGCCTGAAAAGGTTCCTGGCCAGGCAGTCCCCGGTCGCCCAACAGGCTTTTGGGATGCTCCTTGGGGCGGTTGCAGGCCTTTACGGCTGCGGGATGATGGCGCTGGTGGGCTTCGCCGCCGGCCGCTTCTGGGTCGCCTCCGCGTTCGCCGGCGCGTTGCTCGCAGCGGCGCTGGTGGCGGCGCTGGCGTTGCGTGCCAAGGGCCGGCTGCCGGCGGACACAGCGGCCCGCCTGTCGGAGTTGCAGGCGCGGATCCGGCCCCATTTCCTCTTCAACGCCCTCAACAGCGCGATCGCGCTGGTGCGCCAGGACCCGGCCCGGGCCGAAGCGATCCTGGAAGACCTGAGTGACCTGTTCCGGTACGCCCTCGTGGAACACGGCGAGTCGGTCACTCTTGCGCAGGAAGTGGTGCTGGCGCGTCGCTACCTGGACATCGAGCAGGTCCGTTTCGGCGAGCGGTTGCAGGTGGAGTGGTCGCTGGACGAAGCCGCGGGCGATGCGAAGGTGCCGCCGCTGCTCCTGCAGCCTTTGGTGGAGAATGCCGTCAAGCATGGCGTCGAGCCCAGTGCCACGGGCGCGCAGGTGAAGGTCACGACCCAGCGCCGCGGCAGCACGGTGGTGATCAAGGTGACCAATACGGTGCCGGCGGGGCAGGGCAAGCGGGGCCACGGCGTGGCGCAGGCCAACGTGCGCGACCGGCTGCGGCTGCTGCACGACGTGCAGGCGCAGTTCCAGGCCGTGCTGAAGGACGGGATCTACCAGGTTCGCATGGAGGTGCCGATATGAATTGCGAGGACCGGGCATGAGCCTGCAGGTGCTGCTCGTGGACGACGAGCCGCTGGCGCGCCTGCGCCTGCGTACGCTGCTGGGTGACTGCACGGCGCCGGCGGCGTCTGTGGGCGCCGAGGCCGGCAATGCTGCACAGGCGATGGAAATGCTGCAGCGCCTGCGCTTCGACGCGGTGCTGCTGGACATCCACATGCCCGGCGCCGACGGGCTGGCGCTGGCGCAAGCCCTGCGCTCGCTGGCGCAACCGCCGGCAGTGGTGTTCGTGACCGCCCACGCCGAGCACGCGGTGGCTGCATTCGAACTCGACGCCGTCGACTACCTCACCAAACCCGTGCGGCTGGAGCGCTTGCAGATGGCCCTGCAGAAAGTCGAACGCACCGGGCAGGCGGCCGCCCGGGCGGCGCCGGTGGCAGCGCCGGAAGTGCTGTTGATCCAGGATAGAGGGCGTACCGAGCGCGTGCCGCTGGTCGAAGTGCTGTATTTCAAGGCTGAGCTGAAATACATCACCGTCCGTACGGCGAGCAGGAGCTATATTCTGGATGCGTCATTGAGCGAACTGGAAGAGCGCCATGCGGCGCAGTTCCTGCGGATCCATCGCAATGCGCTGGTGGCGCGGCGCGCGGTGCGCGCGCTGGAAAAGCACTACGACCCCGAAGAGGGCGAGGGCTGGGCAGTGCGGCTGAACGGTGTCGATGAAGTGCTGGCGGTCTCCAGGCGCCAACTCAGCGCAGTGCGCGAAGCGATCGCCACCTGATGTTTTTTCCCGAGGATCATGGGACTCGAATGTGGAGACGAATCCGTGAATCCTGACCAACCCGAAGCAGCCACCCCGCCGGCCGAAACACCGGACGGGCCGGCGCGTGTACTGCTGCACATGCCGGTCGACGTGCGCAGCATGGCCCTGGTGGTGATTACCGTGATCGCCGTGCTGGCGGTGCTGCACTGGGCCAGCCCGTTCTTCATTCCCTTGATGCTCAGCCTGATGTTCAGTTACGCACTGACGCCCCTTGTCGACTTGCTGGAGGCCAAGGGTATCCGGCGCGGCATCAGCGCGGCGGTGCTGATCCTCGGCATCCTCGGCGCGATGGGTGCCGCCGCCTATTCGTTCAGTGACGATGCGAGCCAGTTGGTCAATTCGCTGCCCGAGGCCGCGGTCAAGCTGCGCGATGCAGTGCGTTCCCGCACAGGCCCCAAGGACACGCCCCTGGGCACCGTGCAGAAGGCCGCGGCCCAGTTGGAGCAGGCGGCCGAGGAGGCGGGCCCTGTGACGCCCGCCACCCGCGGTGTGCAACGCGTGACCATCGAGAAGGCGCGCTTCAACATACGCGACCACCTCTGGAGCGGCACGCTGGGCCTGGTGAGCTTCGTCGGGCAGTTGGTGGTCGTCACGTTCCTGACCTATTTCCTGCTGCTGTCGGGCGATACCTTCCGCCGCAAGCTGGTGAAGATCGCGGGCCCCACGCTCTCGACCAAGAAGATCACGGTGGAGGCGCTCAACGAAATCACGCAGCAGGTCCAGCGCTACCTGCTGGTGCAACTGGCCGTCAGCGCGGTGGTGGGCATCGCGACCGGCCTGTCGTTCTGGGCGCTGGGGCTGAACCACGCTGCGGTGTGGGGGCTGGCCGCGGGCATCCTTAACCTCATTCCCTACATCGGCTCGGTCGTCATCGCGGTGGGCGCTGCGCTCGTGGCCTTCCTGCAGTTCGGTACCGTGAACATGACGCTGGCCGTGGCGGGCGCATCGCTGGGCATCCACACCGTGATGGGCAACCTGATCGTGCCGTGGCTGACGAGCAAGGCGAGCCGCATGAACCCGGTGGCGGTGTTCATCGGTGTGCTGGCCTGGGGCTGGTTATGGGGCGTGTGGGGGCTGCTGCTGGGCATCCCCATCCTCATGGCGGTGAAAGCGATCTGCGACCGCGTCGATCACCTCAAGCCGGTGGGCGAACTGCTGGGCGACTGACGCGCCGCGTTAGCCGGTGTTGCGCAGCGCCGCAGCGATTCCGTTGATCGAGATGTGGATGCCGCGCCGGGCGCGCTCATCCGCCTTGCCTTCGCGGTAGCGGCGCACCAGTTCCACCTGCAGGTGGTGCAGCGGGTCGATGTACGGAAAGCGGTGCCGGATGGAACGCTGCAACGCGGGGTTGCCGGCCAGGCGGTTCTTCTCGCCGGTGATCGCCTGCAACGCTTCCACGGTTCGATGCCATTCCGCTTCGATCGTGCCAAAGATCTTCTTGCGCAGGCGGGCGTCGGTCACCAGTTCGGCGTAACGCGAAGCCAATGCCAGGTCGCTCTTGGCCAGCACCATGTCCATGTTCGACAGCAGCGCGCGGAAGAACGGCCATTGGCGGTACATCTTCTGCAACAGGGCAATGCCTTCCTTGCGGGTTTGCTGGTCGTTGCCATTCAGGAACTGGTCCACCGCGGTGCCGAAGCCATACCAGCCGGGCAGCGTCAGCCGGCACTGGCCCCAGCTGAAGCTCCAGGGGATGGCGCGCAGGTCCTCGATGCGCTGGCTGGCCTTGCGCGATGCGGGGCGCGAGCCGATGTTGAGCTCCGCGATTTCGCGGATCGGGGTCGAGCCGAAGAAGTACTCTGTGAAGCCGGGTGTTTCGTAGACCAGTGCGCGGTAAGCGGCCATGCTCGACTGCGACAACGACTCGGCGGCGCCGAGGAAGGCGCGCGGCGCCGGCTTGGTGGGCTGCAGCAGCGTCGCTTCCAGCGTCGCTGCCACCAGCGTTTCGAGGTTGCGCCGGCCGATTTCCGGGTTGGCGTACTTGGAGCCGATCACCTCGCCCTGCTCGGTCAGGCGGATCTGGCCGCGCACGGTGCCGGGTGGCTGCGCGAGGATGGCCTGGTAGCTCGGGCCGCCGCCACGGCCGACGGTGCCGCCGCGGCCATGGAACATCCGCAACTGGATGTTGTGGCTGTTGGCCAGTTCGTCGAACAGTTCCACCAGCGCAATCTCGGCGCGGTACAGCTCCCAGTTGCTGGTGAAGATGCCGCCGTCCTTGTTGCTGTCGCTGTAGCCCAGCATGATGTCCTGCTCGGCGCCGGAGCGCTGGACCAGTTTCGCAATGCCGGGCAACGCATAGAACTCGCGCATGATCGGCGCGGCGTTGCGCAGGTCCTCGATCGTTTCGAAGAGCGGTACGACGATCAGGTCGGCCACCGCCTTGTCGTCGAGCGTGCCGGTGACCAGGCCCACTTCCTTTTGCAGCAGCAGCACTTCCAGCAGGTCGCTCGCGGTTTCCGTGTGGCTGATTATGTAGTGCCGGATCGCCTGCGAGCCGTAGGCCTCGCGCATGCGCTTGGCCATCTCGAAGATGGCGAGTTCGCCGCGCGCAAGTTCGGAGTAGCTCGCGCCCATCACGCGCAACGGCCTTGCATCTGCCAGCAGCTTGACCAGCAACGCGCGCCGGGCCGCTTCGGTCAGCTTGCTGTAGTTCGGCTCGACGCGCGACACCGAAAGCAGTTCCGCGATCACCGCCTCATGCTGGTCCGAGCTTTGCCGCAGATCCACGGTGGCCAGGTGGAAGCCGAACACCTCAACGGCCCGGATCAGCGGATGCAGCCTTTGCTGGACGAGGGCGGCGCCATGGTGCGCCAGCAGAGAGGACTGGATGGTGCGCAAGTCGGCCAGGAAGTCTTCGGCACGCAGGTACGCGTTTTGCGGCACCACGGCGTGGCGGGTGGCATCTTCGCCTGTGAGGTCCTTGAGCGTCGCGGCCAGCCGCGCATAGATGCTGGTCAGGGCGCGCCGGTAAGGCTCGTGCATGCGGTGTTCGTTGGTATCGGGCGAACTGTCGGCCAGCGCCTGCATGGCGGGCGTGACGGCCACCAGCATTGCTGACAGCGAGAGCTCGCCGCCCAGGTAATGCACTTCCGTCAGGTAGTGGCGCAGCGCGACCTCGCATTGGCGCCGCAGCGCGTATTCCAGCGTTTGCGCGCTGACGTTGGGGTTGCCGTCGCGGTCACCGCCGATCCATTGGCCCATGCGGAGGAAACTGGCGACCGGGTGGTTGCCCAGTTCGTGCTCGAGGTCGGCGTAGATCTTCGGGATCTCGCGCAGGAAGGTGGCTTCGTAGTAGCTCAGCGCGTTCTCGATTTCGTCGGCCACGGCCAGCTTGGTGAAGCGAAGCAGTCGCGTTTGCCACAGCTGCAGCACCCGTGCGCGGATCTGCGCTTCGTTGGCCGCCAGTTCACGCGGCGCCAGGGCGTCCTTGGGCAAGGCCCTGGACTTGATTTCGTCGCGCGCCGTCAGCAGGTTGGCGATGTCGCGCTCCGCATCCAGGATGCTCTTGCGCTGCACCTCGGTCGGGTGCGCGGTGAGCACCGGCGAGACATGGCTCTGTGCCAGGGTCTGTGACACGGTCTTGGCATTGATGCCGGCCCAGCGCAGGCGGGCCAGCGCGACTTCAATGCTGCCCTCCTGGGTGTCGCCTGCCCGCTCATGGATGGCGCGGCGGCGGATGTGGTGCCGGTCCTCGGCCAGGTTGGCCAGGTGGCTGAAATAGGTGAAGGCGCGGATCACGCTGACGGTGCGCTCGCCGGACAGCGACTTCAGCAGCGTCTTGAGCGCCTTGTCGGCGTCATGGTCGGCGTCGCGCCGGAAGGCGACCGACAGCTTGCGGATCCGCTCGACCAGCTCGTAGGCTTCGACGCCTTCCTGCTCGCGGATGACGTCACCGAGGATGCGGCCCAGCAGCCGGATGTCCTCCACCAGCGGGCGCTCATTATCGCGGGCTCGCCGGGAGGGGGAAGCGGGTGCACTCGACGGGCTTGTGGACATGGTCTGCTGCTTAATTTTTTGGCAGCGTGCATGCTAGCATCCGTTACCCCCCAAGCATTACAAGCAGGTTACGAGATTGTCCAAGCTAGTGATTGCCACCCGCGAAAGCCGCCTGGCGCTGTGGCAGGCTGAACATGTGAAGGCCGTGCTGGAGCAGCGCGGCCACGAGGTCTCGCTGCTGGGCATGACCACCCGGGGCGACCAGATCCTCGACCGCTCGCTGAGCAAGGTCGGCGGCAAGGGCCTGTTCGTCAAGGAACTCGAAACCGCGCTGGAAGAGGGCCGCGCCGACCTGGCCGTGCATTCACTCAAGGATGTACCGATGGAATTACCGGCCGGTTTCGCACTGGCCTGTGTCATGGAGCGGGAAGACCCGCGCGATGCGTTCGTCTCCGTCCGGTTCGGCGCGCTGTCCGAATTGCCGCAAGGCGCCGTGGTTGGCACGTCCAGCCTGCGCCGCGTGGTATTGCTGCGCGCCATACGGCCCGACCTGAAGATCGAGCCCCTGCGCGGGAACCTCGACACGCGGTTGCGCAAGCTCGATGAGGGGCAATACGACGCGATCGTCCTTGCTGCCGCCGGGCTCAAGCGCCTGGGCTTGGGCCAGCGCATCCGCCAGGTCTTCGAACCCGAGGAGATGCTCCCGGCCGCCGGCCAGGGTGCCCTGGGCATCGAAGTGCGTGCCGAGCGCGCCGACCTGCTGGAACTGCTGGCGCCGCTGGCGCACCAGGGCACCTGGCTGGCGGTGGCGGCCGAGCGTGCCGTGAGCCGCGCCATGGGTGGCAGCTGCTCCATGCCGCTCGCGGCATTCGCGCAGTTCTCGGGCGAGTACCTGCAACTGCGCGCGGCCTGGGGCGACCCGGACACCGCCGCGCCGCTGGTGCGCGCGCAGTCAGCCAGCGCGGCCGCCGACCTGGCGCAGGCGGGCGAGCTCGGCGCGGCTGTCGCCAGCCGCTTGCGCGCAGCCGGCGCTCACTGAAGCGATCCACGCCATGCGCGTGCTCGTTACCCGGCCCGAAACCGAGGCCCGGCGCTGGGTCGATGAACTGCGCCGGCATGGCGCCGATGCGGTGGCACTTCCATTGATCGAGATCGCGCCGCCGGGAGACTCCTCGAGCATTCGCGATGCCTGGACGCGCCTGCAGCAAATGCGTGCGGTGATGTTTGTCAGCGGCAATGCCGTGCGGCATTTTTTCGCGCAAGCGCCAGCGCAGGCGCGCTGGCCGGCGCCGGTGCGGGCCTGGGCGACGGGCAGTGGCACGCGGGATGCGCTGCTCGAAGCCGGCGTCGCGGCGTCCGCCATCGATTCGCCCGGGGCCGATGCGCAGCAGTTCGACTCGGAAACCCTGTGGCAACAAGTTGGCCGCCAGGTTGCTCCCGCCGATCACGTCATGCTCGTGCGGGGGGCCGATGCCGGCAGCGTCGACAACAGCCGCGAGTGGCTGGCTTCGCAACTGGCGGCGGCCGGTGCCCAGGTCGACATCGTGGTGGCCTATGTGAGGCAGGCATCCCGACTTGAGGCAGCGCAAGTGGCGATGGCGCGCGAAGCCGCCGGCGACGGCTCCACCTGGCTCTTCAGCAGCTCGCAGGCGATCGCCCACTTGCGGGCCGCCCTCCCGCAGCAGGACTGGTCGCAGGCACGCGCGGTCGCGACCCATCCGCGCATCGCGCACTCGGCGCGCCAGGCCGGTTTCGGTGTTGTTTGCGAGTCACGGCCCGCCGTGGACGCGGTGGTCGCGGCCCTAGAATCGTTTCGATGAGTCCAGAGCCGGCCAGCGATCCCATTGCCACCGCCCAGGAGCCCGCCCCGGAAGCGCAGGCTCCGGTGACGGCTGCGGCGCCGGCCGGGGTGGTGGTGGCGCGCGGCGTGCTCTATGTCGTGCTCGGGGTCTCGCTGCTGGCGCTTGGCGCGAGCGGGATGCTCTGGCACAAGCTGTCGAGCATCCAGGAACAACTGGCCCGCCAGAGCGCCGACTCGGGCGCCACCTCGATCGAGGCGCGCGCCTTCGCCAAGCAGGCCCAGGACCTCGCGCGCGAAACCGCCGCCCGGCAGGCCCTGACCGAAACGCGCCTGGGCGAAGTGGCCCTGCAGCGCACGCAGATCGAGGAACTGATGCAGAGCCTCTCGCGCTCGCGCGACGAAAACCTGGTGGTCGACATCGAATCCGGTTTGCGCCTGGCCCAGCAGCAAGCCCAGCTGACCGGCAGCGTCGAGCCCTTGCTCGCCGAACTGCGCAGCGCCGACAAGCGCCTGGACCGCGCCGCGCAACCGCGCCTGTCGCGCGTGCGCGCTGCGATCGCGCGCGACATCGAGCGCATCCGCACCGCAAGCGTCACCGATGTGCCGAACCTGCTGGTCAAGCTCGATGAACTGGCGCGCCAGGTCGACGAGTTGCCGCTGGCCAATGCGGTGACACCCGCGGTCCCTGCCGCTTCGGCGCGCAAGCCGGCTGCCTCGGCGCCCGCCCAGTGGTGGGAACGCATGGTGGCCGAAGTGAGTGATGAAGCGCGCCGGCTTGTGCGCGTGAGCCGCATCGACCAGCCTGAGGCGGTGCTGCTGGCGCCCGAGCAGGCCTTCTTCCTGCGCGAGAACCTCAAGCTCAAATTGCTCAACGCGCGGCTGGGCCTGCTGGCCAGGCAGACCGACGCCGCGCGCGCCGATGTCGCTGCCTCCGCAGCCGCCTTGCGCAAGTATTTCGACCCGGCTTCACGCAAGACCCAGGCGGCCATCGTGCTGGTGCAACAGGTGCAGGCGCAGCTGCGTGCGGTGGAACTGCCCCGTATCGACGAGACGCTTGCGGTGCTGGCAACAGCCGCTGCCGGCAGGTAAGGCGGTCATGCGCGCGGCCCTCTGGCTCCTGGCCCTGTTTGGCATCGCTGCTGCCGTCTCGCTGTTCGTGGACAACAACCAGGGCACCGTCACGGTGTTCTGGCCGCCCTATCGCGTGGACCTGTCGCTGAACCTGGTCGTGGTGCTCCTGTTGGCGGCGTTTGTCTTCATGTATGCCGTGCTGGGCGCATTGGCGGCACTCTTCGACTTGCCTCGCCAGGCCCTGCGCTGGCGCACGCAGCAGAAGGAGCGTGCGATGCATGGCGCCTTGCTCGATGCCATTTCACACCTCATGGCCGGGCGGTTCATCCGCGCGCGCAAGGCAGCGGAAGCCGCCCTGGCGCAGGAAAGGTCGTTGAGCGGTGGCGGCCAGGCGCCGGCCAATGCCGCGCAGGTCCGCACGCTCGCGCATGCGCTCGGGGCGGAGAGCGCGCATGCCCTGCAGGACAAGCCCGCGCGCGAAGAACACCTGCAGCGCGCCCTGGAGCATGGCTCCGCGCGCGACGCGCAGGAGACCCGTGAAGGCGCGCTGCTGCGCGCGGCTCGCTGGTCGCTGGACGACCGCGATCCGCAAGCCGCCATGGCGTGGCTGAAGGGGCTCTCGCAGGGCGCGTCACGGCGAACGTTGGCGCTGCGCATCAAACTGAAGGCGGCGCGGCTCGCGCAGCAGACTGCAGAAGCGCTCGAGACTGCGCGGCTGCTCGCGAAGCACAGGGCTTTCTCCGCCGGCGCCGCACAAAGCATCGTGCGTGGACTGGCGATCGACTTGCTGAACGGCGCGCATGACACGGCGCAACTGCAACGTGCCTGGGCGTCGCTGGAACCCGCGGAGCGCCTGATGCCCGAGCTGGCCATCCACGCCGGCATGCGCCTCACGACGCTGGGCGGGGACGCACACCTTGCCCGCGACTGGCTGTTGCCAGTGTGGGAGCGCCAGGGCGAGCTGGGCGACAGCATGAAGGTGAAGCTCGTGCGCGCGCTCGAAGCCGGCCTGGACAGCTTCGACGGTGCGTGGCTCGCGCGGATCGAAGCAGCGCAGCGCGCCAATCCGCGCGACGCGACGCTGCAATACCTGGCCGGGATGGCCTGCATGAAACGGCAACTGTGGGGCAAGGCCCAGCAGTTGATGAGCCAGGCCGCGATGGGCCTGGGCGATAAACAGTTGCATCGCAATGCCTGGCGCGCATTGGCGCTGCTCGCCGAAGAGCGAGGCGACGCGGAGACCGCGGCGCAGGCGTGGAAGCGCGCCGCAGACGAATAAGGCCCGCGAACGGGCCTTATTGAGACTTGCCGCGCCAGCTTATTGCAGCGGCAGGGTGGTCTGCTCGAACGGCAGCTTCATCTCGCGCAGGTCGCGCTTGGTTTCCACCAGCACCAGAGGGCCTTCATCCACCACGATGGCCGGCGGCCGCTCGCGCGGCACGCGCATCGGCTTCGGCTCGGCGGCAATGGCCGCTTGCACCGCGGCAATCTTGGCTGCATCGGAGTTGATCCACTGCAGGCCCGAACCCTCGGCCACCTGGGCGAGCTGGTCGACCGGCAACTGGAAGGACTGGACCTTGGGCAGGCCGGCACTCACCGGAGCGGGAGCCGCTGAGGGCTTCACCGCCACGGGCGCTGCAACGGGCGCTGCAACGGGCGCTGCAACGGGCTGTGCAACTGGTTGCGCAAAGTTGACGGGAGCAGCGGCTTCGACGGCCGGTTCCGCTTCATCGTTCACGAAGCCGGTCGGGTAGCGCAAGCGCTCGGCCCGCTCGGCTTGCTCAACGCGCTCGGCCTGTTCGGGTGCGCCGTTGACGGCGGCTTCGGCCGTCGGGGCACCTTCTTCACGAGGCTGGCGATCGCCACGTTCGCGGCGGTCGCGGCCGTAGCGGTCGCGTGACCGGCGCTCACGGCGCTCTTCACCGTCCTGGCCGTCGGCGGGGCGCACATCCTGGTGGGTGTGCGACTCGAGCACCGGGTCGGCTGCAGGCGCCTGCTGGTGGCCGGTGTCGGCGACCATGCCGACGGAAGCGGCAGCACCTGCGAGGGCGGCAGCTTCGACGCCTTCGCCTGCCGGCGCTTGCTCGCGCGGGCCACGATCGCCGCGGCGGTCGCCACGGCGGCCATCACCACGCTCACGGCGGCCTTCGCCGCGCTCACCGCGCTCGCCGCGAGGCTGGCGGTCCTGGCGCTGTTCAGCGGTAACGCCGTCGGCACCCGCGGTCGCATCCATCGGCGCACGCTGGTCCGCATCGCGAGGCTCGCGCTGGCCCTGGCGTTCGCCGCGCGGCTCGCGATTGTCGCGATCGCCCCGGGCTTCACCACGTCCCTGGCGTTCACCGCCACGCTCCTGGCGCTCGCCGCGTTCGCCACGGCGCTGTTCGCCGTCACGCTGGCGGCCACCTTCATTGCGCGGCTGGCCGTCGCCGGCTTCCGCGCGCTCACCACGTTCGCGGCGCTGTTCACCGTCACGGGCACGGCCATCGCCACGTCCTTCGCCGCCACGTCCTTCGCCGCGGCGTCCATCACGGCGCTCGCCGTCACGGCCTCGGCCACCCCGGCGGCTGTCGCCGCGACCGCCTTCGCGTTTTTCTTCCTTGCGGCCTTCAGCAGCGGGAGCCGGTGCCGCCACCGGGGCCGGTGCCGGGGCGGCGCCGAACAGGCTCTTGATCCAGCCCATGAAGCCATGCTCGGCCGGAGCGGGCGCCACGACCGGCGCTGGCGCCGGCTTGCGCGCGACAGGCTCGGCGGCCTTCACCGGTTCAGGCTTGGGCACGACGATGGGCGCGGGTGCGTCGGGCAGCACGCCCTTGATCACCGGCTCCTGCTTGTTGGTGCGCTCGTGCGAGCGGCGCGTCACGGCTGTCGGGTCTTCGATTTCCTCGGCCATGTGGTAGCTGGCCTGCAGGTTGTCCAGACGCGGATCGTCGTGCTTCAGGCGCTCGAGCCGGTAGTTCGGCGTTTCCAGCGTCTTGTTGGGCACCATGATCACATTCAGGCGCTGCTTGAGTTCGATCTTGGCGATCTCGGCGCGCTTCTCGTTCAGCAGGAACGATGCGACTTCCACCGGCACCTGCACGTGAACGGCGGCCGTGCCGTCCTTCATCGATTCTTCCTGGATGATCCGCAGGATCTGCAGCGCGGAGCTTTCCGTATCGCGGATGTGGCCATGGCCACCGCAACGCGGGCAGGGGATGGACGCACCTTCGGACAGGGCCGGGCGCAGGCGCTGGCGGCTCATCTCCATCAGGCCGAACTTGCTGATGGTGCCGAACTGCACGCGCGCACGGTCCTGCCGCAGCGCATCGCGCAGGCGGTTTTCCACTTCGCGGCGGTTCTTCGACTCTTCCATGTCGATGAAGTCGATGACGATCAGGCCACCGAGGTCGCGCAGGCGCATCTGGCGGGCCACTTCGTCGGCGGCTTCAAGGTTGGTGCGGGTCGCGGTTTCCTCGATGTCGCCGCCCTTGATGGCGCGCGCCGAGTTCACGTCGATGGAGACCAGCGCCTCGGTGTGGTCGATGACGACCACGCCGCCCGAAGGCAGCTTCACTTCGCGGGCATAGGCCGACTCGATCTGGTGCTCGATCTGGAAACGCGAGAACAGCGGTGCGTCGTCACGGTAACGCTTCACGCGGGCTGCGTGCTCCGGCATCACGTGCGCCATGAACTGCTGCGCCTGGTCGTAGATGTCGTCGGTGTCGATCAGGATGTCGCCGATGTCGTGGTTGAAGTAATCACGGATCGCGCGGATGACCAGGGACGATTCCTGGTAGATCAGGAAAGCGCCCTTGCCGCCCTTGGACGCGCCGTCGATGGCGCCCCACAGCTTGAGCAGGTAGTTCAGGTCCCACTGGAGTTCCGGTGCGCTGCGGCCGATGCCGGCGGTGCGGGCGATGATGGACATGCCGTTGGGGTATTCCAACTGGTCCATGTTCTCCTTGAGCTCGGCCCGGTCATCGCCCTCGATGCGGCGGCTGACGCCACCGCCGCGCGGGTTGTTGGGCATGAGCACCACGTAGCGCCCGGCGAGCGAGACGAAGGTCGTGAGGGCGGCGCCCTTGTTGCCGCGCTCTTCCTTCTCGACCTGGACCAGCAGTTCCTGGCCTTCCTTGATCACGTCGCTGATGCGGGCCTGCGAAACCGGCACACCCTGCGCGAAGTAGCTCTTGGAGATTTCCTTGAACGGCAGGAAGCCGTGGCGGTCTTCGCCGTAGTCGACGAAACAGGCTTCGAGCGAGGGCTCGACACGGGTGACGACGGCCTTGTAGATATTGCCCTTGCGCTGTTCGCGCCCTTCGATTTCGATTTCGTAGTCGAGGAGTTTTTGTCCATCGACGATGGCCAGGCGGCGTTCTTCAGCCTGCGTGGCGTTGATCAGCATGCGCTTCATAGCGTCTAGTCCTTTAGTCAGTTGGGGACGGAGCAGATTGCAAGCAATCCTGGTCTGTCCCACAACACATCACCAATCGACCCATGACGGGTCAACGATGCCTGCTAGCGCTTTGAAACGATGGAATTGCCGGGTATGCGGTCGCTTAGCCGGGAGAACCCGGTCGGCGAGGCAAAGGCGCGTGGAGGAGGGCGAGGCGCGGTCCGCCAGAACGGCGGCGCTGCGGTGCTACAAAAAACGTAGCGTGCGTGGCCCGCATGATGCGGGCAGATGGCAGGGCCAAGCCGTCGGACGGGGCTGTAAGCCACCGCCAGCAGGCTAGGAGGAGTGCCATCAACACAGGGGTTCTCGCTTTAGTCCGCT
>DATHWV010000006.1:0-13878 GCA_035460205.1 Ramlibacter sp.
GGCCCAGTCACGGCTGAGGTCGGACTCGACGTCGTCGAACGAGCGGCCGGGGTACCTGGAATAGGAGTCCGCACCGTAGCGGTAGGCCGGCGCGTAATCGTCGTAGGACGAGCCGCTGGTCACGTAGGGGCGGGTGGAATAGTTGTCGCGCCAATAAGTGTCTTCGGCGACGGGGTCCACCTTCATGTTCCTTCCGGCCATCGCGCCCACGACGGCACCGACAGCGGCGCCCACTGCCGCGCCCACGGGACCGGTCATGCCGCCTGCCGCCGCGCCTGCGGCCGCGCCCCCGGCTACGCCGCCGGCCACGCCACCCACCACCGCACCGGTGGTGGCCTTGGCAACGGGCTTGCCGTCCTTGTCAGTCGTCAGGTCGCGTTTGTAGTCGTTCATGGTATTTCCTTGGATGGTTGCTGATCCAGCCAAGGTAAGACGTCCGGCACGTCGCGGCGCATTGATGTTCTCCGCGTCGCGGTGTCGGCTGCTTCCTACGTTCGCGCGGGATGACCGCGTCAGGTCACAATGCGGCATGGCGACCCGTTCCCCCTGGCCCGACAAAGTGATGGCGCTGCTGCGCGCCGGCAACCCTGGGGCGGCCATTGCGCAGATCAAGGTGGCGCCCACGGTGCGTGACCTGAACGCGCTGGCCAAGGCGCTGGCCGCGGCCAAGCTCACCGGCAAGTGGCCGCAGGTGGATGTGGCGATCGATGAGAGCCAGCAGGCGCTCTCGGCGCCGCGGCTGCATCGCTCTCCCTAGCCCGCGAAGACCTGGTCGACGCTGGTGGCCGTCACACCCAGCAGCGTGATGCTGGAGGTGTCGTCGGTCCAGTGGATGCCGGTTTCGGCATCGATGTAGTCGATGGTAATCAGCGTGTCCTGTGTGCCGTCGCCGTTCACATCGACTTGCGTCAGCAACAGCTTCTCGGCCAGCTGCGCCAGCGTCAGCACCACCGGGTCGCTGCCGGCGCGGACTTGCAGGTGGTCCACGCCGATTTGAAAATCGGTCACCACGTCGTGCCCGAAGTCCAGGCTGATGTGCGCTTCGGTCGTGCCCTCGGGCGGAATCGAAACGAGCAAGTCGCCAAAACTGAAGACAAACAGGTCCGCACCGTTGTCGCCGGACAACTCGTCGGAGCCGCGTCCGCCATCCAGTTCGTCGTTGCCCGAGCCACCGACCAAACGGTCGTCGCCCGCCAGGCCGAAGAGCAGGTCGTCGCCGGCGTTGCCCTTGATCACGTCAGCGCCCGCAGTGCCCTGCAGGTTGTCGTCCGCGCCCGTGCCGCTGATCGTTTTGGTCGTATTGGCCAAGTTCTTCCCCCTGTTGAAAGGGCGAATGCTAAAGGCCTCAATAAATGTCGTCCAGCCTGAACTTGTGTCGAAAAGCGTCGCAGAAGGCGGGTGAGCCGCTGATCGTCAGTGTGACGGTCGTGCGCGAGCCCGGTTCGTCGACGCTCTGCACGTCGTGGCCCCACTCGCCTTCATCGTCCGCCGCGCCCGGTCCGAAAGCGGCCGTCGCCCATGCCAACACCGCATCGATCTCGGCTTGGAGCGCAGGCAGGCGATCGGGCGTCACCGAAGCCATCGCATCGAAACTGCCGCGGCCATCCTCCTCGTCGCTGAAGTCGAAGTCGAGGTAGAGCAGTGGCGCAGGCATGCGCGGATTGTGGCCTCGCCGTGCTACTGACACTTGCCGCCGATTTCCGCGCCATGATGCGCGGCAGGAGGTTTCACCATGCCCATCAAGGACCGCGTCATCAACATCGACGAGCTGGAGCTCGAGCATTCCAGCCACGGCGACAAATTCGAATCACGCTCGATGCGCGTTGGTCGGCGGCTCGGCGCGAAAGACATCGGCTATTCCTACGACGTGCTGCCGCCCGGCAAGGCCGGCTGCCCCTTCCACAGCCACCACGCCGAGGAAGAGATGTTCTTCATCGTCAGCGGCACGGGCCTGTTGCGCTACGGCAGCGAGACGCGAAAGATCCGCGCGGGTGACTTCATCGCCTGCCCCACCGGCGGCCCGGAGACCGCGCACCAGATCGTCAACGACTCCGATGCACCGCTGGCCTTCGTCTCGGTCAGCACCATGATGCCGGCCGAGGTGTGCGAGTACCCCGATTCCGGAAAGATCGGCGCGTACGGCAGCGGGACGCTGCGCCACATGACGCGGCCGGCGCACGCGCTCGATTACTGGGACGGCGAATAGCGCTGAGCGCTCACCCGGCCGCGGCCTTCGCGCGCACGGCCAGCACCTGGCGCGTGGCGGGGTCGTAGTCACACTCGTAAGCCACCGGCGCAAAACGCCCGCCCGCATCCTGGAACTGCGCATGCTTGCCCATGAAGGTGAGCGTGCCCTTGTCCTGCTGCAGCCACATGTGGTCGACGAAGATGGATTCGTTCGCGCGGTTGGTCCAGCGCGGCGCGAAGGCCGCCAGTTCCTCGATCTGCGGGCGGCATTGCTTGCCGGCATCCTCGATCGCTAGGCCGGCGGCGCATCCCAACACCTTGGCGCAGGGCAGTTGCGCCGGTTTGTCCGTTGCAGTTTGTGGCGTGCCACGGCTCTCGCTGGGCGGTGGGCCCGGCACTACAGCCCACCACCAACCCGCAATGACGAGCAGCACCGTCGCACCCACCACCAGCATGGCCATGCCATGCCCTGCGGGCTGCGGCGCCTGTGGCTTCATGCGGCTTCCAGTTGCGGTTGCCGGCGCGGCTCGCGGCTGCCCGAATAGCAGCGCAGGCCGGGCACATCCAGGACGGTCACTGCGCCGAAGTCCACGCGCAACAGTCCGGCGCGTTGCAGTGCATGCAGCGACTCATTGGCGCGCTGGCGTGAGACGGCGGCCAGCAAGCCGATCTCTTCCTGGCTCATCCGTATCACCGGGCTCGCGTCGGGATAGAGGTTGGGATCGAAGAGGCTGGCCAGGCAACGCGCCACGCGCGCATCGGGGCCCAGCAGCCGGTCGTACTCCACCAGCCCGATGAACATCGACAGGCGCGCGTTGAGGTGTGACAGCAGGAAGTGGTTGAACGACAGTTGCGTGGTCAACAGGCGATGGAAAGTGGCGCGCGGCATGCAGGCCAGCCGCGTGGGCCGAACCGCAATGCCGTCGTAGCGCCAGCGTCCGGGCTTGAGCAGCGAGCCTTCGCCGGCCCAGCCACCGTCCCTCACACCGGTGAAGGTGGACTGGCGCCCATCGGCCTGCGTGATCGACATCTTCACCAGGCCTTCGATGATCCCGAACCAGTGTTCGGCTGGCTCGCCGCAACGCACGGCATGGCCGCCGGGTTCAAGCCGCTTCTCGCGCGTTTCGGCAATGACGCGATCGAGCTCATCGCCCGGCAGCGTGGCGGCCCAGAGGCTCCCACGCAGCATGCTCTCCATTGTTGAGCTGTTGTTCATGTTTGTCTCCAAACACGACCATACGCAGGCCGAAGCGTTTTGTATGTTCGGCGTAACCGCTTGCATCACTTTTGTCTCAAGTAGAGACACTCGTCAGAGTTGTCGTCGGGCAGACAACACGCCGCCTCTGCATTTCCCATGATGGAACTTCAACGACCTGGAGACAGCCACATGGACGCCACCGTCACACAGCCCGCACCCCACACTGCCCCTGCCGGCGACGACCCGACCTTGCTGCGACGCCGCAGCCTGCTGGCCTACGCCGTGTCCGCGCCGGTGCTCACCGTGGCGGCGGGTTTCGGTGTGGCGCCCGAGCGCGCATTCGCGGCGGTGCCGATGACGCCGCCGGACACGGTGGACTACTACGACGTCGGTGATTCGCTGGTGCAGGTCGGCTTGCCGACCATGCCGCTGGTGACACTGGAGATCGGCACCAACGGCCGCGTGCGGCTGGACCTGCCGCGGCTCGAATCCGGACAAGGCATTGCCACCGCTTGCGGGATGATGGTGGCCGAGGAACTCGACGTTCCCCTGAGCCAGGTGGACGTGACCGCGGCCGATGCGCGGCCGGAACTTCTCTACAACCAGATCTCCGGCGGGTCGGCGGCGGTGCGCTGCTTCGATGCGGCGCTGCCGCTGCTGGCGGCCGGCGCGCGTGCCCGTTTGCTGCTGGCCGCGGCGCAGCAGCTGGGTGTTTCAGTGAACCTGCTGGTGATCGTGGACGGCGTCGTGAAGGCGCCCGATGGTCGCGTGGTCACGTTCGGCGAACTGAGCGTGGCCGCTTCGCAGATCCCCGTGCCCGCGGGCGTGCAGCCCAAGCCGGCTTCGCAATACCGCGTGATCGGTACGGCCGCCAAACGCCTTGATGCGTACGACATCGTCACCGGCCGCAAGAAGTTCACCATGGACCAGGCTGTGCCGAATGCCAAGCCCACGATGCTGCGCATGCCGTCGCAGATTCGCGGCCGCGTGGTGAGCGTGAACAACATGGGCGCGGTGAAGGCCATGCCCGGTGTGCTGGACGTGGTGGTGATTCCCACCGGCGGCACGATCGTTGAAAACCCGCCGGGTGTTGCCGTGATGGCCGAGACCTTCGGCCAGGCCTATGCCGGCGCGCTGGCGCTCAACATCACCTGGGGCGACGGACCACTGGTGGGCCAGTCGGACGCCAGCATCCAGGCCACGCTGAAAGCCTCGATCGCGCCGCTGGCCGTGCCGCCGCTGGGTGCTCTGACGGTGGAAGGCGAATTTACCTTCGCGGCCGCGACGCACTGCCCACTGGAAGTGGAATGCGCGATTGCCGACGTGCGCGCCGACAGCGCCGAGATCTGGGCCGGGCTGCAGACGCCCATCGTCACCAAGCAGGCGATCGCCATCGACCTGGGCCTGCCGCCGGACAAGGTGACGGTGCACGTCGTGCCATCGGGCGGATCCTTCGGGCGGCGCCTGTTCTGGGACCCGGTGCAGGTGGCCGCGCAGGTTTCCAGGCTCACGGGCCGCGCCTGCAAGCTGATGTACCACCGCACCGACGACATCCGCCAGACGAGGCTGCGTCCGCCGCAGTACCACAAGGTGCGCGCGACGGTGCTGCTAGGCCAGGTGATTTCGTACGAGCAGCGCATCGCCGCGGTGCGCCTGGATGCCCGGCACGGCTACGGCGAGATCGGCACGGCCCTGGCCGGCGCGCTGCCGCCGGCCGTGCAGCAGACCGTGGGCAACCTCGGCTACGAGCAGTTCTTCTTCAAGACCATGGTCTCGTCGCCCTACAACTATGGCGTCACCACCAAGGTGCTGATGCCGCTGGCGCTGGACATGAACACCGTCTCGTACCGGTCGGTGCACATCATGCCGGCGCGCACCTGCGAGGAGATCATCACCGACGAGATCGCGCGCAAGATGAATCGCGACCCGGTCGCGTTCCGCATGGAGTACCTGCGCAGTGCGCGCGCCCGCGCCTGCCTGCAGCAGGTGGCGTCAGCCGCCAACTGGGGCAAGACCATGCCGGCCGGCTTCGCCCAGGGCTGCTCGGCGCACCAGGAGTCCCGCTCGTTCTGCGCGGCAGTGGTGGAAGTGGACGCGCGCGACCGCAACAACGTGAAGGTGACCAAGGCGGTGATCGCCATCGACGTGGGCAAGCCGATCAACCTGACGGGCATCGACGCGCAGATCCAGAGTGCGTTGTCCGAGGCGATCGCGCTGGTGTTCAACGCGGGCCTGACCATCCGCGACGGGCTGCCGGTGGAGTCGAGCTACAGCAACTACCGCTTCACCAAGATGAAGGACTACCCCAAGGACGTGAAGGTGATCATCATGCCGAACGTCGGCGAGGCGGTGGGTGGCCTCGGCGAGGTCGGCCTGTCGGTCGCCGCCGGCGCCATCGCGAACGCGTACGCACGCGCCACCGGCATCAAGCCGCGCAACTTCCCGCTCAATCCGCAGCCGGCCTACGTGCCCGTCCCGCCCGGCGAACTGCCGGCACCCAGTTTTGTTTCCTGAAGGAGCATCGACATGGCAACCTACGATTTCACGGTCAATGGCAACGCGGTGAGCGTTGAGACCCCGGGTACCCTGGCGCTGCTCTGGGTGCTGCGCGACAAGCTCGGCCTCACGGGGCCGAAGTACGGCTGCGGCGTCAACGTGTGCAAGGCCTGCACCTGCCTGGTCAACGGCAAGGCGGTGCAGACCTGCGTGACCAGCGTGGCCTCGGTGCGCGGCAAGAGCGTGACCACCATCGAAGGGCTCGCGCAGAACGGACAGCTGCACCCGGTGCAGCAGGCCTGGCTGGACCGCGACGTGGCGCAATGCGGCTTCTGCCAGCCCGGCCAGATCATGGCGGCAGTGGACCTGCTGTCACGCACCAAGACGCCGAGCGACGCCGACATCGACGCCATCGAGAACATGTGCCGCTGCGGCACCTACGGGCGCATTCGCGAGGCGATCAAGGCGGCTGCGGCGATGAGTTAGCGGGCTGCGCCGCCGCGATGCACACCGGCGCTGACCAGCGCCGCCGCCAGGGTGACCCACCACGAGTAGAACACCCACACCAGGAAGGCCAGCAGCGGCGCGAAGGCGCCGTAGATGGTGCGGTTGGCCGGCGTGTTGGCCAGGTAGATCGCGAAGCCGCGCTTGCCGAGTTCGAAAGCGATGGCGGCCAGCGTGCCGCCCAGGATTGCGGTGTGCCAACGCACCGCTGCGTTGGGCACGAACCGGAACAGGCAGGTGAAGGCGGCTGCCCCGAGCAGCGCGGGGCCCCACTGGAAGGCGTGCGCCGCCCAAAGGCTGGCGCCGATGACGACCGGCCCGGTCAGCAGCATCGCCACATACAAGGCCAGCCGCCGCAGCACAGGACGCGACTTCTTCACCTGCCAGATGCGGTTGAGCGTGTTCTCCACGCTGAGCAGCAGCGCCAGAGCCGAGATGACCAGCACGCCGAAGCCCACCCAGGTGAGCCCGCTGGCGTTGCCCGTGAACTGCGCGAGGTACTTCAACACCGTGCGCGTGATGTCGGCCGGCAACAGGCCGCGCAAAAGGTGTTCGCGAATCGCCTCGCCTGCCGGTCGCAGCGCCGGAATGCGGGTAAACAGCGCGAAGCTCACCGCCAGGAATGGAACCAACGAGACGACAGTCGCGAAGGTGAGTCCACCCGCCGCCTGCGCGAGGCGTTCTTCGCGGCCGCGTTTCAGGATGCGGCCGGGCAGGCTGTGGTTATTTGCCATGGAAGGAAATATATGCGGCTCGCACCGCCTGAGTGAGCTGTCCCACCACCGCGTCCCCGGGCACATCCATCCGGCGCACCAGCCCGATGTCGCGATGGAAGGTGCGGCGTCCGAGGTCGAGCGCACGAACGCCTGCGGGCCACTTGCCTTGCCCGACGATCTCCGGCACCAGCGCCACGCCCAGGCCGTTGGCCACGAGTTGCACGATGGCATCGGGCTCATCGAGTTCGCTCACTTCGCGAACGGCGATGCGCGCCTCGCGCAGGAACCGGTCCACCTGCCGGCCGCCGAACGAGGCGCGGTCGTATCGCACGAAGGGCTGGGTCGCCAGCAGCTCGCGCCAGTCGCTGCCGGCCAGCCGTCGCGGCACCAGCAACCTGAACGGCTCGTGCGCGAGCGGGGTCCAGTGCAGGTCGGCCTGCAGCGAAGCGGGCGGGCGGATGATGAGGGCGAGGTCCAGTTCACCCGCATCCACCTTGTCGAGCAGGTGCATGGAGACGCCGGGCACGACGTGGCTGCGACAGCCAGGCATGTCCTTGTGGAACTGCGCCAGCGCACTCGCCAGAGGGCCGCGTTGCGCGGACGCGATGGCGCCGATGCGAACCAGCGCGTCGGCGGGCGACGCTTCGCGCGCCGAGCCCAGGCCTTCGTAGAGCCGCACCAGTTCCTGCGCGCGGGCCAGTGTGCGCTGCCCCGCGGCATTGATGTGGGCCGAACGGCCGGTGCGCTCGAACAGGTCGAAGCCCAGTTCGGCTTCGAGCCGTTGCATTTGCGCGCTCACCGCCGCCTGCGTCAGGCCGACCTTGTCGCCGGCGCGCGCGAAGGTGCCTTCGCGCGCCACCGCCATGAACGTCCTGAGCTCACGAAGCATTTACAAATTTCCTTGATGCCGACTGCAAATATATATTGATTTTCTTTGTTTACGAACGGTCCTACGATCTGGCCTTCGATCCACCACATGCGACACGGCCCATGCAAGCCCCCACCACCAACCCCGCTCCGCTTTCCCCCTTCCACCTCGCCTTTCCGGTGAACGACCTCGCGCAGGCGCGCCGCTTCTACGGCGAGATGCTCGGCTGCCCCGAAGGGCGCAGCAGCGACGAGTGGGTGGACTTCAATTTTTACGGCCACCAGATCGTGGCCCACCTCGCGCCCGAAGCGACGGGTGGCGCGCAGCTCAACGCGGTGGATGGCCACGGCGTGCCGGTGCGGCACTTCGGCATCGTGCTGCCCATGGCCGACTGGGAATCACTGGCCGAGCGGCTCAAGTCGCTGGCCGTGAAGTTCGTGATCGAGCCCTACATCCGCTTCAAGGGCCAGCCCGGCGAGCAGGCCACGATGTTCTTCCTGGACCCGTCAGGCAATGCGGTGGAGATCAAGGCCTTCGGCGACATCACGAAGCTGTTCGCCAAGTAGGGCCGCAGCGGCCTACTTCTTTTCCTTGGACTTCTTGTCGCCGGACTTCTTGTCGGTCGATTTCTTGTCCGAGGATTTGGCCTTGGTGCTGGACTTCTTCTGCTGACCCGGGGCGTTCTCGCTCTTGCCGGGCGCATTGGCATCCGACCGTTGCTGCTTGGCATCCTGGGCGCGGGTTCCGTCGCGCGTCGCGTCCTTGGCCTGGCGTGCGGGTTGCTGGGTGGCGGTTTGCGCGAAGGCAATCACGGGCAACAGCAGTGCCGTGACCACGCACAAGAGGCGTGTGACTTTCATGGGGCTTCTCCTCGGGTTTGGTTGGGCCGGTCAGGCTAGGCGACGGGCCAGCAACGGTCAATGTGCCTTTGGGGCAGCTTCACGGGGCGCGCCCTTCCCGGGCTTCCGCCATGCACCGTTGCTCAGCATCCCGCAACCAGGCATTGACGACCGCCGCCCTGTCATTGGGCAGTTCGCATTCGGGGTGACCGTCGGCCTGGGCCATGCAGGCCGCGGCCCAGTGGACGTCGAAGATCATCCGGGCCGCACCCACGCAGTGCTCAAGCGCGCTGGGCTGCGATGCCAGGGCCAGTTCGATGCCGCGGCCGGAAACGCTGTCGCGCTCCTTGCCGGGTAAAACGATTCCAAAGTAGTAGAACGCACTCACGCTGGCGAGCAGGGCCGCCATGGGCAGGGAGATCGCGAACTGCTTGTGCATGACAGGCTCACGGGGAGCGTGACTGAACATAGCACCACGGCGGCGTTTCGTGGGGCCGGCGTTGGCTGGCTGTCAGGCTGGGCAGCGGGTGCGGGTGCGGGTCAACCCGAATCCGCCGCGGGGCAATTGAGTCCAATATCTCACGGCTCTCCCCTACCAACCCCCGTCGAGAAGGAAACGTCCCATGAGCAAACTCCGCACACTCGCCGCCACCGGCGCAGCGATTGCGCTGCTGGCAGCCTGCGCCAGCACCCCCAGCAGCGGCCCGATGGGCTTCTTCATTTCCAGCACCGGCAGCGGCAAGGGCGGCGACCTCGGCGGCCTCGCCGGTGCCGACGCGCTGTGCCAGCGGCTGGCCGCCAGTGCCGGCGTCGGCGGCAAGACCTGGCGCGCGTACCTGAGCGTCGCGCCCACCATGCCCGGCGCCAACAACCCCGGCGTGGCTTCCATCAACGCGCGTGACCGTATCGGCGCGGGCCCCTGGTACAACGCCAAGGGCGTGCTGATCGCCAGCAACCTCGAACACCTGCACAACGGCAACAACATCAGCAAGGAAACCGCGCTCGACGAGCGCGGCAACGTCGTGAAGGGCCGTGGCGACACGCCCAACGAGCACGACATCCTGACCGGCAGCCGCGCCGACGGCACCGCCTTTGCGCCCCAGATGGACACCACCTGCAAGGGCTGGACCTCCAGTGGCGAAGGCTCGGCCATCGTCGGCCACCATGACCGCAATGGCCCGTTGCCGGAGAACTGGGCGAAGTCGTGGAACTTCTCGCACCAGTCCGCCGGCTGCAGCCAGCAGCAACTGGTCGCCACCGGTGGCGCGGGCCGCCTGTACTGCTTCGCCGCGAACTGAAGTTCGCTGAGTGAATTTCAAGAAAGTCGCCCTCGGGGCGCTGGGCGTTCTCGTCGTTGCCGGTACGGCCGGCTGGTTCAGCCTGGACAAGGAAACGCGTGGCCTGCTGGCCACGCTGCCCACCAACCGCGACCTGCTCTTCTGGAGCCAGCCACAACGTGATGCGGCGTTTCGCGCGCTCGATCGCTTGTCCGTGCTGGCCAAGTCGCGCCCGGTAGCGGCGAGCGGCACACCATCGCCGCTGCCACCCGGACCGCCGCTGAAGCTGTCGCTGGATGTGGACGCGTACATGGCGGGCCAGCGCAGCGCAGCGCTGCTCATCGTGCACGACGGCAAGCTGCGGCTGGAGCGCTACGGCCTGGGCTTCGAGGGCAGCGGACGCTGGACCAGTTTCTCGGTCGCCAAGTCGGTTACGTCCACCCTGGTGGGCGCGGCCCTCCGTGACGGCCACATCAAGAGCATGGACGACAAGGTCAGCGCGTACATCCCGCAGATGAAGGGCTCGGCATACGACGACGTGAGCATCCGGCAGTTGCTGACCATGACCTCGGGCGTGAAGTGGAACGAGGACTACGCCGACCCGCAATCCGACGTCGCGTTGTTCAACAAGCACCAGCCTGAGGAAGGCGTGGACGCGCTCGTGAGCTATATGCGCAAACTGCCACGTGCCGCCCCTCCGGGCACGCGCTGGCACTACAGCACGGGCGAAACCAACCTGGTGGGCATCCTCATCAACCAGGCGACGAAGAAGCCGCTGGCCACTTACCTCTCGGAAAAGATCTGGGCGCCCGCCGGCATGGAATACCCGGCGACCTGGTTGTTGAACAAGACAGGGCAGGAGATCAGCGGCTGCTGCATCCAGGCTTCACCGCGCGACTGGGCGCGGCTGGGCATGTTCATCCTGGGCGACGCGAAAGTGAACGGGCAGGCGATCGTGCCCGAGGGCTGGTTGGCCGAGGCCACCGGCACCCGCACCGAAATCGGCCAGCCGGGCCGCGGCTATGGCTACCAATGGTGGACCTATGCCGATGGCAGCTTCGCGGCGCGCGGCATCTTTGGGCAAGGCATCTTCATCGATCCGAAGCGCAAGCTGGTGATCGTGTCGAACGCCAACTGGGCCGGCGGGGCGCGCGACTCCACGGCCAACAACGCACGCGAGGGCTTCTACCGCACG
Source organism: Ramlibacter sp. (assembly GCA_035460205.1). Taxonomy (GTDB): domain Bacteria; phylum Pseudomonadota; class Gammaproteobacteria; order Burkholderiales; family Burkholderiaceae_C; genus Ramlibacter. The sequence goes on from DATHWV010000006.1 coordinate 11,281, forward strand.
GTGCAGCAAGCCCTCGACGACGAGGCGAAGAAATAAAAAAGGGGCCGAGGCCCCTTTTTTGTTGGAGTCTGGCGCAGCTTAGTTGCGGTCAGCCTTGGCGACGCGCATCGGCTTGCTTTCGGTCGTTGCGGCGCTGGTGTTGCCCATCGCGGTGGACTGGGTCGCAGCCGGGGCAGCGGGGGCAGCGGCCATGGGGGCAGGCTGCGTGGTCGTCGTCGCGGCGACGGGTGCGGCTGCGTTGCCGCATTCCTTGTTCGTCGCGGTGCCACCCAGGTTGCCGCCCTTCATGGCGTTGGCGGTGGCGGTGCAGCCGTTGCCGGCCGTGGACGTCGGGGCGTTGGCGTTGGTCGGGGTGTCCGGGGACGAGGTGACCTTCGATTGCGCAACGGCGACGCCGGCAACAGCCATCGTGGCGGCAGCGATGAGGGCGCTGAAAGTGGTTTTGGTGTTCATGGCAAATCTCCTGGTGGTTTGAAGTGGGTGGCAGCGGAGCGCCACTGCCCACAACTTAACGGCCCACGGACGAGCCTCACGTGCGCCAAGCGGCGGCACGTATGTCAGCCAAACGGCCGGCCGCGGCGAGGCCCGGTCCTACTTGGTGGGAACTGTTGAGCTGCGGGCATTGGCCAGGCGGCCGGGAACGTTTCAGGAACGCTTGGTGCGGACCATGACTTCACCAACACAGGAGAACCATCCATGAACCCCAACAAGGCACTCTGGGAAAAAGGCGATTTCACCCGCATCGCCGAAAGCATGCGCGAGGCCGGCGAAGGCGTCGTGGCGCAGGCCGGCATCACCGCGGGCATGCAGGTGCTCGACCTCGGCTGCGGCGACGGCACCACCGCCATCCCGGCCGCGAAGCTGGGCGCCAAGGTGCTGGGCGTCGACATCGCGGCCAACCTGGTCGCGGCGGGCCGGCAGCGGGCGGCGCAGGCGGGCCTTGCGGCCAACTGCCAGTTCCTCGAAGGCGATGCCTGCAACCTGGCCGGCCTCGAGAACAGGAGTTTCGACCGCGTCATCAGCATGTTCGGTGCGATGTTCGCGCCCAAGCCCTTCGACGTGGCGCGCGAGATGGTCCGCGTGACCCGGCCCGGCGGGCGCATCGTCATGGGCAACTGGATCGCCAACGACCCTTCGCTGGTGGCGCAGATCCTGAAGATCAGCGCGGCCTACTCGCCGCCGCCGCCCGAGGGCTTCGTCAGCCCGCTGGCCTGGGGCTCGACGCCGCAGGTCATCGAGCGCTTCGGCGAGGCCGGCATTGCCTCGGAGGCGATCAGCTTCGACCGCGACAGCTACGTGTTCGACTTCAAGGGCACACCGGCGCAGTTCGTGGACACGTTCCGGCAGTACTACGGCCCGACGATGAACGCTTTCGACGCGGCCAGCGCCCAGGGGCGCGCCGACACGCTGCGCGAGGAGCTGGTGGCGCTGTTCGAGCGCCAGAACCTGAGCCAGTACCCGGGCACCACGCTGGTGTCCGCAACCTACCTGCGCGTGACAGTGGACGTGGGCTGACCGTAACAGTCTTCACGCGTTCTTTGCACAGCGGGGTCGTCGCCCCTGCGTGGCCTGCGTTGAACATGCAAGTCACCGCAGGAGGCACCAGATGGCCCAGGCAGTTTCGGCATCGTTCCAGCTTTGTTTCCGCTCCCTGTTCGAGCCGGGACGCGGCTACGCCTTCCCGTGCAACGAGAACGGCCGGGTCGACCTGGACGACCTCACGGACAGCGCGCGCAACAACTACTTCTACGCCCGCGCCATGGTGGGCCGAGAGCTGGGCTGCCCCGAGGTGGAGCGCACCGCGCATCTGGGGGAGAATCGTCGCTGAAGGGCCCTCACGGCCCGGGAAAGCACGATGTCCATCCACAACCTCCCCGCGTCGCGAACCAGCGACGCGATCGCGCAAGCCAAGGTCCACCTCGCCGCCGCGCACCGGTTGGCGTACTTCCACCAGCTCGAAGAAGGCATCGACAACCACTTCACCATCAGCGTGCCGGGGCGTGAGGGCCAGTACCTGATCCTGCCTTTCGGCTTTCACTGGTCGGAAGCCCGGGCCAGCGACATGATGGTCTTCAACGAGCAGGGTGACACGCTGGAGGGCAAGGGCGTGGTGGAGCTGTCGGCGCAGTGCATCCACGCGCCGATCCACCGCATCACCGGCGCCAGCGTGGTGCTGCACACCCACCAGACCTGGGCGGTGGCGCTGAACATGCTGCAGGACAACCGGCTGCTGCCGGCCAGCCAGACGGCGGCCTTCTTCCATGGCCAGATTGCCTACGACGACGATTACACCGGCCTGGCCGATTCGCTGGCCGAGGGCGAACGGCTGGCGGGGTTGCTCAAGGGCAAGCCCATCCTGTTCATGAAGAACCACGGCATCCTGGTGACCGGCAAGGACATGCCCGAGGCCTACCGGCGCCTGTACCGGCTGGAGCGGGTCTGCCGCAACCAGATCCTGGCGCTGGGCAGCGGGCGGCCGCTCTCGGTGCTTTCGGATGAGGTGGTGGCCCGGGTGCAGACGCCCGGCAAGGACGACCGCCACTCCCGCCAGGAGCGCGAGCAGCTGTTCTTCGAGGCCTTCATGCGGGTGCTGGACCG
>DATHWV010000007.1:0-4451 GCA_035460205.1 Ramlibacter sp.
TCGATCGAGCTCATGTCGACCACGGTCTTGCCCTTGCCCAGGCCTGAGGCGACACCGTATTCGCTGAACAGCACCTTCTCCACGTCCGGCGTGTCCGGCACCATGATGAAGATGATGTCCGCGCGCTCGGCCACGCCGCGCGCGTTGGTGCAGACGGTGACGCCGCCGTCTGCCAGGTCGTGCGGCACGGGGCCGACGGTGTTGACGAACAGCGTGTGGCCGGCCTTGAGGAGGTGGCCCGCCATCGGCGCGCCCATGATGCCCAGGCCGATGAAGCCGAGTTTGAGTCCTGATTTGATCATTGCTTGTCCTTACTGCGGCTGGAGTTCGGCTGCGCGCTCACGGCGCGCGCGGGAAGGGGCGAGCGTCTTCATCCAGCCCAGCCCATCGGTGGTGGTGGTCCTGGGCTTGTACTCACAGCCAATCGTGCCCTGGTAGCCCAGCGCGTCGATGTGCTTGAACAGCCATGCGTAGTTGATCTCGCCCGTGCCGGGTTCGTTGCGGCCGGGGTTGTCGGCCAGCTGGATGTGGCCGATGCGGTGCAGGTGCTTGGCCAGGGTCGCGCCGAGCTCGCCTTCCATGCGCTGTGCGTGGTAGATGTCGTACTGGAGGAACAGGTTGTCCGAACCGACCGCGTCGATGATGTCCAGGGCCTGGTCGGTACGGCTGACGAAGAAGCCCGGGATGTCAAAGGTATTGATCGGCTCGATCAACAGGCGGATGCTGACTTCCTTGAGCGCGGCCGCGGCGTAGCGAAGGTTGGCGACCAGGGTGGCCTGCGCGTCGGCCTGGGTCACCCCGGACGGCAGCTTGCCGGCGAGGCAGTTGACCTGCGGGCACTTGAGCGCGATCGCGTATTGGATCGCCTTCGCGACACCCTCGCGGAATTCCTCCGTGCGATCCGGGTGGCACGCGATGCCACGCTCACCCGCGTCCCAGTTGCCGGCGGGCAGGTTGTGCAGGGCCTGGCGCAGTCCGTGGACGGTCAGCGCAGCGGCGAGGTCTTCTTTCGCGTACGGGTACGGGAACAGGTACTCCACCGAGTCGAAGCCGCACGCGCGCGCTGCGGCAAAGCGTTCCATGAACGGCATCTCGGTGAAGAGCATGGTGAGGTTGGCGGTGAATTGGGGCATCTAATTTCTCCCGGTCAATCGAGCATCGCCATGATCGAAGTCGGCGCGTCATCACGTGACTCGGCCAGCGGCTCCCACTCGTTGATGTTGTCGATCTCGGTGCCCATCGCGATGTTGGTGACGCGCTCCAGGATCACTTCGATCACGACTGGCACCTGGAACTCCTTCATCCAGGCTTCCGCCTGCGCAATGGCCGGGCGGATTTCCTCCTGCTTGTGCACGCGGATCGCCTTGCAACCCAGGCCTTCGACCACCTTCACGTGGTCCACGCCATAGGAGCGCTCGGGACTGCCGTCCTCCGGCATGTTGATGTTGTCGAAGCCGAGCTGGACGCAGTAGTCCATCTCGAAGCCGCGCTGCGCCTGGCGGATCAGGCCGAGATAGGAGTTGTTCACCACCATGTGGATGTACGGCAGCTTGAACTGCGCGCCCACCGCAAGCTCCTCGATCATGAACTGGAAGTCGTAGTCGCCGGAGAGCGCGACGATCTTGCGCGTCGGGTCGGCGGCGCGCGCACCGAGCGCCGCCGGAACCGTCCAGCCCAGCGGGCCGGCCTGGCCGCAGTTGATCCAGTTGCGCGGCTTGTACACATGCAGGAACTGCGCTCCGGCAATCTGCGACAGGCCGATGGTGCTGACGTAGCAGGTGTCTTCGTCGAAGGCGCGGTTCATGCACTGGTACACGCGCTGCGGCTTCATCGGAACCGCGTCGAAATTGGTCTTGCGCTGCAGGGTGGCCTTGCGGTGCACACACTGAGCCACCCATTCGTCGCGGTTCTTCAGCGCAGCCTTGCGCTCGCGCGCCACTTCCACGAACAGCTCCAGTGCCTTCTTCGCGTCCGACACGATGCCAAAGTCCGGCGCGAACACGCGACCGATCTGGGTGGGCTCGATGTCCACGTGCACGAACTTGCGGCCCTTGGTGTACACCTCCACCGAGCCGGTGTGGCGGTTGGCCCAGCGGTTGCCAATGCCCAGCACAAAGTCCGACGCCAGCATCGTGGCATTGCCGTAGCGGTGGCTGGTTTGCAAGCCGCACATGCCGGCCATCAATTTGTGGTCGTCAGGAATGGTGCCCCAGCCCATCAGGGTAGGGATGACCGGAACGCCGGTGAGTTCAGCAAACTCGACCAGCAGGTCACTCGCATCGGCGTTGATGATCCCGCCGCCGGCGACGATGAGCGGGCGCTCCGCAGCCTGCAACATGTCCAGCGCCTTTTCGATCTGCCCGCGCGTGGCGGCTGGCTTGTAGGCCGGCAGTGGTGCGTAGGTATCGGGATCGAATTCGATCTCGGCCATCTGCACGTCGAAAGGCAGGTCGATCAACACCGGGCCGGGACGCCCTGAGCGCATCAGGTGGAACGCCTTCTGGAAGGTTCCTGGCACTTGCGCCGGTTCGCGCACCGTCACCGACCATTTGGTCACCGGCTTGGAGATCGACTCGATGTCCACGGCCTGGAAGTCTTCCTTGTAGAGCCTGGCGCGGGGCGCCTGGCCGGTGATGCAAAGAATCGGGATGGAATCAGCCTGCGCCGAATACAGGCCGGTGATCATGTCCGTACCGGCCGGGCCGGAGGTGCCGATGCAGACGCCGATGTTGCCGGCGACGGCGCGGGTGTAGCCCTCGGCCATGTGCGAGGCGCCTTCCATGTGGCGGGCCAGGATGTGGCTGATCGTGCCCTGCTTGCGCAGTGCCGAGTAGAGCGGGTTGATGGCTGCACCCGGGATGCCGAAGGCCTGTGTGATGCCCTCTTTTTCCATCACCCAGACGGCGGCTTGGGCGGCTGTCATTCTTGCCATGTCGAGACTCCTTGCTTGTATGTCACGACTGTAGGAAGCCCCCGGCCATTGCAGAAGACGGCCAGCGGCCATAACATTCATTCCATACAGGAATAACTGAGAGCGTGGAATGGACCGTTTGCAGGCAATGGAAATGTTCGTGAGGGTGGTGGAAACCGGCAGCTTTTCCAAGGCTGCCAAGGAGTTCGGCACCACCCAGCCCACCGTAACCAAGCAGGTCGCGGCCACCGAGACGCGGCTGAAGGTGCGCCTGCTCAACCGGAATACCAGGGGCGTCAGCCTGACCGAGTCCGGGGCGCTCTATTACGAGAAGTGCAAGAACATCGTCCGCGAGTCGGAAGAGGCCGACAACATCGTCAAGCTGCGGCAGACCCAGGCCCAGGGCCTGTTACGCATCGGGACCTCGGTGGCTTTTGGCCGCCGCGTGATGGTGCCGCTGGTGCTGGACTTCATGGCCCTGCACCCGCATGTGCAGGTGGACCTGAGCTTCGACGACCGTTACAGCGACCTGGTGGCGCAAGGCCTGGACCTGGCCGTGCGCATGGGCAAGCTGGCCGACTCGGCGCTGGGCGCGCGCTTCCTCGGCATGAACCCGTGGCTGCTGGCCGCTTCGCCCAAGTACCTCAAGAAGCATGGCGTGCCCAAGCGGCCCGGTGACCTGACGGGGCACAACGCGTTGACGTACAGCAGCGTGCTGGGCGACGACGTGTGGCGGCTGTTCTCACCCCGCGGCGAGGCGGTTACGGTGCCGGTGTCGGGCCGGTTCCGTTCCAACAACCTGTCGGCCGTGCTGGCCGCGGCGCGCAACGACCTGGGGGTGGCCGCATTGCCGCACTACGTGGCGGGTGAATCGGTGGCATCGGGCCACCTGGTGGAGGTGCTGAAGGAATACACCTTGCCCGAGCAGGAGATCCACGCGGTGTTTCCTTCACCCAAGCTGGTGCCGGGGAAGGTGCAGGCGTTCGTCGCGTTCCTGCAGGGGCGCTTTGGCGTGCGCTGGTGGGAGACGCTGCCGAAGGCCTGAGCCGGGGCTCAGGCCAGCAGGTCGCGCAGCGTGCGGGCGATCACCTTGGTGGCGCGCCGCAGGTCTTCGAGGTCAAGGTGCTCGTCGGCGCGCTTGGCGTTCGACTCCAGCACCGTGCGCGGCCCGGCGCCGTAGATCACGCCGGGGATGCCGGCTTCGGCGTACAGGCGCACGTCGGTATACAGCGGCGTGCCCATGGCAGGAATCGGTTCGCCGAATACCGCTTCACCATGCTTCTGGATCGCCTCGACCAGTGGCTGGTTGCCCGGCAGTGACCGCATCGAGTTGGCCAGCAGCAGGCGCTTGATTTCCACGTTGATCCCGGGGATCGGCGCGGCGGTGTCGGCGATGATCCCGCGGATGTCCGCTTCCACCCGCTCCGGGTTCTCCTCGGGAATCATCCGGCGGTCGAGCTTGAACACCACCTTGCCGGGGACGACGTTGGTGTTGGTGCCGCCTTCGATGCGGCCCACGTTCAGGTAAGGGTGTGTGATG
>DATHWV010000008.1:0-2359 GCA_035460205.1 Ramlibacter sp.
GCCAGAGGCCGCGGGCTTCCTGCGGCTTCATACCGTGACCAGCCAGGCGGCGGTAGCGGCCAGCACCAGGGCCAGCACGCGATTGAACCAGAGCAGGCGTGAGCCCTGCGACAGCCATTGCCGCAGCAGCGAGCCCACCAACGCGTAGAGGAAGTTGCTGGCGAAGGCGAACACCAGCATCAGCAGGCTGATGATGATGAGGCGCTCGCCTGGGTTGGTGGACGGCTGGCCACCGGCATTCACCACCCAGCCGGCGGTGAGGGTCAGCGCGAGCATCCACGCCTTGATGTTGAGGAATTGCAAGCCCACGCCTTGCATGAAGGTGACGTCCAGCTTGGCCGCATCGACTTGCGTGAGCTGCCCGGAATTCGCGAGGCGGTAAGCCAGCCACAACATGTAGGCCGCTCCGCCCAGCTTGATCGCCCAATTCAGCACTGGCACACCGGTCACCAGGGCGCCCAGGCCCAACCCACTCGCGAGCATCAGCAAGGTCCAGCCAGTGGGCACGGCCACGCAGAAGCGCAACGCGCGCTTCAGGCCGTAGTTGGCGGCCAGTGCGGTGGACAGCGTGGTGTTTGGCCCCGGCGAAAAGCTCATCGCCGAGCAGAACACCAGCAGCGCCAGGAGTTCACCGGTCGTCATGGGTGGCTTGCCAGTTCATGAGGATCACTGTAATCTTTGCTACCAATACACGACCAGTACAGATTGCCAGTTCAGTTGGACATCTGTACTGGTGAATCAGGCAATACACGGGAGAGTTTTGCGCATGCTGATGAAAGCATCTTCACAGTCGCTGACCGAGCAGCTCTCCGGCCGGTTCGCCCAGCGAATCCGCGACAAGCTGCTGGCGCCCGGCGCTCGCCTGCCCTCGGTGCGGCAGTGCGCGCAATTGCATGCGGTGAGCCCGAGCACCGTGGTGGCCGCCTACGACCAGTTGCTGGCGCAAGGCCTGGTGGAGGCGCGCAAGAACCGCGGCTTCTTCGTGCGGGAGAGCCGGGCCGAGCCGCCGGCCGCGCCCGGCAAGCCGGCGGGCAAGGGCGAAGCGGTCATGGCGTGGAGCACGGCCACAGGCTTCGCCGGCACCCAGAACCATGCACCGGTCGACGCGACCGCTTTGATCCGCGGCATGTTCCATCGCGTCAGCAACAAGCCGCAGCCGGGCATGGGCGTGTTCCCGCCCGAGTGGCTGGAATCGACCTTCATGCCGGCGGCGGTGCGCAAGGTGACGGGCACGCGCGCGCTGCAGGAATTTTCACTGCAGTACGGTGAACCCAAAGGCGACAGCGGCCTGCGCCGTGCGCTGTCGAAGAAGCTGGAGACCTTGTCGGTGCACGCGTCGCCGGAAGAGATCATCACCACCGTGGGCGCGACCCACGCGTTGGACATCGTGAGCCGCACGCTGTTGCGCGCCGGCGACCATGTGATGGTCGAGGAGCCGGGCTGGGCGGTGGAGTTCGCGCGCCTGAACGCACTGGGCATGCGCCTGTTGCCGGTGCCGCGTCGTGCCGATGGGCCGGACCTGGACGTCATGGCCCGCTACTGCGAGGTGCACCAGCCCAAGCTGTATGTGAGCGTGAGCGTGTTCCACAACCCGACGGGCTATTGCCTCTCGCCTGGCAGTGCCCATCGCATCCTGCAGCTGGCCAACCAGCACGACTTCCACATCGTCGAGGACGACACCTACAGCCACATCGCGCCGGAGCATGCGACGCGGCTGTGCGCACTCGACGGCCTGCAGCGCACCATTCACGTGAGCGGCTTCGCCAAGATCCTGGCGCCGAACTGGCGCGTAGGCTTCCTCGCGGCGCATCCTTCATTGGTCGAACGCCTGCTCGACACCAAGCTGCTGGGCACGTTGACGACCCCTGCGTTGCTGGAGCGCGCGCTGGCCCTGTGCATGGAGCAAGGGCAATTGCGCCGCCACGCCGAGCGGATCAAGACCCGGCTGGCGGCAGCGCGAAGCCGCAGCGTGAAGCTGGCGCTGAACGCGGGTTGCACCTTTGCAGCCGAGCCGGCGGGTCTGTTTGGGTGGGTGGATACAGGCGTCGATACGGATGCGCTGTCACAGCGCATGCTCGACGAAGGCTACCTGCTGGCGCCGGGCGCGTTGTTCCATGCGGAGCGCAAGCCGAGCACGCTGATGCGCATCAACTTCGCGACCACGCAGGACGCCGCGTTCTGGAAAAAGTACTCGGAGATCGTGAAGCGGATGTGAGATGCCCTAGAGCATCTCGTCCGGCGCGAACGGCGCGATGAATCCCGCCATGAACTTGAGCTTGGTGCTCGCTTCGGGTTCGCTATGCGCGTCCGCGAACTTGGCGCCCTTGGGTGCTTTCCACACGAGGCTGCCCTTCTCCAG
>DATHWV010000009.1:0-7921 GCA_035460205.1 Ramlibacter sp.
CTGGCGGTGTCGGTGGCATTCCCGCTGGTGCTGGTGCCGCAGCTGGGGCTGGTGCGCACCGGCCTGCTGTTCGGGCTGATGAATGCGGGGGTGGCACTGTGGGCGCTGTGGCTGTTTCGCCATGAGCTGCGGCGCTTCGGCGCGCACGCCGTAGCGTCCTTCGCAACCTTCGGCCTGTTGTGCGCGGCCTTTGCCGGCGCGCAGCACATCACGTCACTGGGGGAAGACAAGTTCTACCAGGACCCGGTGGTCTTCGCGGCGACTTCGCCTTACCAGCGCATAGTCGTCACCAACGGCCGGGCGGCCGGCCATCGCCTGTTCCTCAACGGCAACCTGCAGTTCGCGGAGCGCGATGAGTATCGCTACCACGAGGCCCTGGTGCACCCCGCCATGGCGGCGCACGGCGCGGCGCGCAGGGTGGCGGTGCTCGGCGGCGGCGATGGCATGGCGGTGCGCGAGGTGCTGCGCTACCCGGGTGTGGAGAGCGTCACGCTGGTCGAGCTGGACCCCAACATGACCCACCTGTTTGCCACGCACGAAACGCTGGCACGCCTGAACGGCGGTGCGTTGTCATCCCCCAAACTGAAGATCGTCAACACCGACGCTTTCCAGTGGCTGCAGCAGACGCAGGAGATGTTCGACGTGATCGTGGTCGATTTTCCCGACCCCACCAACTTCTCGATCGGCAAGCTGTACACCAGCTCCTTCTACGCGCTGCTCGAACAGCGCCTGGCCGCCAGCGGTTATGCGGTGGTGCAGACGACATCGCCACTGGTCGCACGCCAGAGTTTCTGGACCGTGGTGACGACGATCGAGTCGGTGGGGCTGAAGACATCGCCCTACCACGCGCATGTGCCCAGCTTCGGCGAGTGGGGCTTCGTGATCGCGGGCCGCCGGCCCTATCGCCAGCCCGGCGAGCTGCCGGCGGGCCTGAAGTTCCTCAAGCTGGACAGCCTGCCACCCTTGTTCGACTTCCCGCGCGACATGGCGCGCATGCCCGCCGAAGTGAATCGCCTGTCGAACCAGGTGCTGGTGACGACTTACGAGCGCGAATGGGGCAAGGTCCCGCAGTGACGCGCGGCCCGCATGCCGTGCAGCTCACCCGCCGGGCGCTGCTGGGCGCCGCCGGTTTGCCCTTGCTTGGATGCGGTCGTCCACCGGAAGTCACCGGTGCGCTGGGCGGCGCCCACCCCGAGCGCGGGCACCTGTTGCGCGAGACCCGGGCCTGGCCCGCGCCGGTGGACGCGGGCCGGGTGCGCGTGCTGGTTGCCGGTGGCGGTGTGGCCGGGCTGGCAGCGGCGCGCGGGCTGCGCCAGCGCGGCATCGAGGATTTCGCGTTGCTCGAACTGGAGGACGTGCCCGGCGGCAACAGCCGCCCGGGTGCGGTGGCCGGCATTGCCTGCCCGCTCGGCGCGCATTACCTGCCGCTTCCGGGCGACGACGCGCGCGAAGTGCAGCAGTTTTTGGAAGAGCTGGGCCTGCGACGGCGCGTGGCGGGTCGCTGGACCTACGACGAGCGCCACCTTTGTCACGCGCCGCAGGAGCGCCTCTTCTTCAACGGGCAATGGCAGGAAGGCCTGCTGCCGCTCCAGGGCGTGGGCGCGGCCACGCTTGGCCAGTACCGGCGCTTCGCCGTGCGGGTTGACGAAGCCGGCCGCGCGGCGCGCTTCACGATCCCGGCGCCGCGCACGCCTGCGCCCAGCCACCGCATGCTGGACGCGCTGACCTTCGCGCAATGGCTCCAGCGCGAAGGTCTCGACGACGAACGCCTGCGCTGGTACCTGGACTATTGCTGCCGCGACGATTACGGCGCGGGCATCGAGCAGGTGTCGGCATGGGCCGGCATCCACTACTTTGCGAGCCGCCATGGCTTCCAGCCGCCCGGCGCCGAGGCGGGCGAGCGCGAGGCCGTGCTGACCTGGCCCGAAGGCAACGGCTGGCTGGTGCGGCGCCTGGCGGCGGGCCTGGGCGAGCGCCTGCGCACCGGGCGCGTCGTGATCCGCATCGCCGAGCAGCGCCATGGCGTGGAAGTGGATGCATGGAACGCGGCGACGCAGGCGGTGGAACGCTGGCAGGCCCAGCACTGCATCGTCGCACTGCCGATGTTCGTGGCCGCGCGCGTGGTCGAGAACCCACCGCCGTTGCTGCGCCAGCGCGCGCAACAGGCGCGCTACGCGCCATGGGCGGTGGCCAACCTGCATTTGCGCGAACCGCTGCGCGACCGTGGCGGTGCGGCGCCCGCGTGGGACAACGTGCTGTACGGGGCCGCGGGGCTGGGCTACGTGGACGCGAGGCACCAGGGCCTGGACCCGCGTCCCGGCCCCACCGTGCTCAGCTGCTACCGCGCGCCGGGTCCCGCACAGCGCGCGCAGGTATTGGCGCGCAGCTGGGCGGACTGGCGGCAGGAAGTGGTGGCGGAACTTGCGGCGCCGCACCCGGACCTCGCCGGCAAGCTGTCACGCATCGAGGTGGCGCGCTACGGCCACGCCATGGTCATCCCGGTGCCGGGCACGCTGGGACAGGTGGCCTCAGGCGTGCCGCAGACCGCGCGCCTGGCCTTCGCGCACAGCGACTGGGCGGGTTATTCCATCTTCGAGGAAGCTTTCACGGCCGGGCATCGCGCCGGTGCCGCCGCGGGCTGAACCTACTCGTAGTCCTGCGAACTGAAGGTCGTGGTGTCCATGCGGCAGTTGGCCGGCATGGCATTGCGCACGGGCAGCCAGTCCGACCCGCAGGTCCAGCGGTTCACGTTCCGGCCGAGGTGGTCGGGCGTGATCATCGACGTGCCGTCCGCATTGGTCGGGATCATGTACACATACTGGCCATTGACCAGCCGGTCCATGCCGACGATGGCGATGCGGATGACGCCATCGGAAGAGGTCTGGATGGCGCCTACGTACTTGCGCGGGTCCCCCGTGCTTTCGCAGCCCCAGCGGCCGGCCGCCGGCGCGTCGGTGAGCGATGCGTAGTTCTCCGAGACCGCAGTCTTGCAGACGGTAGTGGCCAGCACGATCTCCGACATCTTGGCCCGCCGGCTGTAGTCGCGGTACGCCGACAGCGAGACCGAGGCCAGGATGCCTGCGATCGCGACCACGACCATCAGCTCGATCAGGGTCATGCCCCGATTGCGAAATCGACCGTTGCGCACGGCTCTTCCCCCAAAATGAGGACTAAATTCTCCTCAAGTTGTGAGCATTTGTCACGCTACTGCAGCCAAAAAGCTTAGCCCGGCCGTGCGTTATGTCACGGCGGGCCCCGCGGCGTTCAGCCGCGCATCAGCGCCTCGATTTCGTCGGCCTTGACCGGCACGCCGCGCGAAATCAGCTCGCAGCCGGTGGCCGTGACGATGGCGTCGTCCTCGATGCGGATGCCGATGTTGTGGAACTGTTCCGGCACGCCCTCGGCCGGGCGCACGTAGATACCCGGTTCGATGGTCAGGACCATGCCGGGCTGGAGCACGCGGCTCGGGCGGTTCTTGATGATCTCGCCCGACAGCGGGTCCTTGCGCTCGCTGACGTCGCCGACCTGCGAGGGCTCGACATAGCTGCCGCAATCGTGCACGTCCATGCCCAGCCAGTGGCCGGTGCGGTGCATGTAGAACTGGAAGTAGGCGCGCTTTTCGATCACGTCATCCACGTTGCCGACCTTGTTCCTGTCCAGCAGGCCCACGTCGAGCATGCCCTGGGCCAGCACCTTCACCGTCGCATCATGCGGGTCAGTGAAGCGCGCGCCGGCCTTGGTGGCGGCGATCGCGGCTTCCTGCGAGGCGAGCACCAGGTCGTACAGCGTGCGCTGCGGGCCGGTGAACTTGCCGTTGGCCGGGAAGGTGCGGGTGATGTCGCTGGCGTAGCCGTCGAGTTCGCAGCCCGCATCGATCAGCACCAGTTCGCCGTCGCGCACCGGTGCGGCGTCGGCACGGTAGTGCAGCACGCAGGCATTGGCGCCTGCGGCGACGATGGCGCCATAGGCCGAGTACTGCGAGCCGCCCAGGCGGAATTCGTGCAGCAGTTCGGCGTCCAGGTGGAACTCGCGCACGTCCTTGCCTTCGCGCAGCATGCGGGCCGCCAACTTCATGGCGCGCACATGGCCGCGTGCGCTGATCTGCGCGGCGCGGCGCATCGTGTCCTGCTCCTGCGCATCCTTGACCAGGCGCATCTCGTCCAGCACGGCGCACAGGTCGCGCTGCTGCTCGGGGCACAGGGCGCCGTAACGCACCCGGGCACGCACCTGGTTGAGCCAGCCGCCCACGCGCGCTTCCAGCCCCTGGTGGATGGCAAACGGGTACCAGACCGCGTCGCGGTTTTCCAGCAGCTTGGGCATCTGCGCATCGAGCTCGTCGATGGAGTGCGCGGCGGTGACGCCCAGCGCGCCGGGCGCAGCCTCGGGGCCAAGCCGGAAGCCGTCCCAGATTTCACGCTCCATGTCCTTGGGCGCGCAGAACAATGTGCTGCCGCCGTCGCCGCTGATCACCAGCACCGCATTCGGCTCGGTGAAGCCGGTCAGGTAGTAGAAATAGCTGTCGTGGCGGTAGATGAAGTCGCTGTCGCGGTTGCGCTGGCGCTCCGGTGCGGTGGGGATGACGGCAATGCCGGCGGCGCCCAGCTGGGCGGCCACGCGCGCGCGGCGCTGGGCATAGACCGATTGGTTGGCGGGGGTGGTGACCGTGTTCATCCCCCGATTGTCGCGCAGCGGCGATTACTTGGGTGCGAACAGGGCCAGGACGGCCTTGGCCACATGCACCTGGATGAGCGACTCCGATGCCTTGAACTTTTCATCGGGGGTCAGTGCGCCCCAGGCGTCGGTGCCCTGCTTGTTCTGCGCCGCGGCTACGACGCCGTTGGCGATGACCGGCTGCGTTCGCACCTCCATGGTCGCCAGGTCGATCAGCCGCACCTGCACGAAGATGTAAGGCGCGATGATGCCTTCACTGCGGACCGTGTTGGTCGCGCCCTGGACCTGCAGCGACGGGTCGAGGTAGAAGCCCAGACCTTCCATCTGGCCCTTGCCCGTGTGGATGGGGCCGTCGGCCAGGCGGATGAGCCCGGTGTGGCGGTATTTGGTGGCGGTGACCAGGTGCGTGAATCCCTGCTGGCGCAGTGCCTGGACCAGCACGTTGTCGGCCACGACCTTGTCGTCGGCAACAGTTGCGGCCGGGTCGGTGGGGGAGCCGGCCGCCGCCACCTTCAGCGGGAAGACTTCGGCTTTCGGCTCTGCCTTGGCCAGTGCCTGCTGGACGGTCTTGAGTGCCGTGATGTCCAGCAGCGGGCCGTTCATCTTGTAGACGTTGGACACGTTGCTGAGGTTGCTCCCGGAAGCCTCGCGGTAGATCGTGACGGTGAGCGTGTCGCCTATCAGCGAGCTCACGGCGATCTTGGCGGGCGCCTGCGCGTGGGCGGCGCCCGACAGCATGCCGGCGACGGCGAACAGGGCAGCGAAGAGACGATGTTTCATTTTTTTCCTCCCGGGAATTGACGCTTATTGTGAATTCAGTTCGGCCAGCCGCTGGGGCGTTCCCACGTCGGCCCAGGGCCCCTCGTACAGCTCGCCCGTGAGCAGGCCCTGGTCGATGGCCGCCAGCATCATCGGCAGCATCGGCGCCCTGGTGCCTTGGGGATTGCCCTCGGGCAGGGCCGCGAAGAACGCCTTGCGGTACAGGCCGATGGTCGAGTAAGTGTATTTGGGCGAGCCTTCGCGCAGCACCAGGCCATCGGCGCCCAGGCCGAAGTCGCCCCTCGGATGGTGCGGCCGGTTCGGCACCAGGAACATGTGCGCCAGCTTGCCGCTGGAAGCGAATTTCTCAAGCGCCTCGCGGGAGAACTTGAACTCCGGCACATGAACGTCGCCGCCTACCAGCCAGAAGCACTCGTCCAGTTGGGGCAGGGCGCGTGCGACACCGCCGGCCGTCTCCAGCGCGCCGCCGAAGTCGCGGCCCTCGCGCGAATAGCGCAGCGTGTCGCCGAAGCGCGCCTCGACCTGCTCGCCCAGCCATGCCGTGTTGACCACCACATCGGTGAATCCCGCACGGGCCAAGGCCTCCACGTGGTACTGCATCAGCGGCTTGCCGCGCACTTCCAGCAGCGGCTTGGGGCAGTGGTCGGTGAGCGGTCGCATCCGCTCGCCGCGACCGGCTGCCATGATCATCGCTTGCGCCCCAGACATCGAGCCCGCCCCGCTCACGCTTCGTCACCGCCGCGGTCCAGCGAGCGCTGTTCGGTCCATTCGGGCTGGAAGCGGTCCACCAGCGCCGACATCAGGCTGCGCGCCTTGGCCGAATGGTCGGCGCCGAAGTTGCAGACGTACACGTCCACCGTCACCGCCTTCTGCTCGGGCCAGGTGTGCAGGCAGATGTGCGATTCGGCCAAAAGCACCGTGGCTGTCACGCCGCCGGGGCCGGAGGGCGTGGCGGGAAAAGTGTGGAACAACTGGTTGACCGGCTGCAGGCCGGCCGCCTGCACCGCCTGCACGCACCAGGGGCCCAGCTTGTCCGCATGGGTCAGCCACGCCGCATCGCAGCGGCACTGGTAGAGGTCGGCGGTCAGGTGGAGCCCTTGCATGCCATCACTGTAGACGATGGCGGCAACGGAACCGGTACAAAACGGCCGCCATCCGGCCCCAAGTAAAATCTGGGGTTTCCCCTGATCACACCTCCCGGAGCTGCCCCCTGATGGCCAACCAATCTCAAATGGCGAACGCGATTCGCGCGCTCGCCATGGACGCCGTGCAACAAGCCAACTCGGGACACCCGGGCGCGCCCATGGGCATGGCGGACATCGCCGTCGCGCTGTGGGGCAATCACCTGCGGCACAACCCGGCCGACCCGCACTGGTTCGACCGCGACCGCTTCGTGCTGTCCAACGGCCACGGCTCCATGCTGATCTATGCGCTGTTGCACCTGACCGGCTATGACCTGCCGATCGGCGAGCTGAAGAACTTCCGCACGCTGCACAGCAAGACCGCCGGCCATCCCGAAGTCGGCGTCACGCCCGGCGTGGAAACCACCACCGGCCCGCTGGGCCAGGGCATCAGCAATGCGGTGGGCATGGCGCTGGCCGAGAAGCTGCTCGCGACCGAGTTCAACCGCGAAGGCCACGTCGTCGTCGGCCACCACACCTATGTGTTCCTGGGCGACGGCTGCCTGATGGAAGGCATCAGCCATGAAGCCTGCGCACTGGCCGGCGCGTGGAAGCTCAACAAGCTGGTTGCCGTCTACGACGACAACGGCATCTCCATCGACGGCCAGGTCACGCCCTGGTTCGTCGACGACACACCGGCGCGTTTCAAGGCCTATGGCTGGAACGTGATCGGCCCGGTGGACGGCCACGACGTTGCCGCCATGGACCGCGCGATTGCCGATGCCAAGCGAAGCGCCGACAAGCCCACGCTGATCGTCGCCAAGACACAGATCGGCAAGGGCAGCCCGAACCGCGCCAACACCGCGAAGGCGCACGGCGAGGCGCTGGGCATCGAGGAAGTCAAGCTGACGCGCGAAGCCATGGGTTGGTCGCACGAACCCTTCGTCGTGCCCGCCGACGTGTACCGCGACTGGGACGCCAAGGCCAAAGGTGCGGCGACCCAGGCCGAATGGGACAAGCGCTTCGCGGCCTACCGCGCGGCGCACCCGGAACTCGCTGCCGAATTCACGCGCCGCATGAAGGGCGAACTGCCGAAGAACTTCGCGCAGGTCGCCGTGGATGCAGCCGTCGGCGCGCACGCCAAGGCGGAAACCGTCGCATCGCGCAAGGCCTCGCAGATCGCGCTGGAAGGCTTCACCGCGGCGTTACCGGAAATGCTGGGCGGCTCGGCCGACCTCACCGGCTCCAACCTCACCAACACCAAGAGCACGCCCGCGCTGCGCTTCGACCTCGCAGGCGATGTCAAGAAGACAGAGGACGGCAAGATCGGCCGCCACATCAATTACGGC
>DATHWV010000010.1:0-4538 GCA_035460205.1 Ramlibacter sp.
CACAGGGGTGAAAACCCCAACCGTGAGCGCCCGGGGGGTAACAATCAGGGTATAACTCGCTCTCATGAAGGCGATTCATCACCAGAACAAGGACAGTGGGCGGGCGCGCGGCATCCCGATGCAGCCGCGTCCGGCGCGAGGAGACAGGAAGTGAAGCCCCAAACCAAGGCCGGCAAGCCGGCAGCCAAGGCCAAACCAGCGGCCAAGGCCGCCAAACCCGCGCCCAAAGCGGCCAAAAAGGCAGCTCCCGCTAAAAAGCCAGCCGCCAAGCCAGCCGCCAAGGCCAAGACCCCCGTAAAGAAGGCCGCAGCCAAGCCGGCCCCCAAGAAAGCTCCCATCAAGACAGCCAAGCCCGCCGCGAAGAAACCGGTCACGCCCGCAAAAGGCAAGCCGACGGCCAAGGCCGCACCCGCCACCAAGCCCAAGGCAGCGCCCGCCAAGTCCCCGGCCAAAACCAAGGCTGGTCCGGCTGTGGTGCCGCCGCGGGCCATGCCTCCCCGTCCCGACGCGGCCACCCTGGGCGCGGAACCGGCACGGGCCACCAAACCCTCCGCGCGGCTTGCGCAGATCACGGTGCCCTCGATGGCGCAATCCGTGGCCTCCACAGCCGCCAAAGCAAGCTACACCCAGACAATGTCCCCTTCCGTCCTTACTCCCCCACCCCTGGTGGCCGTCAAGAAAGACCCCAAGCTCGCCAATAACTGGAAGAGCAAGCCGGTCGAGCAGCTTTCCGATGCCGAAGTCATGGCCATGCCCGACTCGGAATACATGAACGACAAGCAGATGGCCTTCTTCCGCCTCAAGCTGACGCAGCTGAAGCAGGACATCCTCAACAGCGCCGGCGAGACCACCGAGCACCTGCGCGAAGACACCGTGATCGTGCCGGACCCGGCCGACCGCGCGACCATCGAGGAAGAGCACGCGCTGGAGCTGCGCACCCGCGACCGCGAGCGCAAGCTGCTCAAGAAGATCGAGCAGTCGATCCAGCGCATCGACGCCGGCGACTACGGCTACTGCGACGAGACCGGCGAGCCGATCGGCGTCGGCCGCCTGCTGGCGCGGCCCACGGCGACGCTGTCGCTCGAGGCCCAACAACGCCGCGAGCTCAAGCAGAAGATGTTTGGAGACTAGTTCTCCCGCCACCCCCACCGCAGTACCCCAGCCCAGCCCACACTACCCGTCATGGCGTCGAAGGAAGAGAACACCGGCCTGCTGTCGAAGGTAGTGAAGTTCGTCAAGAACCCGACGACGAACTGGGCCGACCTCGACCAGCAGGAAACCGATCGCGAGAGCAGCTACTCCAAGCAGATGCTCAAGGAGATGATCGAGCGGAAGCGCCGCAACGATTTTGTCCGCAAGCGCGAGTTCGACATGCTGCGCAAGATGCGCCGCAGCGAGGTGATGGCGGGGCAGGACCCGGCAGCGCGCCCTTCGTTCTTCCAGAGTTCGATGCCGTCCAAGCCGGACGACCGGGCCACCACGCTCAAGAAGATCGACGAGATCGAGGCGCAGATGTCCATGCAGTGGTGGAAGACCAAGCATGGCGATGCGACCAGCCGCAGCGGCAGCAGCACCAACTTCCCGATGTCCTCGCACATCCCGCCGGAGGCGATGGCGTCGCAGCCGGCGGCATCATCGGTGTCGCGCCCTGTCGCTCCGCCGCCGGCAGCGGCGACCGGTGGTGCTTCGCCCTTGCGCTCCACTGCGTACACCAAGACGGAACCGTCGCCCCTGGAATCGAGCAAAGGCGCGGAAAAGACCGGCCCGGCGGAACTCGGGCCCATGCTCGAGGCCGACGAGCTGGAGGCTTTCTTCCCGTCCTCGACTTCGCCGCGGCCCGCTGCCCCGGCGCCTGCGGCAGCCCGGCCGGCGCCGCCCGCACCGCGCGCACCCGCACCCGCGCCCATCCAGCGCTCGCCCGGCCCGCCCTCCATCTCGGCAGTCACTTCGATCGGCAACAGCACCGAGCCCGGCGGCACGACCGGCTTTTCCGCGTCCAAGCTGTTTGCCATCGACGTGGACGAATTCGCGCACGACCCCGAACTGGAAGAAGCGTCGATCCGTTTTGCGAACGGTGACGACGCCGGCGCCGAGGCCGGCCTCATGGATGTGCTCAGCCCGCAGGGCGCGCGGATCGACCATGACGAAACCTGGCTGACGCTCTTCGACCTGTACCGAGCCACCGGCCAGCAGGACCGGTTCGAAACCGTCGCCATCGATTTCGCCGGGCGCTTCGGCCGCTCGGCGCCGCAGTGGTTCTCGCTCCCGGAAGCCGTCGGCCGCATGCACGCCGCGCCCGCCGCCGCGCCGGCGCCCGGTGGCACCGCGCAGCCGGTAGCCAACTGGACATCACCGGCGAACATGGGCACGCAGACCGTGGCCGCGATGACCGTCGCGCTGGGCAAGGCCACGCCGCCATGGAAGCTGTCGTGGGTCAAGCTGAACGCCATCGATGAAGCGGCAGTTGAAAGCCTCACGAAACTCTTCACGCAGTGGGCGTCGCAGCCGGTGCAACTGCGCTTCATCGGCGCCGACAATTTCGAGAAGGTGCTGAAGAACGCGACGCCGTCCGGCGACAAGGGCGTGAACCCCGCATGGTGGCGCCTGCGCATGGAAGTGCTGCGCGTCATGCACCGCCCGGACGAGTTCGAACTGGTCGCGCTCGACTATTGCGTGACCTACGAAGTCTCGCCGCCGTCGTGGGACAGCGCGCGCTGCGAATACAAGCCGCTGCAGGACGACGGCAGTTATGTGGCGGGCCACACCATCATCGGTGACGCGTTCCGTGACTCGCTCTCCTCGGGCATGAGCATGGGCTACAGCGACACCCATACGGCGAGCCTGAACTCGCAGATGTCCAACATCTCCACGGTGGAACTCGCCGGGCAGATCCTGGGCGACGCCAGCGAGGCGCTGGACATGCTGGAAAACAAGCTTGCCGGGGCGGACGTGATGGTGATTTCGTGCGCCCGACTGATCCGCATCGATTTTTCCGCCGCCGGCACCTTGCTCAACTGGGTGACGGCGCGCCAGGCCGAGGGCCGCCAGGTCCAGTTCATCGAAGTGCATCGCCTCGTGGCGGCGTTCTTCAACGTGATCGGCATCAGCGAGCACGCCCGCGTGCTCGCGCGCACCGACTGAAACCCGCTTCGGCGCGCATTGCGTCACAAAAAATAGCGTGGCTCGGCAATTTGCTGAGGTTTCACTTTCAGTGCCTCTGCTAAGTGCTTAATCTAGAACGGATTTTGGCGCCGAAGCGCATCTGAAATCGCCTCTAAGTCCTTGATTTCATTACAATTTTTCGCGTGACACCTCTCTTGCGCTGCTGAGTTTTCCTGCTACAGTGCAAAAAAGTGCAATTAAGTGGTGAATAGTGCCTTCGCACACCGCTCTTGCACTGAATTTGTAGCAAGGACTCACACAGGTGTTCCAAGGCGCATCGTCGCTCAGTCTGGATGGCAAGGGCCGGCTCTCAGTGCCGACCCGGCATCGTGACGTGCTGGCCGCGAACGCCGGCAACCAGCTCACGATCACGCGCCACCCGCACGGCTGCCTGATGATCTTCCCGCGCCCGGAGTGGGAGAAATTCCGCGACCGTATCGCCGCGTTACCCATGGCCGCCCAATGGTGGAAGAGAATCTTCCTGGGCAACGCAATGGACGTGGAGCTCGACGGCACGGGCCGTGTGCTGGTCTCCCCTGAACTGCGTGCCGCGGCGGGCATCGAAAAGGACACCATGCTGCTTGGCATGGGCAACCATTTCGAGCTCTGGGACAAGGCTATGTACGAGGCCAAGGAAGCGGAGGCGCTGCGCGGCGATATGCCCGACGTCTTCAAGGAATTTTCCTTCTGAGAGCAGGCGGTGGAAAGCACATGGCAACACACCACCGTCTTGTTGAACGAAGCAGTAGCCGCCCTCTCTGCCGATTCATTCACCAAGCCGGACCAGACCTACGTCGACGCAACGTTCGGCCGGGGTGGGCACTCGCGCCTGATCCTCTCGCGGCTCGATCCGGCGAGCCGACTGGTCGCCTTCGACAAGGACCCGGAGGCGGTCGCCGTCGCCAACACGATCAACGACGCGCGCTTTTCCATCCGGCACCAGGGCTTCGCGGCACTGGGCGAACTGGAAGGCAACAGCGTGGCCGGCCTGCTGATGGACCTGGGCGTGAGCTCGCCGCAGATCGACAACCCGGCACGGGGCTTTTCATTCCGCGGCGACGGGCCGCTGGACATGCGCATGGACACCACGCGGGGCGAGAGCGTGGCCGACTGGCTCGCCACGGCGGAAGCCGGGCAGATCGCGGAGGTGATACGTGAATATGGCGAAGAACGGTTTGCTGTTCAGATTGCAAAGGCGGTTGTGGCTCGCCGACAGGAACGGGGCCCTCTTGCAACCACCGCCGAGCTGGCCCAACTCGTGGCTGGCACGGTCAAAACCCGCGAGCCGGGCCAGGATCCTGCAACGCGCACATTTCAGGCTCTTCGGATTTTCATCAACGCCGAGCTTGAAGAGCTGCAACAGGCGCTAGAGGCCA
>DATHWV010000011.1:0-11866 GCA_035460205.1 Ramlibacter sp.
TGGCACGGCTTCGGCAACCTGGCCGAAGGCTTCAACATGCTGGACCCGATCAAGTCCACCATCGTCACGCCGGGCCTGGACCTGAACGGCAAGTTCGCCAAGACCGGCATCCCGGCCAGCATCGTGACGCGCTTCCTGGCCGAGCACGGGATCATCGTGGAGAAGACCGGGCTGTACAGCTTCTTCATCATGTTCACCATCGGCATCACCAAGGGCCGCTGGAACACCTTGCTCACGGCGCTGCAGCAGTTCAAGGACGACTACGACCGCAACCAGCCCATGTGGCGCATCCTCCCGGAGTTCTGCCAGCAGTTCCCGCGCTACGAACGCATGGGCCTGGCCGACCTGTGCCAGCATGTCCACGAGCTGTACGCCAAGTACGACATCGCCCGCCTGACCACCGAGATGTACCTGTCGGACCTGACCCCGGCCATGAAGCCGAGCGACGCCTTTGCCTACATCGCCCACCGCCGTACCGAACGGGTGGAGATCGACGAACTGGAAGGCCGCATCACCACCTCGCTGGTCACGCCATACCCGCCGGGCATCCCGCTGCTGATCCCGGGCGAGGTGTTCAACAAGAAGATCGTGGACTACCTGAAGTTCTCCCGCGAGTTCAACGCCCAGTGCCCGGGCTTCGAGACCGACATCCACGGCCTGGTGGAAGAGGCCGGCGCCGACGGGAAAATGCGTTATTACGCCGACTGCGTGAAGCCCTGACGCGGTTTCCCGGGCTCCGGCCGATCCGGCCAGCCCGGGTTTTCGGCAGTCTGTCGCGCATTTCCGCAGCCTGTCGCAAGCCGCGTGCAAACGGCCGGGCCACTCCCTAAAGTCTCCTCATCGGGCCACAAACTGGCCCCCATCGGAGGAGTTCCATGAAGCATTTCACGAGTACCGCAGCCGCCACCTTCGCCCCTTCCCGGGCCTCCGAAGGCGCCGCTGAAGTTGCCATGGCGGGCGCTGCCGCACTGTTCACCGCCGCCATCTGGCTGTCGATCGGCACCTGGGCCTTCAGCCCGGAGCAGCGGCTCGAAGTGGCCATGGCCCACCAGGCACGCGCCGTGACGCACGTCACCTTGCCGACGGTGGTGATCGTCGGCCGGCGTGATTCCCTCGACGGCACGCCGGTCATGACAACCGCGCAAAATACGTCCGCAATTCCGGTTACGCTCAAGCAATGAATTCGCAGCGAAGCGACTCGACCACCGCGCGCGGCTCCCTGATCGACTGGCTGGGGCGCGTGAACGCCCAGGTGTCCCAGTGGGCCTCCTCGATGTCCTGGTGGCGCCTGATCGTCCTGTTCCTGGTCATCCTGATCGCCGGTAGCGTGATTGGCGACCTGCTGCAGCTCAAGCACGACAAGGTGCGGATCGCCGGCAAGGACAAGGATGTGATCGTCACCATCGGTGGTCACGACGGTATCAAGATCACCAATGGGCCGAACGGCAAGGTCGTCACGGTCCCGGGCAAGCCGCCGGCACCTCCCGCGCCACCGGAGCCTGGCGCTGCGCCCGAATCAGCGCGCCCGCCGTCCGCAGCACCCGACAAGGCGGACGCCGACGCTTCGGCCGACCCCGATGACGACGAAGACAAGGAGACGGTCGTGGCACGCCAGATCGTCACCTTCCGCGGCATCCTGGGCGACATCGCTGGTGTCGTGATGGTGATGTTGTTCGCCTACCTGGCGGCCGCGAAGATCGTCGTGCGCAAGGTGGCCCAGGCCGATGCCAAGGTGCGCACCGCGGTGGATGCCGCAGAGCGCGAGGCCATGGAGCGCCAGCTGGTGCAGGCCCGGCTGCAGGTCCTGCAGGCCCAGGTGGAACCGCACTTCCTGTTCAACACGCTGTCGGCCGTCGACTACCTGATCGAGACCGATCCGCCGCGGGCTTCCCGCATGCAGAAATCGCTGATCACCTACCTGCGTGGTGCCTTGCCGCAGATGCGCCAGGAGTCGTCGACGGTGGGACGCGAGCTGCGCCTGATCCGCTCGTTCCTGGAACTGATCAAGATGCGCATCGAGGACCGGCTGGAGGTCGAGATCGCCGTGCCCGAGGGCCTCGAAAGCGCCGAATTCCCGCCGATGATGTTGCAGTCGCTGGTCGAAAACGCCATCAAGCACGGCATCGAACCCAAGCCTGAAGGCGGCAAGGTCCGGGTCGCGGCGGGTGTCCAGAACGCCCAGTTGTGGATCGAGGTCAGCGACACCGGCGTGGGCGTGCCCGATGGCGACATGCTCGACGGCCCGACCTCGGGCACCGGCATCGGCCTGCAGAACATCCGCGAACGCCTGGCGGTGCTCTATCCCGGCAAGAGCCGCCTGATGCTGCGTTCGGACACCGAGGCCGGCACCGTCGTGCGCATCAGCGTACCGTACCAGGTGGATCCCGCCACCGCCGCAGCCGAAGTGGCTGCCGACGGCGCCATTCCCACGGGCAAGCCCGCATGAGCACCCAACCCTCCCGACCCGTGCGCGCGCTCATTGCGGACGACGAGCGCTTGCTGCGCGAGCAACTCAAGAGCCGGCTGGCCGAGGCCTGGCCGGACCTGGAAATCGTCGGCGAGGCGCGCGATGGCCAGGAGGCGATCGACAAAGCCGAGGAACTGGCACCGGACGTGGCCTTCCTGGACATCCGCATGCCCGGGCTCACCGGGCTGGAAGCGGCCCGCGAAATCATCACCTTGCCGAACTGGTCGGGCGAAGTCGTGTTCGTGACCGCGTACGACGAATACGCCGTCGCGGCTTTCGAGCAGGGCGCGATCGACTACCTGCTCAAGCCGGTCGAGGTCGAACGGCTGGCACAGACGGCAGAACGGGT
Source organism: Ramlibacter sp. (assembly GCA_035460205.1). GTDB lineage: Bacteria > Pseudomonadota > Gammaproteobacteria > Burkholderiales > Burkholderiaceae_C > Ramlibacter. The sequence continues at coordinate 2,817 of DATHWV010000011.1, forward strand.
GAAGACCCGCCTGCAGGCGCGGCCCACGCAGGCGCCCAAAGGCAGCCCCGGCGGGGAGGCCGCGCTGGACAACCTGCTGGAAAAATTCCTGAACGCACAGCAGGCGATGGGGCGCGCGAACGCGACCGAACCCATGCGCTGGATCCAGTGCGCGGTGGGTTCAACCACCAGGCTGATCGACGTGAAGGATGTCCTGTTTTTCAGGTCAGACGAGAAGTACACGCGGGTGCAGACGCGCGACCAGGAAGCCCTGATCCGCACGCCGATCCGCGAGTTGATGCCGCGACTGGACAGCCAGCAGTTCTGGCAGATCCACCGGTCGACGATCGTCAACCTGGGCGCTATTGCGGCAGTCACCCGCGACGATACCGGTCGCCAGCGGGTTCAGTTGAATGGGCACGCCGAGGTGCTCGAGGTAAGCCGCAGCTTTGCCCACCTGTTCCGCGCCTCGTAATCGCGGGACAGGTGGCGCCTTTTGTCTATTCCGCTTCGCCGAACCCGCCGACCACGCGGCTGAAGCCGCCGTCGACGTAGGTGATCTCCGCCGTCACGCCGGCGGCCAGGTCGCTCAGGAGGAACGCGGCCACATTGCCCACGTCCTCGATGGTCACGTTGCGCCGGATCGGCGAAGCCGCGGCCACCGCCGACAGGATCTTGCCGAAGTCCTTGATGCCGCTGGCGGCCAGCGTCTTGATCGGGCCGGCGCTGATGCCGTTGGCGCGAATGCCTTTGGGACCCAGCGAGCTCGCGAGGTAGCGCACCGAAGCCTCCAGCGAGGCCTTGGCCAGGCCCATGGTGTTGTAGTTGGGTACCACGCGTTCTGCGCCAAGGTAGCTCAGCGTGAGCAAGGCCGACTTGTCGTTCAGCATGGGCAGCGCGGCCTTGGCCATCGCGGGAAAACTGAAGGCGCTGATGTCGTGGGCAATGCGAAAACCCTCGCGCGTCATGCCGTCGAGGAAGTCGCCGGCGATGGCTTCGCGCGGCGCGAAGCCGATGGCGTGCACGAAGCCGTCGAACTTCGGCCAGGTGGCGGAAAGGTCGGTGAACAGCTTCGCGATCTGCGCATCGTCGCCAACGTCGCAATCGAAGATGAGCTTCGAATCGAAATCCGCGGCGAATTCAGTGATGCGCTCCTTGAAGCGCTCGCCCACGTAGCTGAAGGCGAGTTCGGCGCCTTGCGCACGGCACGCCTTGGCAATGCCATAGGCGATGGAGCGGTTCGACAGCACGCCGGTGATCAACAATTTCTTGCCAGCCAGGAAGCCCATAGTCTTTTCACGTAAAAAATCTGTGCAGAATTGTCGCATGCGCTCCTGGCTCCCGTTCGTCCTTCTCATCCTTGGCTGCCCGGCGTGGGCCGCGCCCGGCTATTCGGTCTGGGGAGACTTCAAGTACAAGCCGGGCTTCACCCACTTTGAGTATGTCAATCCCACGGCTCCCAAGGGGGGTGAACTGCGCCTGATCGGCGCGTCGCGCATCTCGACTTTCGACAAGTACAACCCGTTCACCTTCAAGGGCAATGCGCCTACATTCGAGGCCGAACTGGTGTTCGAGGGCCTGCTCACCGGCTCGATGGACGAGGTGGGCGTGGGCTACGGGCTGCTGGCCGAGGATGTGGACGTCCCCGCGGACCTGATGTCCGCAACCTTCCGACTGCGCCCCGAGGCGCGCTTCCACAACGGCGATCAGGTATTGGCGAAAGACGTCAAGCACAGCTTCGACACACTCAATTCAAAATTCGCCCATCCGCTGTACTCCACCACGCTGGCCGACGTTGCGGGTTGCGACGTGGTGGATGAACGCACCGTGCGGTTCCGCTTCAAGAAGAAGGACAGGCAATTGCCCCTGGTGGTCGGCGCGTTGCCCGTCTTTTCGCCGAAGTGGGCGATGCAGGGCGACAAGCCCAGGCAGTTCGACCAGATCGTCATGGACACGCCGGTCGCCACCGGTCCCTACAAGATCGGGCCGGTGATCTTCGGGCGCGACATCACCTACGTGCGCGACCCGAATTACTGGGGAAGCAAGCTGCCGGCGCGCCAGGGCATGAACAACTTCGACCGCATCACGGTCAAGATCTACCGCGACAACACCGCGCAACTGGAGGCGCTCAAGGCCGGCGAGTTCGACATGATGGAGTTCTTCTCCGCCGGCGACTGGAACCGGCGTCTGACGGGCAAGCGCATCGAGAAGGGCGAGCTGGTGAAAAAGCCCTTCATGCACCGCACGCCCGACGGGTTCTACAGCTACGTGCTGAACCTGCGGCTGCCCAAATTCCAGGATCGCCGGGTGCGCATGGCGCTGGAACTGGCGATGGATTACGAGTGGATGAACCTGCACCTGTTTCGCGGCGCGTATTCGCGCGTGAAGGGCCTGTTCGGCAACACCGACTGCGAGGCAAACGGGATGCCTTCGCCGGCCGAGTTGGCGCTGCTCGAGCCGTTCCGCGCCAGCCTGCCCCCGGAGACCTTTGGCCCCATGGCGGTGCCGCCGCGCACCGACAGAGCGAATTCGCTGCGCGACAACCTGCGCAAGGCGCGGGCCTTGCTGGCCGAAGCCGGCTGGGTCTTCCGCGACGGCGCACTGCGCAATTCGAAAGGCGAGCCCTTCGTCATCGAACACCTGGACTCGACGGAAGGGCGCAGCGCCACGACCGATGCGTCATGGAAGCGTGCGCTGGCGATGCTGGGCATTGAACTGCAGAATCGCGAAGTCGACTACGCGCTCTACCAGGAGCGGATCGACGCCCTCAAGTTCGACATGATCAGCATCAATTTCACCGGGACGCATTTCCCCGGTGCGGACTATGCCGACCTGTTCAGCAGCAAGGCGGCCGACACGCCCGGATCGAGCAACTACGCGGGCATCAAGCACCCGGCGATCGATGCGCTGGTCGCCCGCCTGACGGTGGTCGACAATCGCGACGACTTCCTTGCTGCCTGCCACGCGCTGGAGCGTGTCTACGCGCATGGTCACTACATGCTCCCTGCATGGACCACGCGCGAGAAGCGCATCGCCTACAGCGACTGGGTGCTGGAGCGACCATCCGTTGTCCCGCCGTACCCGCCCGAAGGCATTCCCTACATGCAGTGGCCGATGATGACCTGGTGGGCCCGCAACCCGCCGAAAACCAAGTAAACCGCCGTGGCCGCCTACATCCTCAAGCGCATCCTGCTCATGCTGCCGACGCTCTTCGGCGTGCTCCTGATCACCTTCATCGTCACGCAGTTCGTGCCGGGCGGGCCGGTGGAGCAATTCATGGCCGAAGCGCGGCGCACGCAAGGCCGCGGCGGCGACACATCCGCGTACCGGGGCGGGCAGGGCGTGGACCCGAAGCGCATCGAGCAGATCAAGGCGCAGTTCGGTTTCGACAAGCCGCCTACCGAGCGGTTCTGGCTGATGCTGGGCCAGTACGCAAGGTTCGACCTGGGCACCAGCTTCTTCCAGAACAAGCCGGTGTGGGACTTGATCAAGGAGAAGCTGCCGGTGTCGATCAGCCTGGGCTTGTGGACCTTTTTCATCAGCTACCTGGTAGCGGTGCCGCTGGGGGTGGCCAAGGCGGTGCGCGCAGGGACGCAGTTCGATTTCTTCACGACGCTGCTGGTGCTGGTGGGTTACGCAATCCCGGGGTTCGTGCTGGGCGTGGCGCTGCTGGTGATTTTTGGGGGGCAGTTGCAATGGTTCCCGTTGCGCGGGCTCATCTCGTCCAACTGGGCCGACTTGAGCTGGCCCTCGAAGATCGTCGACTACCTCTGGCACATCGCGTTGCCGGTGACGGCGATGGTGCTGGGTAGCTTCGCGGTGACGACGATGCTCACGAAGAACTCCTTCCTGGAGGAGATCCGCAAGCAATACGTCCTCACCGCTCGCGCCAAGGGCCTGAGCGAGCAGCGGGTGCTGTGGAAGCACATCTTCCGCAACGCGCTTATCCCCATCGTGACCGGGTTCCCGGCCGCGTTCATCGGTGCGTTCTTCACCGGCGCACTGCTGATCGAAACGCTGTTCTCCCTCGATGGGCTGGGCCTCCTCAGCTACGAGAGCGTGATCCGGCGCGATTACCCCGTGGTGCTGGGAACCCTGTACCTGTTCACATTGATTGGCCTGGTGACCAAACTGATCAGCGACCTCTGCTATGTCTGGGTCGACCCGAGGGTGAAATTTGACTGACGACGCCGTTCACCTTTCACCGGGCCGCAGGGCCTGGCTGCGTTTCAAGCGCAACAAGCTGGGCTATCGCAGCCTGGTGGTTTTCGTGGTGCTGGTGGTGATCAGCCTCTTTGCGGAAGTGCTGTCGAACGACAAGCCGCTGCTGGTGCACTACGAGGGCCAGTTCTACAGCCCCATCCTGCACGACTACCCTGAGACGACGTTCGGCGGTGACTTCCCGACGCCCACCGACTACCTGGACCCCTACATCCGCAAGAAGCTCGGCGAAGGCGGCAACTGGGCGCTTTACCCGCCCAACCCCTACGGTGCCGAGACGCTCGCGTATTACTCCAAAGCCCCTTTCCCGAGCCCGCCTTCGTCCGACAACTTCCTGGGCACCGACGAGCGCGGCCGCGACATGCTGGCGCAGCTGCTGTACGGATTCCGGCTCAACGTGTTGTTCGGCCTGGTGCTCACGGCCATCGGTGTGGCCATCGGCGTGCTCACGGGCGCGATCCAGGGCTACTTCGGCGGAAAGACCGACCTGGCGTTCCAGCGATTCATCGAGATCTGGTCGTCCATGCCGGAGTTGTACCTGCTGATCATCTTCAGCGCCGTGTTCGCGCCCAGCGTGGCCTTGCTCGTCATCCTGCTCAGCCTGTTCGGCTGGATGGGACTGTCGGACTACGTGCGGGCGGAGTTCTTCCGCAACCGCCAGATGGACTACGTGAAGGCGGCGCGCGCGCTCGGCGTGGGCAACGGCCGCATCATGTGGCGCCACATCCTGCCCAACAGCATGACGCCGGTGGTGACCTTCCTGCCTTTCCGCATGAGCGCGGCCATCCTGGCGCTCACCTCGCTTGACTTCCTCGGGCTGGGCGTGCCGCCGGGCACGCCGTCGCTGGGCGAATTGCTGCAGCAGGGCAAACAGAACATCGACGCCTGGTGGATTTCCATCGCCACGTTTGCCGTCCTGAACGTCACGCTGCTGCTGTTGACGTTCATGGGAGACGCGCTGCGCGACGCGCTCGACCCGCGAAAGGCCGACGCATGAACACGCTGCTCGATGTGCGGGGCCTGAGCATCTCTTTTGCCGGCAAGGAAGTCGTTCACGGTGTGGACTTTACCGTCGGCGAGGGCGAGCGCCTGGCGCTGGTGGGCGAATCCGGCTCGGGCAAGACCGTGACGGCGCTCAGCCTGCTGGGCCTGGCCCAGAACGCGGTGGTCAGCGGGAGCGCCACCTTCGCCGGCCTGCAGGACCAGCCGCCCCGTGACTTGCTGTCGATGCCCGAACGCGACCTGCTCGCGGTGCGCGGCCGCGAGATCGCGATGATCTTCCAGGAGCCGATGACGGCGCTCAACCCGCTGTACACCGTGGGCAACCAGATTGCCGAGGTGCTGCAGCTGAAGGAGGGCCTCTCGGCGCGCGAGGCCTGGGCCGGGGCGATCGAGGCGCTGCGGGCCACGGGCATCCCCGAGCCGGAGCGCCGCGCCGGCGCCTATCCGCACCAGCTTTCAGGGGGCCAGCGCCAGCGCGCGATGATCGCGATGGCCCTGGCCGGCCGGCCGCGCCTGCTGCTGGCCGACGAGCCGACCACGGCGCTGGACGTGACCCTGCGCGGGCAGATCCTCGAACTGCTGGCCGAGATCCAGCGGCACAACGGCATGTCCATGCTGCTGATCACGCATGACCTCAACCTTGTCCGCAAATTTGCCGACCGCGTGGCGGTGATGGAAAACGGGCACCTCGTGGAGCAGGGTACGGTGGAGGAAGTCTTCGCCAACCCGCAGCACCCTTACACCCGCAAGCTGATCGACAGCCGGCCGGAACGCGACGTGGAAGAGGGACCGGCCCCGGAGGCCCCGCCCGTCATGGTGTCCAGCGGCATGCAGGTGAGTTACCCGGTGAACCTGCACGGCTTCAAGGGCTGGTTCCGCAAGGGACGTTTTGTTGCGGTGAAGGACGCGGCTTTTTCGATTCCTGCCGGCCGCACGCTCGGCGTCGTGGGCGAGTCGGGGTCCGGCAAATCGACGCTGGCCATGGCCGCGCTGGGGCTGATCACCCACCAGGGTGAACTCGATGTCATGGGCCGTCGCTGGGGGCCGGATGCGGCGGGCAACAAGGCGATCCGCCGCCTGGTGCAAGTGGTTTTCCAGGACCCGTTCTCGTCGCTTTCACCGCGCATGACGGTGGAGGAGATCGTCGGTGAAGGCCTGTTGGTCCACGAGCCGGCGCTCGCGATGGCACAACGGCGCGAAAGGGTCGTGCAGGCCCTGCAGGACGTTGGCTTGTCAGAGGAGCAGTTCCCCGGCCTGCTGCAACGTTATCCGCATGAATTTTCGGGCGGCCAGCGCCAGCGCCTGGCGATTGCCCGGGCGCTGATCGTGCAGCCGCAATTGCTGATCCTGGACGAGCCCACCAGCGCGCTCGACGTCACCATCCAGAAGCAGGTCCTGCGCTTGCTGCAGCGCCTGCAGCGGGAAAAGCAGCTGAGCTACCTGCTGATCACCCACGACGTGGACGTCATCCGGGCGATGGCGCACGACGTCGTGGTGATGAAGGACGGCGACATCCTCGAGCGCGGCACGGTGACGCAGGTGCTGGATTCCCCGCGCCAGGAGTACACCCGCACCCTGGTGGCGGCGGCCTCCTGAAGGGCTGCGCATGACAGCGGCCAAGGGCGCCACCGCCATCCCGGAATCGGAGGTGGAAATCACGGCCATCCGCGCGCAGGGCGCCGGTGGCCAGAACGTGAACAAGGTGTCCAGCGCCGTCCACCTGCGCTTCGACATCCCCAACTCATCCTTGGCGGATGACCACAAGGAGCGCCTGCTGGCGCTGCCGGACCAACGGATCACCCGGGACGGGGTGCTGGTCATCAAGGCCCAGGCGCACCGCAGCCAGGACATGAACCGGGCCGAGGCCATGGGCAGGCTTCAGGAGCTGGTGGATAGCGTGGCCGTGGCCCCCCGGAAGCGCCGGCCAACCAAGCCGACCCAGGGGTCGAAACGGCGCAGGCTGGAGGCCAAGAGCCTGAGGTCGCAAGTGAAGGTCCTGAGGGGGCGGGTTTCCGACTGACGGCAGGCCCGGCGCCATGGGCGAAACGCCCTCGCAACCCGTTGCAAATCAACGATTTACGAGGTACAATCCTTGCTTCACGACCAAACGGGCGGGTAATCACCGCCCGTTTTTTTTGGTCGATCGTTTATGGGGCAACCGTTCAACGGAGTTGAGTAGAGTCAGTGGCACTTCAGGACATCGTCGAGCAAACGGTAACCGGACTGGGTTACGAACTGGTGGAAATCGAGCGTTCCGCCGGGGGTTTGCTGCGCATCACGATCGATTTGCCATGGAACCCGAAGCTCGAGCAGTTTGTCAACGTAGAAGACTGCGAGAAGGTCACGCGCCAGCTGCAATTTGCGCTGGAGGTCGAAGGCACCGAATACAGCCGGCTTGAGGTGTCCTCGCCGGGCATTGACAGGCCGCTGCGCCGCGAACAGGATTTCGAGCGTTTCGCCGGACATGAGGTGGACGTCACGTTGAAGGCCCCGATGGGCGCCGCAGCGGGTGGCCAGGTGGCCGCCAACCGCAAGAAGTTTCGCGGCACGCTGGAGCGCGCCGAGGGCGGCGGCTGGCAGATCGTGTGGTCAGACGAGCCGGCCGCGAAGCCGGGACAGAAGGTGAGCAAGAAAAGGACGCCTGCGCCGTTGCAGGCATTGGGTTTTACGCTGGACGAGCTGAAGGAAGCGCGGCTGGCACCGGTTGTTGATTTCAAGGGACGCAGGTCCCAGGTGCAAGGAGAGACGAAGTGAACCGCGAATTGTTGATGCTGGTGGAAGCCATCTCGCGCGAGAAGAATGTCGAGCGGGATGTGGTGTTCGGCGCAGTGGAAGCCGCGCTGGCGCAGGCCACGAAGAAGCTCTATTCGGGCGACGTGGATATCCGCGTGGCGGTGGACCGCGACAGCGGCGTCTACGAGACGTTCCGCCGCTGGCTGGTCGTTCCCGACGATGCGGGCCTGCAGAACCCGGATGCCGAAGAATTGCTGATGGATGCGAAGGATCGCATCGCCGACGTCGAAGAGGGCGAATACATCGAGGAATCGGTGGAATCGGTTCCGATCGGCCGGATCGGCGCGATGGCCGCCAAGCAGGTCATCCTGCAGAAGATCCGCGACGCCGAGCGCGAGATGCTGCTGAACGACTTCATGTCGCGTGGCGACAAGATCTTCGTGGGCACCGTCAAGCGCATGGACAAGGGCGACATCATCGTCGAGTCGGGCCGCGTCGAAGGGCGCCTGCGCCGCGGCGAGATGATCCCCAAGGAAAACCTGCGCAACGGTGACCGCGTCCGCGCCATGATCATGGAAGTGGACCTGACGCTGCGCGGCGCGCCCATCATCCTGTCGCGCTCTGCGCCGGAATTCATGATCGAGCTGTTCCGCCAGGAAGTGCCGGAAATCGAGCAGGGCCTGCTGGAGATCAAGAGTTGTGCCCGTGACCCGGGTTCGCGCGCCAAGATCGCCGTGCTGTCGCACGACAAGCGTGTCGACCCGATCGGCACCTGTGTGGGCGTGCGGGGCACCCGGGTCAATGCCGTGACCAATGAACTGGCCGGCGAGCGCGTCGACATCGTGCTGTGGTCCGAAGACCCGGCGCAGTTCGTCATCGGCGCACTGGCGCCCGCCAACGTGTCTTCCATCGTCGTCGACGAAGAGAAGCACGCGATGGACGTGGTGGTGGACGAGGAAAACCTCGCCATCGCGATCGGCCGCGGCGGCCAGAACGTGCGCCTGGCTTCCGACCTCACCGGCTGGAAGATCAACATCATGGACGCGAACGAATCGGCGCAGAAGCAGGCCGAGGAGACCGACACCATCCGCAAGCTTTTCATGGAAAAGCTGGAC
>DATHWV010000012.1:0-1998 GCA_035460205.1 Ramlibacter sp.
CCGGCCTGCACCTGGTTCATCGCGTTGTTCACATGGCTCACCGGCTCGATGGCGACGAAGTCGCGCGTTTCATTGGTGAAGACCACCAGGCGGCTCAGGCTGGAGGTGACCTGCGTGTGCAACAGCTCGTCGTGCAGGTGCACGGTGTGGGTCCAGCCGTCGAAGCAATGGTCCACATCGAGGAAGGCGCAGTCGGTGTCCAGGCCGGTGGACGGATGGCGCTGCGTCGGCAGCTTGTCCTCGCCCATTTCCCAACGTCCACCGGCTTCGAAGCGGATGTGGCTGCGCGTGCGCTTGACGAAATACGGATGCCAGCCCAGCCCCGCGGGGGCGGCCTGCCGGGACTGGTTGGTGAGCGACAAGGTGAATTCGAGGATGCCCTCGCGCAGCCGCAGCGTCTGCGAACTGTCGAACGCGAAAGGCCAGGCGGCGTCGGCCGGGTGCTCATACGCCAGCAGCGCATAGGAGTCGTCGCTGTCCAGCACTTCCCAGGGCCGCTGCCAGCCGACGCCATGAATCGCATGCGGCTCGGGCCCGTTGTTGCGGATGAGGGGATGCTGGGTGCCTTGCCACTCCAGGGTGGCCTGGGCAATGCGGTTGGAAAACGGCACCAGGGGGTAGCTGCCCGCCTGGCGCGCCGACGCCAGTTGGGCCGCGGGCGTCGAGCGAAGGACGGGCGCGCCGTCGAACCACAGTCCTGCAATGCAGCCACCGAGCCGGGGCTCGATTTCACACAGCAGGGCACCCGCCTGGAGTTGGATCATGCCCTCATTGTGCAAAAAAAACGGCCCGCTGAGCCGAAGCTCTGCGGGCCGAACATCCAAAGGAGACTCTTGCTTGCTCTTGGAGCCCCGCCGGCGGGTGCAAAACCCGGGGGCGAGGCGAATTTCTTTTAACGGTTGTAGGCGGTTTCGCCGTGGGACGAAATGTCCAGGCCTTCGCGTTCTTCCTCTTCGGTCACCCGCAAACCGATCACCAGGTCGGCGATCTTGAAGGCGATGAAGGCGACCACGCCGGACCAGACGATCGTGAGCATGACGGCCTTGAACTGGATCCAGACCTGGTCCATGACCGGAACGGAGGAGACGGCAGCCGTCACCCAGTCGCCGACCAGTCCGGGGCCACCCAGCGCCTGGTTGTTGAACACGCCGGTCAGCAGCGCGCCGACGATACCGCCGACACCGTGCACACCGAACACGTCCAGCGAGTCGTCCGCGCCCAGCATGCGCTTGAGGCCGTTGACACCCCAGAGGCAGGCGAAGCCGGCGATGAAGCCGATGACCAGTGCGCCCATCAGGCCGACGTTGCCGCAGGCCGGGGTGATCGCCACGAGGCCGGCGACGGCACCCGAAGCGGCGCCCAGCATGGAGGCCTTGCCCTTGGACAGCGCTTCACCGGCGCACCAGGCCAGCACGGCGGCTGCGGTGGCGGAGAACGTGTTCATGAAGGCCAGCACGGCGGAGTTGCCGGCTTCCAGCGCGGAACCCGCGTTGAAGCCGAACCAGCCCACCCACAGCAGCGAGGCGCCGACCATCGTGAGCGTCAGGCTGTGGGGAGCCATGGACTCCTTGCCGTAGCCCGTGCGCTTGCCGATGACGTAGGCACCCACCAGGCCGGCGACGGCCGCGTTGATGTGCACCACGGTGCCGCCCGCGAAGTCGAGTGCGCCCCATTGCCAGATCAGGCCGGCCTTGGCGTTCATCGCGTCAACCACTTCCTTGCCGGTGTAGGCGTCCGGGCCCATCCAGTACCAGACCATGTGCGCGATGGGCGCATAGCTGAAGGTGAACCAGATGGCGGTGAACAGCAGCACTGCCGAGAACTTGATGCGCTCGGCAAACGCGCCGACGATCAGGCAGCAGGTGATGGCCGCGAAGGTGGCCTGGAAGGCCATGAACAGCAGCTCGGGAATGACAACGCCCTTGCTGAACGTGGCACCCATCGCGAACTCGCCCTTGGCGGGATCGAAAAGGCCGTTCATCAGCACGCGGTCGAAGC
>DATHWV010000013.1:0-3027 GCA_035460205.1 Ramlibacter sp.
GGAAATGGCCGACGGTGGCATGCAGAGCCAGACCCACACCAACACCACGATCGAATCCACGCTGCAGGGCCTGGGCGTGCAATGGCTGCGCACGGTGCACACGTACAACGTGGCCACGATGAAGGCCACGCTCAAGGACGCCTTCACCAGCGACTTCAACGGGCTGAAGGTCATCATCGCGGAAGGCGAATGCCAGCTGGAGCGCCAGCGCCGCATCAAGCCGTGGATCGCCAAGCTGCTCAAGGGTGGCAAGCGCGTCGTACGCGTGAAGTACGGCGTGGACGAAGATGTCTGCAACGGCGACCACGCCTGCATCCGCCTGTCGGGCTGCCCCACGCTCACCATCAAGGACAACCCCGACCCGCTCAAGGTGGACCCGGTGGCAGTGGTGATCGACGGTTGCGTGGGCTGCGGCCTGTGCGGCGAGAACGCACACGCGGCCACCTTGTGCCCGAGCTTCTACCGCGCCGAGGTGATCCAGAACCCGAAGTGGCACGAACGCATCGTTGCCGGCCTGCGCGGCGCCCTGGTGCGCGCGCTGCAAACCGCCTGATGCCATGAACACGCAACGACCGATCACCCTCCTCATCTGCGCCCTGGGCGGCGAAGGTGGTGGCGTCCTGACCGAGTGGATCGTGCAGGCGGCGCACCAGGCCGGCTATGCAGTGCAGAGCACTTCGATCCCCGGCGTCGCCCAGCGCACCGGCGCCACCACCTACTACGTCGAGGTGTTTCCGCTGCCGCTGTCGGAACTGGGCGGCAGGCGCCCGGTGTTCAGCCTCAACCCGGTCCCCGGCGCACTGGATGCCATGGTGTCGTCCGAGCTGCTGGAAACGGCGCGACAGATCGGCAACGGCATGGCCTCGCCCGACCGCACGCTCGTCATCACCTCGTCGGCCCGCACGCTGACCACGCAGGAGCGCATGCAACTGGGCGACGGCCGTGCCGATAGCGATTCGCTGGCGCAGGTGGTCAGGCAATTCAGCCGCGAGCGCCACGTGCTCGACATGGGCGCGCTGGCCCGCGAGGCAGGCACGGTGGTGAGCGCCGTCATGCTGGGCGCGATCGCCGGCAGCGGGCTTTTCCCCATGTCGCGCGAGGACTACGAGAACGTGGTGCGCGCTGGCGGCGGAAGATCGGCTGAAGCGAGTTTGCGCGGCTTCTCGTTGGCGTTCGACCGGGTTTGTCGTGCCGGGCTTGACGCGGCATCCATGGTGGCGCCGCACGAAGATGGATTGCGGGTCGAGCCCGCAATGACAGCCTTCCCCGCGTTCCCGAACGAAGTACAGGACATGCTCGCCCTCGGCCACGCACGCATGCAGGAGTACCAGGGTCCGGACTATGCCGCCCTCTACCTCCAGCGCCTTCAACATGTGCTGGCAGCGGAACGCGAAGCCGACCCGCAACGCGCCAACGCGTTCGCAACCACGCGCGAGATGGCGCGCTGGCTGGCGCTGTGGATGGCGTTCGACGACATCGTGCGGGTGGCGGATCTGAAGAGCCGCGCTTCACGCTGGCACCGTGTCAAGGGCGAAGTGAAGGCCGGCGATGACGACCTGCTCAAGGTGTACGACCACTTCAAGCCCGGCGCGCCGGAGTTCGCGGCGCTGCTGCCGCAAGCGCTGGCCGACCGCGTGCTTCGCTGGGACCGGCAGCGCGTGCTCAATGGCAAGTCGCCGTGGGCGCTGCCACTGAAGGTCGGCACGCACTCGGTGATGGGCATGTTGTCGCTGCGGCTGCTCGCGGGCCTGAAGTGGGTGCGCGTGCGCGGTAGCCGCTACGCGATGGAGCAAGGGATGATCGACAAATGGCTGGCCGGCGTCGTGGCCGGAACGCGCCGCGACTGGCAGCTCGGTCACGAGATTGCGCTGTGCGGCCGCCTGATCAAGGGCTATGGCGCCACCAACGAACGCGGCAAGGAAAACCTGTTGCACGTGCTCGACCACCTGGCCCATGGGAAGGACGCCCGGCAGAGCGCGCAGGCGGTGGCTGCCGCGCGCGAAGCCGCATTGGCGGACGACGCCGGCAAGGCCTTCGACACGGCACTGGTCCAGCACGGCGCGCCGGCCCGGCCGGTCAAGGCGCACCCGCTGCGATTTGTGCGAAAACCCAAAACGATGAACCCGATGACACAAGGAGACGCCCCATGAAGAAATTGATGCCCCAATCCCGCCGGCTCTTGCTGGCCGCCCTGCTCGCCGCCGGCCTCGCCCCGGGCGCCGTGCTCGCGCAGGCCTGGCCTGCCAAGCCGATCCGCGTCATCGTGAGCTTTCCGCCGGGCGGCGCGGCCGACCAGATTGCCCGCGCGATTTCGCAGCCGCTGCAGGAAGTGCTGGGGCAGACGGTCGTGGTGGAAAACCGCGCCGGCGCCAACGGCAACATCGCCGGTGACTATGTCGCCAAGCAACCGGCCGACGGCTACACGCTGCTGATGAGCTCCGGTGGCACGGTATCGATCAATCCGCATCTCTACCCCAAGATGTCGTTCGACCCGGCCAAGGACCTGGTCCCGGTCGCGGCGGCCGCGCGCGTGCTGGTCTTCCTCGAAGTCAACCCCAAGGTGCCGGTGAACAACGCGAAGGAATTCATTGCTTATGTGAAGGCCAATCCCGGCAAGCTGTCGTTCGGCTCGCCCGGCAGCGGCAGCTCGCCCCACCTGGCGGCGGAGATGATGAAGGCGCAAGCCAACCTGTTCGCCGTCCATGTGCCTTACCGCGGCGCGGCGCCCGCCATGCAGGACCTGCTGGGCGGCCAGCTCGACTTCATGTTCGACCCGGGTATCGGACTGCAGCACGTGAAGGCGGGCAAGCTCAGGCTGCTGGCGATCGGCAGCCCGAAGCGCTCGCCCCAGTTCCCGGACGTGCCGACCATGGATGAAGCCGGCATCAAGGGCTTCGATGCCGACACCTGGTTCGGCTTCTACGCCGCCGCCGGCACGCCGCCGGCCGTCGTGACCCGCCTGAACACCGAGATCAACAAGATCCTGCGCAGCCAGCCCTTCATCGACCGCATGAACGCCATCGGCGG
>DATHWV010000014.1:0-4564 GCA_035460205.1 Ramlibacter sp.
CGGAATGCGATGGCGCAGACGCTCGGACCGTGCAGGCGCGCGAAGCGCTGCGCGAACGAATCCGGTTCGGCGTTGATGATGAAGTTGATGCCGCCCTGGCGATACAGCACCACGTCCTTGTGGCGATGCCGTGCAATCGGCTTGAAGCCCATGCGCTCGAACAGCTCGCCCATCGCCTTCGGGTCCGGCGCGGCGTATTCGATGAACTCGAAGCCGTCGGTGCCCATCGGGTTGTCCCAGGCGGCGGCGGATTCGGTGACGGACTGGGGCAGGGCCTTGTTCATGCGGTTCTCTCCGGGCAATAGATGCTGCAACTGTACGCCGCGCTCTCGTCAGTTTTAAGGCGTACGCAGGCGAAGGTTGGGCAGTTTGCGCAATAATCCTGCGCTATGGAATCAAACCAAGCACTCGACAAGCTCGACAAGGCCATCCTGCGCGCCCTCCAGCAGAACGGCCGGGAGACTTATGACGTGATCGGCGAACAGGTGGGGCTTTCCGCCAGCGCCGTGCTGCGCCGGGTCAAGCGCCTGGAGGAGGCGGGGGTCATCGATCGGTATGTCGCCCTGGTCAAGCCGGAGGCCGTGGGACTGGGCTTGACGGCGTACCTGAACGTGCGCCTCGAGAAGCACACCGAGAGCCACAAGCGCAACCCCATGGACCTGTTCCGTGCCAGCGTGCAGACCTGGCCGGAGGTGGTGGAGTGCGCCTCGCTGACCGGCGACATGGACTACCTGCTGCGCGTCGTGGTGCAGGACATGGCGCATTACAGCCGCTTCATCATGGACACCTTGCTCAAGCACCCCAGCGTGCAGGACTGCAAGACCAGTTTCGTGTTGGACCGGGTGAAGGCTACGACGGCGATGCCGGTATAGGCCTAATGACCTATTTATATGGCTTCTGGCCTACGTACCACTACCTGCCGGCACCGAAAACAGTCCCCCTTTGACGCCTCTCCCTAGTGAAAACCCTTAAATTGAAGGCATGACTGAAAACACTGAGGTCACCCGCCAGCACTCGGTGGTGGTTCCGATCCGATCGATCGGCCCCAGCCACCGGGAGCGCATCGCCACCCACCTGTTGGCGCTGGACGAGCACGACCGCTACCTTCGCTTCGGCTACAGCGCCACGGACGAACAGATCCAGCGCTATGTCGAGGGCCTCGACTTCGAACGCGACGACATCTTCGGCATCTACAACCGCAAGCTGGAACTGATCGCCATGGCCCACCTTGCCTTTTCCGTGGACCCGGAGCACCTGGGCTGCGCCGAATTCGGCGTCTCCGTGCTGAAGAAGGCCCGCGGCCGCGGCTATGGCGGCCGCCTGTTCGAGCGGGCCTGCATCCACGCCCGCAATGAAGGCGTGGAACTGCTGTTCATCCATGCGCTGAGCGAAAACACGGCGATGATCAAGATCGCCCGCAATGCCGGCGCCACGGTGGAGCGGCTGGGCTCGGAAACCGATGCCCACCTGCGCCTGCCGCCGGCCACCCTGGACAGCCGGATGACCGAACTGCTGGATGAGCAGATTGCGCAGACCGACTACCGCCTGAAGGTGCGCGCCAAGAGCTTCTGGGACTTCCTGTCCGGCGTGCAGGAAGTGCGGCGCGGCGCCAGCGATGCGCGCCAGAAATCGTCGCGTTAGGCAGCGGTCACCGGGTTGTCACCCGGTTTCCAGTATCCTATCGGTCCCCCCACTACCGCACGTCCTGCATCCCAAGACTGTGTCCGACCCGCACCCGGCGCGACCTTCCGTCCTGAAGGAAGACAAGCGCACCATCCTGCAGAAGATCGCCGAGTTCATTCATCCTGGACCGGACTCGAAGGCCGAGCTGATCGAAACGCTGGCCGACGCAGAGGACAACGACATCATCGGCCCCGAATCGCGGGTGATGCTCGAAGGGGTGATCCGCATGGCCGAACTCACGGCCGGCGACGTGATGGTGGCAGCGCCGCGCATGGACCTGCTCAATATCGATTCGCCGCACGACGACGTGCTGGGACTGGTGATCGACACCGCGCACTCGCGCTTCCCGGTCTACGACGGCGACCGCGAGAACATCATCGGCATCCTCATGGCGAAAGACCTGCTCAAGCTGCAGCGGGCGCCGGAGCTGAACATTCGCGCCCTGTTGCGGCCCGCCGTCTTCGTGCCGGAGAGCAAGGGGCTCAACGACCTGCTGCGCGAGTTCCGCGGCAACCGCAACCACCTTGCGATCGTGATCGACGAGTTCGGCCGCGTGGCAGGCCTCATCACCATTGAAGACGTGCTCGAGCAGATCGTCGGCGAGATCGAGGACGAGTTCGACATCGACGAGAACGAGGGCGACATCTTCGGGCTGGCCGACCGGACCTACCGCGTGAGCGGCGACACGGCGATCGATCGTGTCAGTGAGGCCTTCGCCGTGTCGCTGGTGCCCACCGATGCCGAACAGGAGTTCGACACGATAGGCGGGCTGATTGCGCACGAGATGGGCCATGTGCCCAAGCGTGGCGAGCAGCACCAGCTGGCCGGCTTGAACTTCCTGGTGTTGCACACCAAGGGCGGGGCGGTGCGCTGGTTCAAGGTTTCGCCGGCGAAAGAGGAAGCCAGCGCTGCATGAGCGCCCAGGCCTGATGTTCGCCTACGCCGTCGCATTGGTCGCCGGCCTGTTGCAGGCCTTGTCCATTGCGGCGCCCTGGAACGGTGAACCGTTGTGGTGGCTGCAGCTGCTGTCTCTCGCGGCGCTGGCCTGGCTCGTGCAACAACCGATCTCCTGGCGTCGCGCTGCCTTGCTGGGCTGGACGTTTGCGACGGCCTGGCTCACCGCCACCTTCTGGTGGCTTTTCATCTCCATGCATGTCTACGGCGGGCTCGCCTCGCCGCTCGCTGCGATAGCCGTCGTGGGGTTGGCGGCTTTCCTCGGCTCGTATTACGCCGCCGCATGCGGCGCATTCGCCGCGTTGACCAATGCCGGCGCCCCGTTGCGCGTGCTGCTCTTCGCTTGCCTGTGGATGGCGGCGGAACTCGCGCGCGTCACCTGGTTCACCGGCTTTCCCTGGGGCGCCGGCGGTTACGCGCATGTCGACGGCCCGCTGGCCGTCCTGGCGCCGCAGGTAGGCGTGCACGGCATCGGCTTCGTCGCGGCCCTGCTCGCCTACGCGCTGTCGCTGTTGCTGCGCAAGGGCGCCTTGCAGTCCTGGCGCTACTGGCTGGTGATCGCGGGCGTGTCGGGCCTGCTGGCAGCCTGCAACGTCGCGGCAACGCCCGCCAAGGCCGGCGGGCAGAAGCTGTCGGTCGCACTGCTGCAAGGCAATATCCCGCAGGACGAGAAATTCGAGGGCGGCACCGGCATCCCGCTCGCCCTGGCCTGGTACGGCCAGCAACTGAATGCGGGCACGGCCACGCTGGTGGTAGCGCCCGAGACGGCCATCCCGCTGTTGCCGCAGCAACTGCCCGAGGGCTATTTCAACGCGCTGCGGGCCCGCTTTGCCACTGGCAATCAGGCAGCGCTGGTGGGGATTCCGCTGGGCAGCTTCAACGACGGATACACCAACTCGGTCATCGGCCTGAAACCCGGCGCCGAGGTGTATCGCTTCGACAAGCACCACCTGGTGCCGTTCGGCGAATTCATCCCGCCCCTGTTCAAGTGGTTCACGCGGATGATGAACATTCCGCTGGGTGACTTCAATCGCGGCCCCATCGGGCAGCCCACGTTCAACTGGCAGGGCCAGCGGCTCGCGCCCAACATCTGCTACGAGGACCTCTTTGGCGAGGAGCTGGCGGCGCAGTTCACGGACCCGGCGACTGCGCCCACCATCCTCGTGAACATCAGCAACATCGGCTGGTTCGGCAACTCGGTCGCGATCGACCAGCACCTGCAGATCAGCCGGATGCGCGCACTGGAATTCCAGCGGCCGATGATCCGCGCCACCAACACCGGTGCCACGGTCATCATCGACCACCGCGGCCGCGTGACGCACTCGCTGCCACGACTGACGCGCGGCGTGCTGACCGGTGAAGTTGAAGGCGCAACCGGCATGACGGCCTACGCGCAGTGGGCCTCACGACTGGGGCTGTGGCCCTTCTGGTTGTTATCGGTATTGGTGTTGGCCGCAGCCATCTGGCGGCACCGCGTCAACGCCCCATCCGCACCAGCCGGCCCGGACGCGCTGGCGTAACCTTGCCATCGCGGGCCACGGCTTCGCCGTTCACCCAGGTGGCGATGTAGCCCTCGGCTTCCTGCAGGAACCGGCGGCCGCCGGCGGGCAGGTCGTGCACCAGCCGCGGCGTGCCGACACCCAGCCGCTGCGGGTCGATGAGGTTGATGTCCGCGCGCAGGCCCGGCGCAATCCGGCCACGATCGGTCAAGCCCAGATAGGTCGCGTTGCGAGCCGAGAGCATCTCCACTGCACGTCCCAATGAGATCTTGCCGGCTGCACGGTCACGCACCCAGTGGGTGAGCATGAAAGTGCTGAAGCTCGCATCGCACACCGTGCCCACATGCGCGCCTGCG
Source organism: Ramlibacter sp. (assembly GCA_035460205.1). Lineage (GTDB taxonomy): Bacteria > Pseudomonadota > Gammaproteobacteria > Burkholderiales > Burkholderiaceae_C > Ramlibacter. The sequence goes on from DATHWV010000014.1 coordinate 4,493, forward strand.
TCGCCCAGGCCGAACAGCGCGCGTGGGTGGTCGAGCATGGCACCCAGCGCATCGAGCGAGCCTTCGTTGTAG
>DATHWV010000015.1:0-4388 GCA_035460205.1 Ramlibacter sp.
CGGCTTCGCGGTGCTCAAGGCGCCCGACATCCCCAGCGTGCTGGTGGAGACCGCGTTCATCAGCAACCCGGAAGAAGAACAGCGCCTGCGCAGCGACGAGTACCAGGAACAACTGGCCGACGCGATCATGCGCGGCATCCACCGCTATTTCTCGAAGAACCCGCCGCTGGCACGCAGCCGCACGGTCTAGCTAGACCGGATAGATCAGCGAGTTCAGCACCATTTCGCTGTCGTACACGCAGTGCCGGCTGGCGAACCTCATGCCTTCCGCCGTGCGTTCGATGCGGTCGATGTAACGTCCCACGTTGAACACCTCGCTCGCGCCGCCCGGCCGCGTGCGGAACACCGCGTAGTTCGCCTGCGCCAGCACCACATCGCCATCCTGCCCCGTGAGCTGCGCCGGGCTCACCACATGCCGCGTGTAGTACGGCGCGTGGTAGATGGTCTGGGTGATGCCGTAGACCCTGTCCTTCATCATGCCACGGCTCTCCAGCGCGATCAGCGCGAGCGGCAGCCCGCGGTCGAAGTTCTCGCGCGCCTGCACCTTGTACTGGCCCTGCTCCAGGAAAAACTCCGGCCACGCGTCGAAGCGCCTTTCGTCCAGCGCCGCGGCATACGCCGCGTTGAGCTGGTCGATCTCCAGTTGCAGCATCAGCCGTTCCGCGCTCATGGCTGCATCACTTTCTTCCAGTAGGCGTACATGCTGCGGATCAGGGTCTCGGTGACCATGTGTTCGGTCGCCTCGGTGCCGGTGCCGCCCAGCTCGCACAGCGTGCTGCCGTCGTCACCCCATTGGCGAAACCCATCCTGGCTCAGACCGATCACCTCGCCGTCGTCAGCGCTGACGAAGCCGGCCGGACCGAACAAATTGGCCTGCCGCAGCCGCCTCTGTGTCATCTCGGGTGTGTCGTCGGCAAAGCCGAAATGCGTCCAGACAAAATCAAACTCGCCCTCGCCACGCGGCACGATGTGGCGTGTGGACAAAGAGTTGACCTGCTGCTGGATGATGAGGCTGGGAAACAGCGTGATCATCGTCACCGTCGGCGTGATGTCAGTGCCGGGGATGGATGGATCGTCCACCTTCCACCAGGCTTCCGGCACCACGTCGAGCAGGCGCGAGTCGTTGAGCGTCATGTCGGCCTTGAACGAGGTGACGCCTTCGGTCACCGCCTTGTTCTGACCGCCTTCGTTGCGGCGCGAGATCATCACCGCATGGCGGCCCTGTCCGTCCATCACCATGCGGCTCTTCTGGTCGGCGCGCCACAGGCCGAAGGTCACGAACCAGGTGTGCAAGAGGCCGGGGTGGTACGGGTCCTTGATGTTTTCCATCATCAATTTCCAGTTACCCGGGATGCGCTGGCGGTTGTAACCCAGCAGCGTGAGCGTGCGGCCCTTGAAGATGCGGTCCAGCCAGGGCATGACATTGGGGCCGAGATATTCCTCGAGCGGCTCGGTTCCTTCGCTGAACGTTGCGAACACCAGGCCGTGCAGCACGGCGACGCGCAGTTTCGTCAACCCGTTGGCCTTGAGGTCGAAATCCGCCGGCATTCCGCCGTTGACGCAATCACCCTCCTTCACGCCGTCCTTGAAGGGCAACCCGGCCAGCTCGCCATTGAGCTTGTAGGTCCACTGGTGGTAGGGGCAGACGAAGCTGCGCGCATTGCCGTGCGGCTGCTGGCAAAAGCGCACGCCACGGTGCGCGCAACGATTCTCGACCACGCGGATGCCGGTGTCCACGCCGCGGTCCTTGGGCGCGACGCGGTCACGCACCATGATCACCTGCCGCTCACCCACCCAGCCGAGCTTGTAGTCGCCGGTGTTGGGAACCTCGACTTCCAGGCCCACATAGCACCAGTGGTCGCCGTAGAAGATCTTCTCCAGCTCACGCTGGTAAAGCTGCGCGTCGGTGTAGGCCCAGAAGGGCACGCGGCTGGAACCCGGTTCGGTCCAGCGCGAGAGGGATTGCGGTGCGTTCATGGCGGCGTCTCCAGCCGAAGGCCTGGACCGAAATAATACGCTTACTTATCAATTCGCGGTGCGCCGCCGCGATTTCCAGGCGCCGAACAGCACGAACAGGCCCGGGATGAGGATCATGGCCCAGATGATCTTGTCCAGGTTCGCCTTGACCCAGGGGACGCTGCCGAAGAAGTAGCCCGCCGTGATGATGCCGCCCACCCACAGCGCGCCGCCGGTGACGTCGTAGAAGGTGAACTTGCTGCGGGTCATGTTCGCCACGCCTGCGACAAATGGCGCGAAGGTTCGCAGGAAGGGCATGAAGCGCGCGGCGACGATGGTGATGCCACCGTACTTTTCGTAGAAGGCGTGGGCCTGGTCGAAGGCCTTCTTGTTGAAAAAGCGCGAGTCTTCCCACTGGAACACCTTGGGCCCGAAATAGTGGCCGATGGTGTAGTTGCTCTGGTTCCCCAGGATCGCGGCGGCCAGCAGCAGGCCCACGGCCATGGGATAGCTCATGAGCCCGACGCCGCACATCGCACCCACCACGAAAAGCAGCGAGTCGCCCGGCAGGAAAGGCATGACCACCACGCCGGTCTCCACGAAGATGATCAGGAACAGCAGCGCATAGACCCAATTGCCGTAGTTGGCGACGAAGGTTTCGAGGTACCGGTCGACGTGCAGGATGAAGTCGATGAGAAAAGCGAGCAATTCCATGGCGGGCATTATCCCTGCCGGGCGCCACCGCGCGGCGCTCCCTACAATGACAGTGTGAACGCCGTTTTGTCCCCTGCCCCCCGCCGACCGATCCGCGAGCTGCCCGATGAGCTGGTGAGCCAGATCGCCGCAGGCGAGGTGGTGGAGCGCCCCGCCTCGGTGGTGCGCGAGCTGGTGGACAACGCCCTGGACGCCGGGGCGACGCAAGTCACCGTGCGCCTGCTGGCCGGCGGTGTGCGCCTGATTTCGGTGGAAGACGACGGCGCCGGCATCCCGCAGGACGAACTGGCATCGGCCCTCAAGCGCCACGCCACCAGCAAGATCGCGTCGCTGGCCGACCTCGAATCGGTGGGCACCATGGGCTTCCGCGGCGAGGCGCTGGCCGCCATTTCATCGGTCTCCGAGTTGACGCTGCTGTCGCGGCCACCGGGCCAGGCCAGCGCCTTCATGCTGGACGGCCGCAGTGGCGAGCTGCGCCCGGCCGCCCGCGCACCGGGCACCACGGTGGAAGTGAAGGAACTGTTCTTCAGCACCCCGGCGCGCCGCAAGTTCCTCAAGACCGACGCAACCGAACTGGCCCATTGCATCGAAGCCGTGCGGCGTCACGCCCTGGCGCGGCCGGACGCCGGCTTCGCGATCTGGCACGAGGGCAAACTGGTCGAGCAGTGGCGGACGGCGACCCGCGAACAGCGCCTGGCCGATGTGCTGGGCAGCGAGATGGTGGAGCAGAGCGTGGTCGTCGAGTACCAGTCGGGCACTGTGCGGGTCACCGGACGCGCGGGCATCCCCGATGCGGCCCGCGCGCGCTCCGACCACCAGTTCTCCTATGTCAACGGCCGCTATGTGCGCGACAAGGTCCTCTCGCACGCGGCGCGCAGCGCGTACGAGGATGTGCTGCACGGCCAGCGCCAGCCGGTCTATGCGCTCTACGTGGAGATCGACCCCGCCCGCGTCGACGTGAACGTGCACCCGACCAAGATCGAGGTGCGCTTCCGGGACAGCCGCGAGGTGCACCAGGCGGTGCGGCATGCAGTGGAATATGCGCTGGCTGCGCCGCGCGCCGGCGCGGCGGCCTTGCAGCCCGTGGCGCCTGTGGGAGGCGACTTTGCATACGCCACACGCCCGTCCGGCATGGGCTGGGCACAACCCGCGATGAATTTCGAAGCGCCGGTGGGCAATCGGGTGTCCGACCTGTCGGCGCTGTGGCAGCCCACCCCCGCCACCACGGCGCCTGCGCTGCCTACCGCCTTGCCCGCCGGTGACTGGCCCCTGGGTCGCGCCATCGCCCAGTTGCAGGGCATCTACATCCTGGCAGAGAACAACCAGGGCCTGGTGATCGTGGACATGCACGCGGCGCACGAGCGCATCGTCTATGAGCGGCTCAAGCAGCAGATGGACAGCGCGCAGGACGGCATCGCCAGCCAGCCCTTGTTGATCCCCGCCACGTTCGCTGCGACGCCACAGGAAATCGCAACAGCGGAATCGTCGGCCACCACGCTCAGGACCCTGGGCCTTGAAGTCACGCCCTTCTCCCCCAAGACGCTGGCCGTGCGCGCCGTGCCCACCACGCTGGCGCAAGGCGACGCCGTCGAACTGGCGCGAAGCGTCCTCGCCGAACTGGCCCAGCACGACGCCAGCACGGTGATCCAGCGCGCGCAAAACGAGTTGCTCGGCACCATGGCCTGCCACGGCGCGGTGCGCGCCAATCGCAAGCTCAC
>DATHWV010000016.1:0-11219 GCA_035460205.1 Ramlibacter sp.
GCGTTGAGGATCCCGCAGGGTATCCCTCGAACGCGGCGAGTTAATCCGGCGCTACGCGTCCGGAGTTAACCTTTTTTGACTTCCTTCACCTCGGCATCGACCACGTTGTCGTCAGCCGGCTTCGCCGACGCCTGCTCGGCACCGGGTGCCCCGCCGGCCGCATCGGCTGCCTGCTTAGACTGCATGTCGGCGTACATCTTCTCGCCCAGCTTCTGGCTCACGGTCATGAGCGCATTGGTCTTTTCCTCGATGGCCGTCTTGTCCTCGCCCTTGAGCGATTCCTCGACGTCCTTCAGGGCCGCCTCGATCTTTTCCTTCTCGCCGGCGTCCAGCTTGTCGCCGTACTCGGTCAGGCTCTTCTTCACGCTGTGCACCAGCGCTTCACCCTGGTTGCGGGCCTGCACGATCTCGAGCTTCTTCTTGTCCTCTTCGGCGTTGAGCTCGGCGTCCTTCACCATCTTCTGGATTTCCTCCTCGGAGATGCCCGAGTTGGCCTTGATGGTGATCTTGTTTTCCTTGCCCGTGGCCTTGTCCTTGGCGCTCACGTGCAGGATGCCGTTGGCGTCGATGTCGAAGGTCACTTCGATCTGCGGCATGCCGCGCGGCGACGGCGGGATGCCCTCGAGGTTGAACTCGCCCAGGCTCTTGTTGCCCGCGGCCATCTCGCGCTCGCCCTGGTAGACCTTGATCGTCACGGCCGGCTGGTTGTCGTCGGCGGTGGAGAAGGTCTGCGCGAACTTGGTCGGGATGGTCGTGTTCTTCTGGATCATCTTGGTCATCACGCCGCCCAGGGTCTCGATGCCCAGCGACAGCGGCGTCACGTCCAGCAGCAGCACGTCCTTGCGGTCGCCGCCCAGCACCTGGCCCTGGATGGCCGCGCCCACGGCAACGGCTTCGTCCGGGTTCACGCCCTTGCGCGGCTCCTTGCCGAACAGCTCCTTGACCTTGTCCTGCACCTTGGGCATGCGGGTCTGGCCGCCGACCAGGATGATGTCGTGGATGTCGGCTGCGGTCACGCCGGCGTCCTTCATCGCCATGCGGCAGGGCGCGATGGTGCGCTCGATCAGTTCCTCGACCAGCGACTCCAGCTTGGCGCGGGTCATCTTGATGTTGAGGTGGCGCGGGCCATTCGCGTCGGCCGTGATGTAGGGCAGGTTGATGTCGGTCTGCGAGTTGCTCGACAGCTCGATCTTGGCCTTCTCGGCCGCTTCCTTCAGGCGCTGCAGCGCGAGCACGTCCTTGGACAGGTCGACGCCTTGCTCCTTCTTGAACTCCACGATGATGTGGTCGATGATGCGCTGGTCGAAGTCTTCGCCGCCCAGGAAGGTATCGCCGTTGGTGGACAGCACTTCGAACTGCTTCTCGCCGTCGACGTCGGCGATCTCGATGATCGAGACGTCGAAAGTGCCGCCGCCCAGGTCATACACGGCGATCTTGCGGTCGCCCTTTTCCTGCTTGTCCAGGCCGAAGGCCAGGGCCGCGGCGGTGGGCTCGTTGATGATGCGCTTCACGTCGAGGCCGGCGATCCGGCCGGCGTCCTTGGTGGCCTGGCGCTGGCTGTCGTTGAAGTAGGCGGGCACCGTGATCACGGCTTCCGTCACCGGCTCGCCCAGGTAGTCCTCGGCGGTCTTCTTCATCTTGCGCAGCACTTCGGCGGAGATCTGCGGGGCGGCCATCTTCTTGCCGCGCACTTCGACCCAGGCGTCGCCGTTGTCTGCCTTGACGATCTTGTAGGGCATGAGGTGGATGTCCTTCTGGACTTCCTTCTCGTCGAACTTGCGGCCGATCAGCCGTTTGACGGCGTACAGCGTGTTCTTGGCATTGGTCACGGCCTGGCGCTTGGCCGAGGCGCCGACGAGGATCTCGCCGTCTTCCTGGTAGGCGACGATGGACGGCGTGGTGCGCGCGCCTTCACTGTTCTCGATGACCTTGGGCGTATTGCCCTCCATGATGGAGACGCACGAGTTCGTGGTCCCGAGGTCGATGCCGATGATTCTTCCCATGTTTTTTCTCCTTGCTTGCGGCCCGCGGGCCAATTCAGATTCGATGTGGGTTACTTGTGGATAAGCTGTGGCGTTTCAAGCGCGGCTGCTGCTGATTTGTGGCTCATTTCGGCGCCGAAACGGTGACCAGCGCCGGGCGCAGCACGCGCTCGGCGATCAGGTAGCCCTTCTGCAAAACGCTCACCACGGTGTTGGGTTCCTGTGTGGATCCGGGGGGCAACGGGGCCACCGAGATCGCCTGGTGCTGGTGCGGATCGAACTTGGCGCCCTGGGCGGGGTTGATTTCGACCACCTTGTTGCGCTCCAGCGTGCTCTTCAGCTGGCGCAGGGTGACTTCGGCGCCTTCGCGGATCTGCTCGGGCGTGGCGTCCTTGTGGGCCAGGCCGGCTTCCAGGCTGTCGACCACGGCGAGCAGGCTTTCGGCAAAGCTTTCCACGGCGAACTTGCGCGCCTTGGACATTTCCTCGTCAGCGCGGCGGCGCGTGTTCTGGGCCTCGGCCTGGGCGCGCAGTACCTGCTCGGAGAGCTCGGTGTTCTTCGCCTGCAGGGCGGCGAGCTGCGACTGCGCCTGCGCCAGGGCGTCGGCATCGTTCGCGGCCTGCGCGGCTTCGATTTCTTCGGGGCTGGCGTCGGCAAATCCCGTCACGTTGGGCGGGGCCGGGGGCTGGGCGGCGCTCTCGGGCGCCTCGGTCTTGTTCTCGTCGGACATGGTTGTATGAAGTGAGGTATGGGTCGCTGCGATGCAGCTTGGGGCCCGGTAGCCCTTTTCAAGGCAGGGAAATAACGTCCAGCTAATTTTTCTGCGCGGGGGCGGTGGCAGCCCAGCCTTCAGCCCACCGGTTCAAGGGCTTGAGGTGCCGGGTCAGCTCCAGGCCCTCGGGTGTGAGGCTGTAGCCGCCTTCCGCCAGTTCCACCAGCCTTGCCTCGCGCAACTCCTTCAGCCGCGCATTCAGGACCGACGGCGAAATGGCGTCGGCGCTGGACCGCAGGAGGCGAAAGCCCTGGGGGTGGCCGTCCCGAAGCTCCCAGAGCAGGCGCAAGGTGCCGCGCCGCCCCAACAGGTCCAGCAGGGCCATGACCGGGCGCCCGGTGCGCGAGCCGCGCACCGGCTGGCCGGGCAAGGGCGTCGCGGAGGTCATGGCCGGCAATTCTATCGGTGCGGCTTGTCCCCACGGAGACTGGCGCTACGCAATCGGTAGCGGTACAGTGCAAGTCGCTACGGAATCCGTAGCGCATCCACCCGAAATACAGGAGCCGATCCATGTCCGCACCCACCGCCGCGCCCACCACCGCACCTCGCATCGCGCCGCTGGCGCCCCCGTACACCCCCGAGCTGGACGCGCTGCTCACCCGCATGACGCCGCCGGGCGCGCCATCGATCCTGGCCCTGTTCCGGGTCCTGGCCCATAACCCGGAGCTCGCCACCCGTTCCACCGGCTGGGGCGGCTACCTGCTCGGGCGCAAGGCGAGCCTGTCCCTGCGCGACCGCGAGGTGGTGATCAACCGGGTCTGCGCCTTGTGCGGCGCACAGTACGAATGGGGCGTGCACGTGGCCGCTTTCGGGGCGGCGGCCGGGTTCACGCCCGCGCAGGACGCCGCGATTGCCAGGCCGGGTGCGGACGACTCGGCGCTCACGCAGCGCGATCGCCTGCTAGTGCGCATGGCCGACGAGTTGCACACCACATCCACGGTGGGCGATGCACTCTGGGCGGAACTGGCGGCGCTGTGGAGTCCCGCGCAACTCGTCGAATTGCTCATGCTGGCCGGCTGGTACCACGCGATCAGCTATGTGTGCAATGCAGCACGGGTTCCGCTGGAAGACTGGGCGGCCCGCTGGGAGCGCTGACCAGTACTGCAGGGCGGTTTCCATCCCACGGAAACCGCGTTTCGTCGCAACCGGTGGGCCGCAAGCCTTGACCGGCGGCTGCGCAGGCCCTTATCTTCAGCCGATGTCTTTTGCGTTTCCTTCTTCCGCAGCCCAGCCGGCCAAGACCGCGCCGGCCGCCTACGGCATCCTGCCGACCCGCCGCCAGCTGATCATCGTCGTCTTCATCGCGCTGGTTTTCGCGCGCCTGGTGGCCCCGCTGTTCCACAACCCGCTCATCGAAGTGGTGGGCGAAGTGCTTTTCATCGCCATCATGGCGCTCTTCGCATTTCGCGCGGCGGGAGCGTGGCGCCAGACGGCCGTGCCGCGCTGGGTGGCGCAGGTCATTGCGGTGGCGGTGGCCGCCATGCTGTCGCCTTTCCTGGTCCAGATGTTCACGTTCGGCGGCGATTTGTCGGCCTTCCTGGGTTCAAAGGGACATGTGCGCGGCTACATGATGGTGACGATGATCGCGATCGTGGTTGGCTCCATCATCGCCCTCGGTGCGCTGTTCAACGAGCGCGATGCGCAAGTCCGGGCGCAGCTGCTGCAATTCGCGCTCGAGCGCGAAACGCTCCAGCGCCAGGCCGCCGACGCGCGCCTGCACCTCATGACCGCGCAGATCCAGCCTCACTTCCTGCTCAACACGCTGGCGAACGTGCAGGAACTGGTCGAGAGCGGTTCGCCGCGTGCGGTGCCGGTGTTCAGGAGCCTGATCGACTACCTGCGCGCCGCCGTGCCGCACCTCCAGCAGGGCGATGCCAACCTGGGTGACGAAGAGCGGCTGGTGCGCGCCTATCTCGACCTGATGCAGATGCGCATGCCTGACCGGCTGGCGTACAGCGTGAACATCGACCCCGAGCTGCGCAGCCTGCGCTTCCCGGCGATGGCATTGCTGACGCTGGTGGAAAACGCCATCCACCATGGCATCGATCCCGGCGTGGAACCGGGGCGGGTGGACGTGGGCGCGCGCCGCACCGGCGCCGGCACGGTGCACATCTGGGTGGCAGACACCGGTGTGGGCATGTCCGAACACGCGGGACAAGGTACGGGCCTGGCCAACCTGACGGCGCGGTTGCGCGCATCGTTTGGCGACGACGCGCAACTCGACCTGAGCGAACAGATGCCGCATGGCCTGCGGGCGGACATTCGCGTTCCCGTGCCGGCAGGAGCCTGACATGGCCAGCGCACTGATCGCGGACGACGAACCGCTGCTGCGTGAACGCATGGCGGGCCTGCTCGCCAACCTCTGGCCGGGGTTGGAGGTCACGCAGGCACGCAATGGGCGCGAAGCCGTCGAGCTGTTCGACCAGGCCCAGCCGCAGGTGGCCTTCCTGGACGTCCACATGCCGGGCCTGAACGGCATCGAGGTCGCGCGCTGCATCGGCCGTCGCGCGCACCTGGTGTTCGTGACGGCATTCGACAAGTATGCGGTGGAGGCCTTCCGCCAGGGCGCCATCGACTACCTGGTCAAGCCGATCGAGGAGCAGCGGCTGGCCGAGACGGTGCAGCGCCTGCGTGAGCGGCTTGCCGGGCCGGCCCAGCCACCGGCGGAATGGGAAGCCACGCTGGAAAAAATGGCCACCGAGCTGCGCCAGCGCCTCGCGCCCAAGCCCTGGCTCAAGTGGATCAAGGCCTCGGTGGGCGCCACCGTGCGGCTGATCCCGGTCGAGCAGGTGATCTACGTGAAGTCGGACAACAAATACACGATGGTGGTGTGGGAGGGCGGCGAGGCGCTGATCCGCAAGACCATCCGGGAACTGGCCGACGAACTGGACCCGGAGCGCTTCGCGCAGGTGCACCGCGCCGCCATCGTCTGCCTAGACCGCGTGAGCCACTTCACCCACGGCCCGGGCGATTCAGGCGAGTTGCACCTGAAAGGCCGCAGCGAACGCGTGGGCGTCAGCCGCAGTTACCTGCATCTCTTCCAGCAGATGTGACACGCCTGCGCCTCTTTTTGGACGCAGAAGACGCAAAAGTTACGCAGAAGACGCAGAAGAACAGCCAAAGAAAAGCAAAAGGATTTTTGGTATTCCTTTTGCGTCTTCTGCGCAATTTCTGCGTCTTCTGCGTCCGGCTGTTCTGACTTCAGTGAGCGTCGAGCAACTCGACGTCGAACTTGAGCGTGGCGTTGGGCGGAATCACGCCACCCGCACCGCGCGCGCCGTAGCCCAGCTGCGGCGGAATGACGAGTGTGCGCTTGCCGCCGATCTTCATGCCGGCGACGCCTTCGTCCCAGCCCTTGATGACCATGCCGGCGCCCAGCGAGAACGCGAAGGGATCGTTGCGGTCGCGGCTGGAATCGAACTTCGCGCCTTGCTGGCCGTCGTTGAAAAGCCAGCCGGTGTAATGGACATGCACGTGCTGGCCGGCTTTGGCTTCGGCACCGGTGCCGACGGTGGTGTCTTCGTATTGCAGGCCGGAAGGCGTGGTGATCATGGGAAATCCTTGTGTTGGTTTTAGCGAAGCAGGCCGCGCCGTGCCAGGTCGCGCATGAGGGCGCCGGCACCGTAGGTCCAGGGCGCCACCTTGTCGCTGGTGTTGACGCGATTGGCCAGTGTACCGAGGCTCGGGGTCGAAACGGTGACGACGTCGCCCACCTCATGCGTGAAGCCCAGGCCCGGGCCGTGGCGGTCCTGCGTGGGCGCGAACATGGTGCCCAGGAAGAGCACGAAGCCGTCCGGATACTGGTGGTTCTCTCCGATGGCCTGCGACACCAGGTCGAGCGGGTCGCGGCTGATCATCGACAGCGAACTCGAACCCTCCATCACGAAGCCGCCGGTGCCGGTGACGCGCATGGCGAGGTCGCAACGGCGGACGTCGTCAATGCCGAACTGTGCGTCGAACAGGCGGATGAACGGCCCGATCGCGCAGCTCGCGTTGTTGTCCTTGGCCTTGCCCAGCAGCAGGGCGCTGCGGCCTTCGAAGTCCCGCAGGTTGACGTCGTTGCCGAGCGTCGCGCCCATTGTCTCGCCGCGGCTGTTGACGGCGAGCACGATCTCCGGCTCCGGGTTGTTCCAGGTGCTGCCCGGGTGCAGGCCGATTTCCGCACCGGTGCCGACAGCACTCATGGGCTGTGACTTGGTGAAGATCTCGGCGTCGGGGCCGATGCCCACTTCCAGGTATTGCGACCACACGCCTTGCTGGACCAGCACTTCCTTCAGGCGTTGCGCTTCGGCAGAACCGGGCCTGACGGCCGCGAGGTCGTTGCCGATCACGCCCACGACAGCCGCACGAACGGCTTCGGCCCGCGACGCATCGCCCCGCGCCTGTTCCTCGATCACGCGTTCGAGCATGGACGAAACGAAAGTGACGCCGGCAGCCTTGATCGCCTGCAGGTCGCAAGGCGCGAGGAACCAGGGGCGGGAAGCATCGCGCTGGTCATGTGCGCTGTTGGCCAGCAGGTCGCGGGTCGTGCCGATCAGTTTGCCGGGCTTTGCGCGCACTGCCGCAGCGGGATCGGGCAACTCCAGCAGGTCGCTGCAGGTGGCTGCGATGTGTGAGATGTCGTGGACGGAATCAGGCCCGACCTGCACGAGGACGGCGCCCTGGCCCGCCACATGCACGCGGCCGATGAGAAGGGCGGCGCCGGCGTCGGCCGGCAAGGCGGATGCGATGTCAATGAATCCGGTCATGGTTTTTTCTTTGCCTGGCTCGCGACCCATTTGGCGGCGAATGCAGGAAGTTCGTTCAGGCGCTTGAGCAGGTCGGCGCCCGAGGGCGTGACGACATAGCCGTCGCTGCCGTGGTTGACGAGGCCCGCTTCGCGCAGCTCCTTGATGCGGGTGTTGAGCGTGTTGGGGGTGATGCCGCCTACGCTGTCCTGCAGCAGCCGGAAAGTCTGCGCATGGCCGTCGCGAAGCGCCCAGAGCACGCGGATCGCGTAGCGCGACTCCAGCAGGCCCAGCAGCTGGTTGATCGCGGCGTTGTCCCTGGAGCTCATGCGGGTGTGTCTCTTGTTTTTGCGTGGGCGGGGAACGGAGTGTACCCGTTCCTGCTATACAAACAATAGCAGCGTCACCAAAGAACAACGAGCGGGCTTGGGGCTTTCACCAATAGGCGCGAAGAGGCGCGTGCCTAGAGGTAGATTTTCTTGAGCAGGCGGATCAGCGTCTTCGCCTCGGTGGGTGTCAGGCGGTTGGCGACTTCGGACTCCAGCTCCGCGGCGGTGCGCTCGGCATCGCGCATCAGCTTCTGGCCGACGGCCGTGAGGTGCAAGCCCATCGCGCGCCCGTCGCGCGGGTGCGGTTGCCGCGCGACCAGCTCGCGCTTTTCCAGCGCGTTGATCATGCCGACCAGGTTGGGCGGCAGGATCCCCAGCGAGGTGCACAGCTGGCGCGACGTGATGCCCGGGTTGTGCGTGATGAGCGACAGCACCGAAAAGTCCACCGGCCGCAGGTCGTAGATGTTCATGCGCTGCATGAACACCTCGATCACCGACAGCGCCGCGCGCCTGGCGTTGTAGCCGATCAGGCCTTCGAGGTAGCTGGTGTCTACCTGTTCGACCGTGCGGGGCGGCTTGGCACTCATGCGGGGCGCGGGTCAGGACTCGGCGGTGAAGCCGATCTTCTTGACCAGCGGTCCCCAGCGCGTGAACTCGTCCTTCTGGCTCTTGTCCATCTCGGCTGCCGTCGAGCCCTGTGCGACCAGGCCGAAAGTGCCCAGCGAATCAATCACCACTTTGTCCTTCAATGCCGCGTTGATCGCGACGTTGGCGGAGGCGATGACGGCGGCCGGCGTCCTGGCGGGCGCGTAGAAACCGAACCACTCTTCGGTGGTGAGTTCGGGGAAGCCCTGCTCGGCGAAGGTGGCGACCTCGGGCGAGAAGGGCGAACGAGCGGCCCCGGAGGTTGCGAGCAGGCGGATCTTGCCGGCGCGGTGATTGGCCAGGAAGTCGCCGCTCGGCGTGAACATCGACGCGAGCTGGCCGCCGATCATGTCGGCGACACCGGGAATGGAGCCGCGGTAGGGCACGTGCTTGAGGTCCACGCCGGTGCCCAGGCTCAGGAGCGCGCCCAGGAAGTGCGGCGTCGAGCCCGCGGCGGGTGAGCCGTAGCTGGCCTCCTTCGGGTTGGCCTTGGCCCACGCCACGTAATCCTTCACCGACTTGACGCTCGCCGGGACGAGCGGGCCCACGGCCAGGCCGTGGTGCATCACGGCTGCGATGGAAACCGGCATCAGGTCCTTGAACGGGTCGTAGGCCAGCTTGCTGTAGATGTGCGGGTAGATCGCGGTGCACGAATACGGCGTGAGCAGCAGCGTGGCGCCGTCGGGCGCGGCGTTCTTCACCGTTTCGCATGCAATGCGGCCGCCGGCGCCGGGTTTGTTCTCCACCACGGCCGCGTTCTTCGAATACGCGCTCCCCGCGATCTTTTCACCGACGCGGCGGCTGGTCGCGTCGGCGGTGCCGCCGGCCGGGAACCCGTTGACGATCTTCACCGCCTCCAGGGACTGTGCCCATGCAGAGAGCGGGAATGCACCGGCCGCGCCCAAGGCGGCGGCGGACTGGACAAACTGGCGGCGTGTGGTCATCGGATGTCTCCTTGGATTTGTGGCGGAAGAGATCAGGATTCTGCTGTGAAGCCGATCTGCTTGATGAGGCGGCGCCACTCTTCGGCATCGCTGCGCAGCAGGTCACCCAAAACTTGCGGGGATGACGACTGCACTTCCATGCCGACCTGCGCCATGCTGCTCACCAGGTCGGGTTGGGCCAGGGCCGGCTGCAGGTAGGCCGCGGCGCGGCGCACGACCTCGGGGCTCGCCTTGCCGGGCAGGAACACGCCGTACCACTCACGCACGGTGATCGGGTAGCCCTGCTGGCGATAGGTGGCCACTTCCGGCACGAAGGGGCTGCGGTTCTGGCCCGAGATCGCCAGCAGGCGCAGGCGGCCGCTCTTGAGGTAGGGCAGGTAGTCGCCGATCGGGGAGGACATCGCCGAGATCTGGCCGCCCAGCAGGTCCTGGATGCCAGGGGCGGAGCCGCGATACGGGATGTGCTTCAGGTCACTGCCGGTGAGCTTGTTCAACAGGCCCACGATCAGGTGCGGCATGGACCCGGCGCCGGGCGAGCCGTAGTTGGCCTTGGTGGGGTTGTCCTTGGACCACGCGAGGAAGTCCTTGATCGTCTTCACAGTGGCGGGCACAGCCGGGCCGACGCCAAAGGCGTGGTTGAAGTAGCAGGCCAGCGAAACCGGCTGCACGTCCTCCAGCGGCTTGTACGGCAGGGACTTGTAGACGAAGGGGTAGATCGACAGCATCGACGAGGGCGTGAGCAGCATGGTGCTGCCGTCGGCGGGACTGGCCGCCAGCGTGCTCACGCCGATCTGGCCGCCCGCGCCGGGCTTGTTCTCCACCACCACGTTGGTCGCGTAGTTGCCGCGCAGCTTGTCGGCGATGCGGCGCGACATCGCGTCACTGGTGCCGCCCGGCGGGAAGCCGCAGATGATCTTGGCCAGGTCCAGGTTCTGGCCGAAGGCCGGCAGGTGCATGGCACCGGTTCCGAGGGCTGCAAGCGCGGCGGCTTGCTGGACGAAATCGCGACGGGTCTTCATGGTTGTCTCCTGGTGGGGTTTGGTATGGAACGGTTTTCAGCGCGGCGCCATGCGCAGGGCGCCATCGAGGCGGATCACTTCGCCATTGAGGTGGGTGTTGGTCACGATGTGGCAGGCCAGCTGGGCAAATTCTTCGGGCTTGCCCAGGCGCGGTGGGAAGGGGATCGATGCGGCCAGCGAAGCCTGCACCGGTTCCGGCAGCTGCTTCATCAGCGGCGTGGCAAACAGGCCGGGCGCGACGGTGCAGACGCGAATGCCGTGCTGCGCGAGGTCCCGTGCCATCGGCAGCGTCATGCCGACCAGCCCGCCCTTGGACGCGCTGTAGGCCTGCTGCCCGACCTGGCCGTCGAATGCGGCCACGGAGGCGGTGAACATCATCACGCCGCGCTCGCCGTCTTCCAGCGGCGAGAGCTTTGCGCATTCTGCGGCGAACAGGCGGCTGGCGTTGTAGCTGCCGACGAGGTTGATATTGATGACGCGGGCGAAGTCTTCGAGCGGCGCGGGGCTGCCGTCTTTCTGCACCACACGCTTCGCGCTGCCGATGCCGGCGATGTTCATCAGGATGCGCGCGGGGCCATGCGCCGCTGATGCCTTGGCCACGGCGGCCTGCAGGCTCGCGGTGTCGGTGATGTCGCATTGGCACGCGACACCGCCAATCTCGCCCGCGACCTTCTGCGCGTTCTCGAAATTGACGTCGAGCACCGCGACCTTTGCGCCCAGCCGTGCCAGCTCCCGTGCCGTGGCTTCGCCGAGGCCCGATCCGCCGCCGGTGACCAGTGCTGCGTGTCCCTTGATGTCCAT
>DATHWV010000017.1:0-10635 GCA_035460205.1 Ramlibacter sp.
CTGCGACGCGGCGGAAGAACTCCACCGGCTGGGCCTCAAACTTGTCCGGGACGCGTGCGGAAACCAGCCGGGCCGCGGCGATTTCGGGCGCCAGATCGAACCACAGCGTGAGGTCGGGCTGGCGCAAGGCACCCGGCGGCAACGCGGGCACGGCCTGCACCCAGCTTTCCAGGCCGGCGAGCACCTGCAAGTCGAAACCACGGCCACCGCCCTGGTAGGCGAACGTCGCGTCGGTGAACCGGTCGCACAACACCACGTCGCCGCGCGCCAGCGCCGGTTCAATCACCTGCAGGAGGTGGTCGCGCCGCGCCGCGAACATCAGCAGCGCCTCGGTCAGTGCGTCCATGGGCTCATTCAGCGCGAGCTTGCGCAATTGCTCGGCCAGCGGCGTGCCTCCCGGCTCGCGCGTGACGACCACCACCCTGCCTGCCGCGCGCAGTGCCTCGGCCAGGCTTTCCACATGGCTGGACTTGCCGGCGCCGTCGATGCCTTCGAAGCTGATGAACAGGGGCTTTGGCGTTGCGGTGGTCATTGCCGGCGCTGGTATTTGTTGACGGCGCGGTTGTGCTCGTCAAGGCTGGCGCTGAACTGGCTGGTGCCATCGCCGCGCGAAACGAAATAGAGCGCCTTGCTGGTGGCCGGTTGCACGGCGGCCAGCAGCGACGCCTTGCCGGGCATGGCAATGGGTGTGGGCGGCAGGCCGCCGCGGGTGTACGTGTTCCACGGCGTGTCGGCCAGCAGGTCCTTCTTGCGCAGGTTGCCGTCGAACGCCGCGCCCATGCCGTAGATCACCGTGGGGTCGGTCTGCAGGGGCATGCCCACGCGCAGGCGGTTGGTGAACACCGAGGCCACCATCGCCCGGTCTTCCGCCTTGCCGGTTTCCTTCTCGACGATGCTCGCCAGGATCAGTGCTTCATCGGGCGTCTTGACAGCGGCATTTGCCGCACGCTGCGCCCACGCCTCTGCCAGGCGCTTGTCCATGGCCCGCAAGGCCCGCTTGAGCACTGCAACGTCGCTCGAACCCTTGGCGTAGGTGTACGTGTCCGGGAAGAAGCGCCCTTCCGGGTGCTGGCCCGCGCGCCCCAGCAGGGCCATCACGGCGTCATCGGCGAGGCCGCGCGTATCGGGCTTGAGCACGTCCTCCTTGGCCATCGCCGAGCGCAACTGGCGGAAGTTCCAGCCTTCCAGGAAGGTCACCGCGCGCAGGCTCTCTTCGCCACGGGCGAGCTTGGCCAGGAGGCGATGCGGCGTGATGCCGGTTTCCAGCTCGTAGCTGCCCGCCTTGATCTGCCGGTCCTGCCCGGAAAAACGGAACCACAGGTACAGCAGGTCGGGGTTGACGTCGACGCCGGCGTCTTTCACCGCCTGCGCAACTCCGCGCGGCAAAGTGCCCGCCTCGATGGACAGGTCCAGCGTGGGCGCGGCGAGCGTCATCGGCTGGTACACCCACCAGAGCGCACCGCCGCCCGCGCCAAGGGCGGCCAACGAGGCCAGGAGGAAGACCGTCAACAGGAAGCGCCGCACCGATCTCTGCCCCTATGCCATCAGGTGAATTGGAGCATTGATGATAATTCACGCATGACTGAAGCACTGAATGGTGTCACCGCCCTGCCCCACCTCGGGGTGATCTGCGTGGAAGGAGAGGACGCGGCCAGCTTCCTTCAGGGCCAGCTCACGCAGGACTTCACGCTGCTGGAGCCCGGCGGAGCGCGCCTGGCGGCCTATTGCACCGCCAAGGGCCGCATGCAGGCCAGCTTCATCGGCATCAAGCCCTCCGCCACGCAGGTGCTGCTGGTTTGCAGCGGCGACATCCTGCCCGCCACGCTCAAGCGCCTTTCGATGTTCGTGCTGCGCGCGAAGGCGAAGCTGCGCGACGCCACCGATGAGTTCGCCCTGTTCGGCCTGGCGGGCGACGCCGCGCAGTCCGTGGCCCCCTGGGCACGCGTGCAGTCCGGCAACGCGAGCATCGTGGGGCTCTACCCTGCCGGCAGCCAGGCCCGCAGCCTCTGGATTGCCCCGGCCGGCGAGGCGCCCCCTTCCGGCCCGACGCTCGACCTGCAGGCGTGGCTGTGGGGCGAAGTGCGCGCCGGGATCGCCATGATCACGACGCCCATCGTCGAAGCGTTCGTGCCGCAGATGCTCAACTACGAGTCGGTGGGCGGTGTGAATTTCAAGAAGGGCTGCTACCCCGGCCAGGAGGTCGTGGCCCGCAGCCAATTCCGCGGCACGCTCAAGCGGCGCGCCTACCTGGCGCATTCGGCATCGGCACTCAAGGCCGGTGACGAGGTCTTCCAGGCGTCCGACGCCGAACAGCCTTGCGGCCTGGTGGCCCAGGCGGCAGCTGCACCAGGCGGTGGCTGGGACGCGATCGTGTCCATCCAGATTGCCGCGGCCCAGGGCGTCGCCCTCGCTGCAGGCTCGGCGCAAGGTCCCGCGCTGGCGCTGGAGCCGGCGCCCTACCCTTTGCTGGCCGACGTCTGAGGCGCCGGGCCGGGCGCGGCGGCCGGATAGCCGAGCTGCGGCCAATAGGCCGGCGGGATGCTGTCGAGCAGGCCCCGCCGCTCTTCATCTTTCGCCAACGCCAGCGCCTGCTTGAAGGCCGCGAGCGCCTTGTCGGGTTCGTTCGCGGACTTTGCGTACATGTTCCCCAACTGGACATAGGCTTGCACCTGGGTGGCCGGCCAGCCGGCAATGCGCAGCTCCAGTGCCTTCGCCGCAAACGCGTAGTCGCCGGCGCGCGTGGCCAGGTAAGCCGCGGCGTTGGTCAGGTCGAAGTCGTAGATGTTGTCCCGGATCGCCTCGCGGGCGAGTTCCAGTGCGCGGGCTTCCTGGCCGCTGCGGCTGAGCAGGATCACTTCCAGTGAGCGCACGGCCGGCGCCCGCGGCTGGATACCCCGGGCAATCTCCATCACTTCGCGCGCCTTGTCCGGCTGGCCCATGTTGGCGTAGCCGCGCGCGACGTTGGCCATGATCGCGACCACGTAGGGCCGCGACGACAGCACGCTCTCCCAGATCCAGGTGGCGTTCTTCCAGTCGCCCCAGCGCGCCAGCTCGTCGGCCACCATCGGCGTGATCTTGCGGTAGTGCGGGTTGAGTTCGACGCCTTCGCGGATGAGCTTGAGCAACTCCGTCTTGTACGGAATCCACTTGGGGTCGTTGGGGTTGGGCGACATCGACACCGACAGCGCCATCTTGGCCGCACGCACGATCTTGCGTTCGCTCTCCACCGCCCGCTGCGTGATGAACACGGCCAGTCCGATGGCGCACACCATGAATGTGGCGAGCGCGTGCGACGCTACGGGGCGCCAGGGCAGTGCCCGCGCCGCCCATCGCGTTCCCGTGCCCAGCCGGGCATCCGATGCCGCGAGCCCGGCGAGGCACAGCGCAAAGAGTGCACCGGTCGTCGCCATGCGCCAGGGAAAGCCGACGTTGCTCACGATCAGGAACGCCAGCAGGCTGCACAGCAGCATGGCCCGCCAGGCCCCCTCGGCCTGCATGGCGGTCGTTCGCTCCCGAAGCGTGCGCCAGGCGGCATGGGCGAGATACGCCAGCAGCACGAGCAGGAACACCCATCCGACCAGCCCGTACTCGGCCAGCAATTGCAGGATCTCGTTGTGGACGTAGTAATCGGTCTCGAGCTGCGAGCCCTCGGCCTGGTACAGCGGAATCTCGCTCTCCCACGCGCCGGCGCCAACGCCAGAAAGCGGCCGTTGCCGGATCATGTTGGCGGTGGCCTTCCACATGATCATGCGGATGCCGAGCGAAGTGTCGTTCGGCGAGATGGAGCCCGTGCGCTTGTAGCCACGCTCCAGCGCGTTGAGGCCCCGCCCCTCTTCGGCGATCTTCAGGTTGCCGGTGGGGATGAGCCCCAGCCCCAGCACCGTTCCGACGAGCACACCCGCCGTCAGGACACGGGTGGCCCGGTCCCACCGCGCCATCGGAAATTGCTTGCGGTAGAGCCAGGCGATGACCGGCAACACCAGTAGCAGTTGCAGCCACAGCGCGATCAGCGCACTGCGCGTGCCTGTCATCAGCACGGCGACGATGACCAGGCCGGTGGTGGCGGCCAGCACGGCCGCCAGTGCGCTCTGGCGCACCCGCGCGATCAGCATCGCGGAGAACGGCAAAGTGCATACCGCGAACTCGGCGAAGAAGTTGCGGTTGATGAAGGTGGATGCCGGGTTCGGGCCCTGCGGGAACAGCCGCAGGTCGGCCCAGAACTGCAGCGCGGTCCACAAGGACGCGACCACGGCGCCGGCGTGGATGCCCCAGGCGAGTGCGGGCAGGCGCTCGCGCGACAGCGTGTTCAGGCCCAGCCACACGAGCAGGCTGAAAATGAACCAGCGGACCACCTCGACACCGCCCAGGTAGGTATGGGACCAGGCCATGCTGCCCAGGGCGTATGCCATCAAGGCGAGTGGCAGCCAGATCACGGCGTGCCAGCGCAGGGGCTGCTTGCGTTCGCGCTGCTGCCACAGGAACGCCAGCGCCGCACCGAGCACCGAAAACGACACGATGATCGACTTCAGCGTGTCCTGCAGCATCTCCTCATGCGGCACACCCATCGCAGGCGCCAGGAACATCATCAACGCGAACACGGCCACCAGCGCGCCGCTGCCCGCCTCTGCTGGCATGCCAGCAGGCGGCAGGGACCCGGGGGTGGTGGAGGCAGGCGCTGCCGGCGGCGCGGCGTCCGGCCGATTACGATTCTTGCGGGCCATCGATCATGGGCGGCGCCAGCGAGCAGGCCATTTCGATGTGGGCGATGCCGGCTTCATCGAACGGCTCACCGCGCGGCTCGAAGCCGAACCCGCGATAGAAGTCTTCGGCGCTGCGTTGCGCGTGCAGCATGGCTTCGTAGTCCCCGCGTGCCTTCGCAATCACCAGCAAGGCCTGCAACACCTGTCGGCCGACGCCGGAGCCGCGCAGCACCCGATGCACCGCCATGCGGCCGATGCGGGCCACACCCGGTGACTGCTGCAGCAGGCGGCCGGTGGCCAACGGCTGGTCGAGCCGGTTGTACGCGACCGCGTGCACCGCGATGTGGTCGCCGTCGTCCCACTCCATCTCGGCCGGGATCTTCTGCTCGGTGAGGAATACTTCGCTGCGGATAAAGCCTGCGTCGTCGCCCAGGTCGGACCAGTGGCCGGTGTCCACCCGCACCATGGACTCGCCGGCCTCGTAGCCCGTGAGGATGCCGCGCAGCGCCGCCGGGACCGGCTTGGACTTCTGGGTCTCGGGATCCGCGAACACATAGACCAGTTCGCAGGTGATGAGCAGCTCGTCGCCGCGAAAGATGGCCCCGCTGAACACCATCGACGAATTGCCGATCTTGCCGCACTTCATGCCGACGTCCAGCCGGTCGTCCATTCGCGCCGACGCGTGGAATTCGACTGTCGCCTTCTTCACATAGAGGTCGCCGCCCAGCTTGAGCATGGCTTCCTCATAGGGCAGCGCCATGGCCCGCCAGTAATCCGCCACCGCCGTGTCGAAGTACATCAGGTAGTGGGCGTTGAACACGATCTTCTGCATGTCCACCTCGGCCCAGCGCACGCGAAGGTGATGAAAGAACCGGAAATCTTGTCGCTTCATGGATCTCAATGACTCAAAGGCTTCAGTGCATGGGCCAGGGCTCGCGCTGCGTCGGCATGGCATTGCCGGGCTTCGGGCAGCGCGCGCCCCATCTTGATGAATTCATGGGTGACGCCCCGGTAGATTTCCAGGTCGACCGCGACACCCGCCGCCCGGAGTTTATCCGCGTATGCCAGCCCGTCGTCCACCAGCGGGTCGCATTCGGCCAGGCCGAACCAGGCGGGCGCGACGCCCTCCACGTCCGGCGCGTTCAAAGGGGCAAACCGCCAGTCGTCGCGCAGCTCGCGCGGGATGAAGTTGTCGAAAAACCAGTCGATGTGCGGCTGTTCCAGCACCAGGCCATGGCCGAAGCGCATGTGTGAAGGCGCCGTGGGCCAGCCCGCGCAACCCGGGTAGAACAGCAGTTGCAGGGCCAGCGGGAGGCCCACGTCGCGCGCCTCGATGGCGCAGGTGGCGGCCAGCGTGCCGCCGGCACTATCGCCGCCCACAGCGAGCCGGCTCGCATCGAGTCCGAATTGCGGGGCATTTGCCGCCAGCCACTGCGTTGCATCCCACGCATCGTTCATGGCGGTGGGAAAGCGATACTCCGGCGCCAGCCGGTAGTCCAGCGACACGACGGCGCAGTCGCTCAGGCGACAAAGCTCGCGGCACAGGATGTCGTGCGACGCGACGCTCCCGATGGTGAACCCGCCGCCATGGAAGTAAAGGAGCACCGGCCGCACTTCGCGGGTGTCGGCATACAGGCGCGCGTGCAGCAACTGCCCGTCGCGCGCGGGAATTTCGAAGTCCTCCACCCGGGCCAGCTCGGCCTTGGGCACCTCCAGCACGCCCGAGCCGGCCTCATAGGCCGCCTTCGCCTCACCGGGCGCTTGCGTGTAGATCGGCGCGTAGCCCGCTCGGGCCATCCGCTCGAGCACGGAGCGCATGGCAGGCGTCAGTTGCGGGTATTCCGGCAGGAAGGGTTTCAAGGTGTGGCGCGTGCCGTTAAAGTCGGGTTTTGCATCCTACAACGCCCACCATCATGGCCTTCATCTACTACCTGACCCAGATCCAGTTCGACTTCGGCGCCATCAAGCTGCTCAAGCAGGAGTGCGATCGCGTGGGCATCACGCGCCCATTGATCGTGACCGACGCTGGCGTCAAGGCCGCGGGCGTGCTGCAGAAAGCACTGGACGCCCTGCCCGGCATGCCGGTCGCGGTGTTCGACCAGACGCCGTCCAATCCCACCGAGGCCGCCGTGCGCGCGGCAGTGCAAGCCTACAAGTCCAACAACTGCGATGGCCTCATTGCCGTGGGTGGCGGCTCGGCAATCGACTGCGCCAAGGGCGTCGCCATTGCGGCCACGCATGAGGGTCCGTTGACGCACTACGCCACCATCGAAGGGGGTTCACCCCGCATCACCGAAAAAGCGGCGCCACTGATCGCCGTGCCCACCACGAGCGGCACCGGCAGCGAGGTGGCGCGCGGCGCGATCATCATCGTGGACGATCACCGCAAACTGGGCTTCCACTCCTGGCACATCCTGCCCAAGGCGGCCATCTGCGATCCTGAATTGACTTTCGGGCTGCCGGCCAAGCTCACCGCCGCGACCGGCATGGACGCGATCGCGCATTGCATGGAGACCTTCATGGCGCCCGCAGTGAACCCGCCCGCCGACGGCATCGGCCTGGACGGGCTGGAGCGCGGCTGGGCGAACATCGAGCGCGCCACCCGCGACGGCAGTGACCGCGAGGCACGTTTCAACCTGATGAGCGCGTCGATGCAAGGCGCCATGGCCTTCCAGAAGGGGCTGGGCTGCGTCCACTCGCTCAGCCACAGCCTCGGCGGCGTGGACCCGCGCCTGCACCATGGCACCCTCAACGCGATGTTCCTGCCGGCGGTCGTGCGCTTCAATGCGCAGGCCGAATCGGTGCGCAAGGAACGGCGGCTGGAGCGCATGGCCCACGCGATGGGCCTGAAGTCGGCTGGCGACATCCCGGAAGCAATCAAGGACATGAACGCCCGCCTCGGCCTGCCCACGGGCTTGTCTGCCATGGGCGTGCAGCGCGACTGGTTCGACAACATCGTCAAGGGCGCGCTGGCGGACCACTGCCACAAGACCAACCCGCGCATCGCCTCGGCCCAGGACTACGAGGAAATGCTCGCGGCGTCCTTGTAAGGTGCCGCAGGCCTGGGCCGCCGGGCCAGCTTGCGCTTGCCCCAGCGGCGCAGCGGCGCCTCGAACCAGCGCTCGCTGGCCGTCGCCGTGATGCAGCTCAGCGCCAGCACCGCGGCCAGCGTGGCGAGCTTTACCGCGAGTGGGAACTCCGTGAAGTCCGATCCGGTGAAATGGGGCAACACGAACCACGCATAGCCGAAGAAGAACATCGGGTGCAACAGGTAGCAGCCGTAGGTGATGTCGCCAAGCCACTTGGCGAGCGGCGTGAAGCGCAGGCCGACTTTCACCTCCCCGCTGAGCCACACCACGACGAAACAGGCGGCGAACAGGATCGCGCCGCGCGCGCCCAACAGTTCGTCGCCGGCC
Organism: Ramlibacter sp.; assembly: GCA_035460205.1. GTDB lineage: Bacteria > Pseudomonadota > Gammaproteobacteria > Burkholderiales > Burkholderiaceae_C > Ramlibacter. The sequence continues at coordinate 8,117 of DATHWV010000017.1, forward strand.
TGCGAGGGGTTGAGCGCCAGCAGCAAAGCGCCCATCGACAGCCAGGCCGCCACGCCCGCGCCCTGCCCCAGGGCCAACGTCCCTTGCCGCCGCCAATGCCCGATCAAGCACCCACCGAAGAAATACGCGGCAAAAGCGGGCAACTGGTGGTACGCCACCGAACTGGCGGCATAACCCGCTTCCGATCCCGCCGTGCTGTAGATCCACACCCATTGCAATACGGCCAGTACGATCGCCACCGCGCCGCACCACACCGGTCGAGAAAGGACGGCCAGCAACAGCGGGAAAGCCAGGTAGTAAACGAATTCAATGCCCAGTGACCAGCCACCGATCAACAACGCCCAGGTCGCCGGGTCGTACACGCCGAAAGCGAAGCTGCCGTTGAGAGCGAAGCGGAACGGCAAGCGATCCACCCATTGCCCGTTGCGCACCGAGAGCATCGCAACGAACACCACGCACAAGAGGAAGTAGAGCGGCGCAAGGCGCAGCCAGCGCGTGGCGAGAAACGCCGCTGTGTCGCGAGCGCCGGACAGCTTGCCGCTGTAGTTGTAGGCCAGGCTCGCGCCCGAGAGCACGAAGAACAGGTAGACGCCATAACTGCCGAATGTGTGCAGGCTGGCGACGTCCTGCCAGAACAGCAGGTGGTAGGAGGCGACAGCGAGTGCGCAAAGCCCCCGCAACATGTCCCAGCCCAGCACGCGACCGGGTGCTTCGTTCGCCATGGTCACGGTCAAAGCGCCTCGATGCGGCCCAGGTCAGGCCGCGCCAGCCACGCACCGAATTCATCGGCCAATTGCCGGCTGGCAGACACGGCGGTGTTCCACGCCTTCATGCGGCCCTGCAAGTCCACCCCGAAGCGGGTGAAGTCCGTGCGGTCCGGCAACTTGCCGCCGGGCAGCGACTTGACCCATTGCGGATCGGGCGCGAGCACGACGGTGTTGTCCAGGAAGTGCGTGGCGCCATGGCGCCACTTGAGCGCCTTGTCCAGCCACCCCGGCACGACGGCTTTCTGGAAATGCGGGTACAGCACGATGCCATCGGGCACGCTGGCGTTGTAGTTCAGGTGCAGGTGGTAGTCGGTGATGCCGCCGTCCCAGTAAGCGCCCGGAGGCGCGCCGGGAATGTCGTGGATCGCCTTGAGCACGAAGGGGATCGAGCAGCTCGCCTGCAGCGCGGCGTTGAAGTTTGCAGCGCTCAAGGGCACTTGCCGCGTGCGGTAGTCGGCGGTTGCGAAGGGCAACAAAGCGGTTGTGCCGGCGCCTGCCGTCGAGAACACCACGCGCTCCAGCCACGCACCCATCGCCTTGCGGTGGACGCTGTTCGTGAGGAAGGCGCCGAGGTAGCCCATGGGCGTGCCCAGCTTGTGTTCCCGGCCCAGGACATGACGGCCTCGCGACGTGACGATGTGGAGGCGATAACGCGGGTGCGCCAGCACTTCCTGCACACGGCCACCGTAGAACGACTCCAGGCTCTGGCCGAACCGCTCGCTGACGTGGGCCGCTGTCGGGTTCTTTCTGCCCGGTTCCAGTTCGTAGTCCTGCGCGATGTAGTCGCGCTCCAGCCGCTCGAACGCCGCGTTCGCGTCGGCCAGGCAGGCCGTGGCCATCCGCCACGCGCCGATCGAAGCGCCGACCAGGTGCACGGGTTGGTCGGATGCGGTCAGCCAGTCGCCGAAGATGAAACGGTCCAGCGGGCCGAGGACCAGCCCCTTGGGACCCCCGGCGGCGCCTGGCACCACGCGCACGTCCTGCGGGCGCAGGCCCTGGCTTTCAATGTGTTGCCGGGCCTTGGGACCGGCGTAGATGCGCAGCGCGTTCATGCGCCTATTTTGCGTGATCGCCTTCGCGGCTATTTGCGCAGGCCCTGCAGCTTGGCAAAGGCGCCGGCCATGGCGGTGTTCACAGGCTGCGACTGTGGCGAGCGCTGGCCGCGGCCAGCGCCTTCAAAGCGGTTGTCGCGCGGGCCATCGCGCCGCGTCGGCGCGTCGCCCAGCTTCATCGACAGCCCGATGCGCTTGCGGGCCACGTCCACCTCCATCACCTTCACCTTGACGATGTCGCCGGTCTTCACGACCTCGCGCGCATCGTTGACGAACTTGTGCGACAGCTGGCTGACGTGCACTAGGCCGTCCTGGTGCACGCCGAGGTCGACGAAGGCACCGAAGGCTGCCACATTGCTCACCGTACCCTCCAGCACCATGCCTTCGCGCAGGTCGCTGATGTCTTCCACGGCCTCATTGAAGCGCGCCACGCGGAAGTCTGGGCGCGGGTCGCGGCCGGGCTTCTCCAGTTCCACCAGGATGTCCTTGACCGTGATGACGCCGAACTTCTCGTTCGCGAACAGCTCGGGCTTCAGCGTCTTGAGCATTTCGGCCCGCCCCATGAGTTCGGCCACCGGCTTGCCGCTGGCGGCCAGCATCTTCTCGACCACCGGGTAGGTTTCGGGATGCACACCGGTCATGTCCAGCGCGTTGTCGCCGTCGCGGATGCGCAGGAACCCCGCACTCTGCTCAAAGGTCT
>DATHWV010000018.1:0-20126 GCA_035460205.1 Ramlibacter sp.
CCGTACAACCAGGCATCGCCCGAGGGGATGCGGACTTCCCGCGAAGGAATGGTGGCGTTTGCGTCGGTCATGGGAACCTCCAGCCGCCAAGCTAGGTTCTTTGCCGCCGCGGCGCTGTCGGACCACATCCATACCTGTGTAGGAGGGGCCCGGGCTACAGGCCGTCGGGCCTAGGCAGCGCCGGGATCCGGAGGGCCTTTGAGTTCTATCATGTTCCCCTCCGGGTCGGTGAGGTAGATGGAGGGCCCTTCACCTTCGGCGCCGTAGCGGCTGACCACGTCGCCGGGGTTGACGCCGTGCTGCGTCAGCCACAGCTTGAGGGCTTCGCCGTCGAAAGGGTCGATTCGCAGGCAGAAGTGGTCCAGGTTGCGGCCCTCCGTGCCCGGCCCGGCGCCTCCCATACGGCCGAGCTGGCCGTCCAGGGTCACGAGATCGATCAAGGACGTCCCCGCACGCACCTGGTACAGGCCGATGGCTTCCTGCACCTTCTCGTGCCGGCACCCCAGCACCTCGGTATAGAAGCGCAGCATGGCTGCGACATCCCGCACCCGCAGCACCAGGTGGTCCAGGTGGAGGATGTTGAACGGCGCCACGCTAGACGAGTTTTTTCACGAAGACCAGGCTCTTGCGGTCCCAGTTGTACTTGCGCTTGCGCGCCTCGGGCAGCCAGTCCGGGTCCACCTGCACGAAACCGCGCTTGAGGAACCAGTGCATGGTGCGGGTGGTGAGCACGAAGATGCTCTCCAGGCCCATGGCGCGGGCGCGCTGCTCCACGCGCTTGAGGACCTTTTCGCCGTCCCCCTGGCCCTGGCTTTGCGGCGAGACCGTCAAAGCGGCCATCTCGCCGGTCTTGGCTTCGGGGTACGGGTAGAGCGCGGCGCAGGCGAAGATCACGCCGTCGTGCTCCACGATGGTGTAGTTGGCGATGTCGCGCTCGATCTCCGTGCGGTCACGCTTGACCAGCGTGCCGTCCTGTTCGAAAGGCTCGATCAGCTGCAGGATGCCGCCCACGTCATCGGCGGTGGCCTCGCGCAGTTCTTCCAGCTTCTCGTCGATCACCATGGTGCCGATGCCGTCGTGCACGTACACCTCGAGCAGCAGGGCGCCGTCGGTCGCGAACGGGATGATGTGGCTGCGCTCGACACCACCCTTGCAGGCCCTCACGCAGTACTTCAGGTAGAACGAGGTGTCGGTGGGCTGTTGCGGCGGGGCCAGGCCCGCCAGCAGCTGTTCGGCCGCCGCCAGCGGCAGTTCGGTGTCGATCGGGTTGTCCTCGCCTTCGGGCTCCAGCGGCTTGACCCGCACACCCGGCACTTCGGTCAGGAAGACCAGCTTGTCGGCCTGCAAGGCAATGGCGATGCTGGTGGCGACTTCTTCCATCGCCAGGTTGAAGGCCTCGCCGGTAGGCGAAAAACCGAACGGGGACACGAGCACCATCGCGCCGAAGTCCAGCGTGCGGGTGATGCCGCCGACATCCACCTTGCGCACCAGGCCCGAATGCTGGAAGTCCACGCCGTCGATCACCCCGACCGGCCGCGCGGTGATGAAGTTGCCGGAGATCACCCGCACCGTGGAGCCTGCCATCGGCGTATTCGGCAGGCCCTGGCTGAAGGCAGCCTCGATTTCGTAGCGCAGCTGGCCGGCGGCTTCCTGCGCCGAGTCCAGCGCCACCTCGTCGGTGATGCGCATGCCATGCGAGTACTTCGGCGTGTGGCCCTTGGCCTTGAGCTGTTCGTTGACCTGGGGCCGGAAGCCGTGCACCAGCACGATCTTCACGCCCATGCTCTGGATGAGCGCCAGGTCCTGGGCGATGTGGTGCAGCTTGCCGGCCGCGATGGCTTCGCCGGCCATGCCCACGACGAAGGTCTTGCCCCGGTGCATGTGGATGTAGGGCGCCACCGAACGGAACCAGGGCACGAAGGTGAAGTTGAAAACGGTGGACATCGGCCGAAAGTGTAAAGGCAATCATCCCGGCCCGCCCCGTTGCCACGGGCGGGCCCGCCGGGTATGGTGGCGTCCCATGGACGCGCTTGCAATCGGCTTCTGGGGCGGCTTCTTCGGCACCGTGGCCTTGATGCTGGCGGGTTCGCTCGCGGCGTTCGCGCGCTCCCTGCACCGCGTGGCGCTCACCGCCGCCTTGTCGGCGGTGGTCTCGGCGCTCTTTGTGGCGGCCTACCTGGGTTGGCTGCCCGTTTCCGACCCTTCGGTCGAGGCGCGCATGCTGGCGCACATGGCGGTGCTGATCTCGGTCGTGCTGGGGCTCATGCTGCTGGCGATGCTGGGATTGCTCAGGCACCCGGCGACGGCACGCAAGGTGCGCGGTGCGATGGCCGTGCTGGGCCTCGTGGTGCTGGGTGTCGGCTGGCTGCTCCACCCCACCCAGTCGCTCGCGCTGAGCTCCGTGATGGCGTTCGGCGTGGGCGCGTCGATGCTGGTGGCGGGAATCCGTGCCGCCCGCCGTGGCGACAGGCTGGCCTGGGTGGCGGTGAGCGGTGTGTGCTGCATGCTGGTGGCGGTCGGCGGGCTCTCATGGATCGCCCTGAATCGCGACGGCGTGCCCTGGCCCGTGCATGCCATCAGCGCGGTGGCCGGCATGGCCTACATGTCGACCATGGCCACGGCGCTGTGGATCCGCTACTCCTACCTGATCGAGTTGCGCGAGGTGGTCACGCACGGCGCCAGCTACGACCCGATCACCCGCATGCGCTCGCACGGCGAGACAGGGCAGATGGTGGGGCTGGCGTTCTTTCGCCAGCACCAGGACCCGACACAGGCCGTGGGCGTCATGGTGATCTCCATCGGCAACCTGTACACGCTCGAGAACCTGCACGGCAGGGCGACCGTCAACCATGCGCTGTTCGTGTGTGCCGGGCGCCTCCGGCGCTGTGTGCCCGCCGACGTCGAGATGGGGCGTCTGGGTGACGACGGCTTCCTGCTGCTCGCGCGCCACTCGGATGACCGGGAGCGGCTGGTGCAACTCGGGCGGCTGGTCGCCGAGCGCCTCTCGCGGCCCGTCGCCTTGAGCACCAGCGCAGCGCCGGCCGACCTGGAAACGGGCCAGGCCCATTGGGTGGCGCAGGTCGGTGTAGGCATCCTGGTCACCACGGCCGTGGTGCGGCCCTCCGTCGCGGTGGCCATGGCGCGGGCCATGTCACGCACGGCGTGGAGCTATGCCAGCAAGGTGGCATGGCACGACGAAGCTACCGGGCGCATCGCGGAAGTCACGGCAGCAGGCTCGCTCTGACGGACGTCCACGGGGCCCGGGAACCCGCCTGCGCCGATAATCGAGGGCTTTGAGTCCCGCTGTCTTGACGTCCCTGAGCATTACCTTTCCCGAAGCCCTGCCGGTTTCCGCCAAGCGCGAGGAAATCATGGCGGCGATGGCCGCCAACCAGGTGGTCATCGTCTGTGGCGAGACCGGGTCGGGCAAGACCACCCAGTTGCCCAAGATTGCGCTCGCCATGGGCCGGGGCAAGCTCAACTACCCCGGTGGCAAGGGGCCGCTGATCGGCCATACCCAGCCGCGCCGCATCGCCGCGTCCAGCGTCGCCAAGCGCATCGCCGAGGAGCTCAAGACGCCTCTGGGCGAGGTGGTGGGCTTCAAGGTGCGTTTCCAGGACCGCCTGTCACGTGACGCATCCGTGAAGTTGATGACGGACGGCATCCTGCTCGCCGAAACGCAAACCGACCCGCTGCTCAAGGCCTACGACACCATCATCATCGACGAGGCGCACGAACGCAGCCTCAACATCGACTTCCTGCTCGGTTACCTGCGGGAGATCCTGCCGCGACGCCCGGACCTGAAGATCGTCGTGACATCGGCCACCATTGACGCAGACCGATTCGCGCAGCACTTCGGATCAGCCAAGGGCCCTGCGCCAGTGATCTACGTGTCGGGTCGCATGTTCCCGGTCGAGCAGCGCTGGCGGCCGTTCGAGGAGTCGCGTGACTATGGCCTGGACGAAGCCATCGCCGATGGCGTGGACGAACTCTGGGCCGGCGGCGCGCCCAGCGTGGCGGCCGGCAAAGGCGACATCCTCGTCTTCCTGCCGGGTGAGCGTGAGATCCGCGAGGCGGCGGACCACTTGCGCAAGCATCTCTCGCACAGCCCGCTGACCCGCAATGCCGAAGTGCTGCCACTGTTCGCGCGCCTCTCGCAGGCCGAGCAGGACCGCATCTTCGACAACCACAGCGGCCGGCGCATCGTGCTGGCCACCAACGTGGCGGAGACCTCGCTCACCGTGCCGGGCATCAGCTATGTGATCGACGCCGGAACCGCCCGCGTGAAGCGGTACAGCTTCCGCAGCAAGGTGGAGCAGTTGCTGGTCGAGCCGATCAGCCAGGCGGCAGCCAACCAGCGCGCCGGCCGCTGCGGCCGCGTGGCCAACGGCATCTGCATCCGCCTGTACGACGAGAAAGACTTCGCGGGCCGGCCGCGTTTCACGGACCCGGAGATCCTGCGTTCGTCGCTGGCGGGCGTCATCCTGCGCATGAAGTCGTTGCACCTCGGGTCCGTGGAGGACTTTCCCTTCATCGAGGCGCCGACACGGCGCGCGATTGCGGACGGCTACCAACTGCTCAACGAACTGGGCGCGGTGGACGATGCGAATGAGCTCACGGCAATGGGCGCCGAGTTGGCCCGCCTGCCGCTGGACCCGCGAGTGGGGCGGATGATCCTGGAAGGACGAACGCGCGGCGCCCTTGACGAGGTGCTGGTGATCGCCTCCGCGTTGTCGGTGCAGGACGTGCGCGACCGGCCGATGGAGTTGCAGGCCCAGGCCGACCAGCAGCACGCGAAGTTCGACGACGAGAAGAGCGAGTTCTCCGGCTACCTGAAGCTGTGGAAGTGGCTGGACGAGTCGCGCGGCGGCCATGGCAAGGAACACAAGCTGTCGAACCGGCAGTACGAGCAGCTGCTGCGCCAGAACTTCGTCAACGTCCGCCGGGTGCGCGAGTGGCGCGACATCCACAGCCAGTTGCACACAGTGGTGGCCGAGCACAAGTGGAAGCTGAACACGCAGCCGGCCAATTACGAGGAACTGCACAAGTCCATGCTCGCGGGCCTGCTCGGGAACATCGGCATGAAGCCCGAGGACGAGGACGTGTACCTGGGGGCGCGGGGCATCAAGTTCTACCGGCACCCCGGCGCGCATTTGAAGAAGAAGCCGGGCCGCTGGATCGTGGCGGCCGAGCTGGTGGAGACCACGCGGCTCTTTGGCCGTGGCATTGCGAACATCGAGCCATTGTGGATCGAGCAGGTGGCAGGCCACCTGCTGCGCAAGCAGTTGCTGGACCCGCACTGGGAGAAGAAGGCGGCCGAGGTCATGTCGCTCGAACGCGCCACCCTCTACGGCCTGGTGATCTACAGCGGCCGGCGCGTGCCCTTTGCGCGGGTCGACATGCAGGGGGCGCGCGACGTGTTCATCCGCGAAGGCCTGGTGGCGGGCCAGTGGGAAACCAAGCTGCCTTTCCTCGCAGCCAACCAGAAACTGGTAAGACAGGTCGAGGAACTGGAGCACAAGTCGCGCCGCCAGGACGTGCTGGTGGACGAGGAACTGATCTACGCGTTCTACGACAAGTTCGTCCCGCGCGATGTGTACAGCGGCGCGACCTTCGAGCGCTGGTACCGTGAGGCGAGCCGCGGCAACCCGGCCTTGCTCAAGCTCACGCGTGACGAGTTGATGCGCCATGAAGCCGCCGGCATCACCACCGACGCCTTCCCGAAAACGATCCGGCTCGGCGGCGTCGATTGCGCGGCCACCTACCTGCATGAACCCGGCGACACGCGCGACGGCCTCACGGTGACGGTGCCGCTCTTCGTGCTGAACCAGGTGAGCGAAGAGCGGGCCGAGTGGCTGGTGCCCGGCATGCTCAAGGACAAGGTGCAGGCGCTCTTGAAGAGCCTGCCGCAGAGGCCGCGCTCGCGCTTCGTGCCCCTGCCGGAGTCAGCGACGCGGCTGTCGGGCCAGCTTTCGCAAGACAACGCGTGGGCCGTCGGCTCGTTGACCGATGCGCTGCTGAAGCTGGTGCGCGACGCGACCAGCCTCGACGTCAAGCGCGCGGACTTCAAGCTGGACATGTTGCCGGCCCACCTGTTCATGAACCTGCGCGTGGTGGACGAGCATGGCCGCCAGCTGGGCATGGGCCGCAACCTTGGGGCGCTCAAGGCGGAACTGGGTGCGCAGGCGCGCGGGGCGTTCCAGGCGCTGGCAGGGATGAAGGTGGCATCTTCTCCCCCTCTTTCTCCCTCCCCCACCGGGGGAGGGAGGGGTGGAGACAACGAGCGCCCGAGCCCCCCTCCCAACCTCCCCCCGGAGGGGGGAGGAGTCAAAGCTGGCGAACGCTACACGGCCTGGACGTTCGGCGAGCTGCCGGAGTTGATGGAAGTCCGCAAGGGCGGTACCAGCCTGGTCGGCTTTCCGGCGCTGATCGACCAACGCGACGCCGTCACCATCGAGGTCTTCGACGAGCCCGAGGTGGCCGCGATGAAGCACCGCGCGGGGCTGCGCCGCCTGTTCGCGCTGCAACTGAAAGACGCGCTGAAGTACCTCGAGAAGAACATCCCCGACCTGCAGAAGATGGCGGTAGCCTACATGCCGCTGGGAAGCCTGGAGGAGCTGCGCGAGCAGGTGATCGAGGTGGCGCTGGACCGGGCGTTCATGCAGGCCCCGTTGCCGGACAACGAGGCAGACTTCAAGCGCCGCGTCGAGGAGGGGCGAGGGCGCCTGACGCTCATCGCCAACGAGGTCGCCCGCCTGGCGGGAACGATCCTTGCCGAATACGCCGTCGCGGCGCGCAAGATCAAGGACACCAAGAACCACGCGGAAGCCAACGCCGACGCCGCGCAGCAGTTGCAGCGGCTGGTGGCCAAGCGGTTTCTGTCAGCGACGCCCTGGACGCAGCTGCAGCACTTTGCGCGCTACCTCAAGGCGATCACGTTGCGGCTGGACAAGCTGCGCGCCGACCCGGCAAGGGATGCGACGCGGTTGTCCGAGCTGAGGCCGCAGGAGCAGCGCTACTGGCGGCTGGTGGCCGAGCGCAAGGGCGCCGCCGACGAACGCATGCAGGAATTCCGCTGGCTGCTGGAGGAGCTGCGCGTGAGCTTCTTCGCGCAGGAACTGCGCACACCGCAGCCGGTCAGCGTCAAGCGCCTCGACAAGCTGTGGGCGCAGATCAACAGCTGACCGGGCAGGGGATCAGGTGGGCAAGGCCCTGTAGATGTTCACGAACACGAACTGCAGGTCGCCGGACGTTGTCGTTCCGTACAGGCGCAGCGCCTGCTCCTGGATGCCCACGTCGTCATACATCGCGAGGAATTGCACCGGCGCGCTTGCCGGGCAGGCGCTGCCGCTGAAAGTGGCTTGGACCTTGTAGATGTTGCGCGCGCTGTTGGAGACACTGACGGTGCCGCTGATGGCGCAATCAGCCCAGATGGTGCCGCTCATCGCCCCGGTGTTGGGATCGATGAAGACCGACTGGGAGGCCTCGGGCGTGCTGTACAGGCCGCCGGCCATCGCCAGGGATGCCGAAGACTTGGACTGCGGGTGGTAGAGCAAAGTCATCCGCGTACTGACAGGTGTCGCGCCGGTCACGGCGAACGTGACCGTCATGCTGTCAGCCGGAACGTAAGTGGAAGTGATGTTGGCGCTGGCGCGGGTGGCGGAGCTGTTGCCGGGCAGGTAGGTGCCGAAGGTGGCATTGGTAGCAGACCAGCTGCTTGCGGCCACGGAGGCCGTGCCCGTGAAAACGTCGGCACGAGTCCCCAATGAATTCGGGTTCCAGCCGACGAAGCTGCCGTCCGGGTCCATGAGCATCAGGCCGAACTCGTTGTAGTAGAGGCCGGCAACGGAGACGCCGTCCGAACCGGGCGGCGCGTTGTTGGGGCAGTTCGCCGGAAAGACCTGGCAGGTGAAGCTCTCGAGGGAGCCGGCAAGGAAGATGTTTCCGCCGGTTGCCGGCCCGAGCACGTACACGTTGCCGCTGGCGATGCCCAGGTAGTTTTGCGTGGTCGGGTAATAGCGGTAGTTGAACACCAGGCCGGATGCGTCCTGGTAGTTGCCGGACTGGTAGCCGCCGGTGAAGAGCTGGCTGTAGTGCCACTGCGCCCACGTGAAGATCGCGGTGTTGTCCACCACGTTGCCGGCAAGCGGCGTTTTGGCCGCGGACATCGCCGCGGGCTTGGCCAGGCGCTGGGCCGAAGCCTGCTGGACCGTGGTGTCGGCGCCGCCGCCGCAGGAAACCAGAAAAAACAATGCACTGGCCAGGCCGGCCCAACCCCAACTACGCCGCATGAAAAATCCTCGAAATTCTTGCGGCGGATTGTGGCACAGGCCTGTAAAGGCCTGCCCTGGCCAGCCCCAGGCCTAGAGCTTGCCCATCAGGAGCAGCACGACCAGGATCAGCACCACCAGGCCGAGGCCGCCGGAAGGGCCGTAACCCCAGTTGCGGCTGTGGCCCCAGGTCGGCAGGGCGCCAACGAGCAGCAGGATCAGGAGGATGAGGAGGATGAGCGAAATGGACATGAAGTGTCTCCCTGTTAGGAAGCCTCATCCTTGCATCCCCGCGTATGGCACAGCATCGGCCGCCGCGCCCCGCACAAGTCAGGCAAGTACCCGCGTTCGTGTGGGTTCAGGCCCCGCTCCGCGATGTATTCATAGTGCCGCGCATTGCCGGTGCATGGCTACTTTGGTCTTCGGTACAAAGCCTGTTTGACAGCGGCGCTACGCATGGGCTACCTTGCCCTCATGGACCGCCGCAGTTTCATCGAGTCTTGCACCGCGGGCGCGGCCTGCGTGTCGGCTGCAGTGGCGATGCCGGCTTTCGGCGCCGACGCGAAGCCAAGGGCCTATCCGCAAGCATTGCTGGTGAACGCGCATGGCGACCCGGTCAAGGCGTCCAGCCTCAGGCCGCTGACCAACTACGTCTTTCACTACCCGTTCGAGGCAACGCCGGCGTTCCTGCTGGACCTGGGCAAGCCGGTCGGACCGCAGACCCTGAGTACCCGCAACAGCGATTCCTATGCGTGGCCCGGCGGCGTGGGCGCGCAGCGCAGCATCGTCGCGTATTCGGCGATCTGCGCGCACAAGCTGGTCTACCCGACGAAGGAAGTGAGCTTCATCAGCTTTCGCAAGACCCGCGCGCAGAAGGGCGTGCAGGACGGGCTGATCCATTGCTGCGCGGACCACAGCCAGTACGACCCGGCGCGCGGCGCGCAGGTGATGTCGGGGCCCGCCCCCCAGCCGCTTTGTGCGGTGCTGCTCGTGCACGACCGCAAGGCCGACACGCTGACCGCTTATGCCACGCTGGGCGGGGAGTTGTTCGAGGACTTTTTCAACAAGTACTCGATGAAGTTGAGCCTGGACGTGGGGCCCAAGGCGCGCAACGCCGTGGTGGGGCAAACGGTCGTCAGCGAGCTCGACAAGTTCTGCCGCAACTCGGTCCAGTGTTGAGGGTCAGAGCTTCGCGAGCCGCTCGAGCGCTGTGTGCAAGGTCTCTTCCTTCTTGCCGAAACAAAAGCGCACCACGCGCTGGTCGAACCCATTGCCGTAGAACGCCGACAGCGGGATCGCAGCGACGCCGATCTCGGTGGTGAGCCACTTGCAGAACTCGTCTTCGGCCAGGTCGCTCACATCCGAGATGTCCACGCACTGGAAGTAGCTGCCCTGGCTGGGCAGGATCCGGAATTTCGTTCGCGCCAGGCCGTCCCGGAACAGGTCGCGCTTGCGCTGGTAGAACGCCGGTAGTTCGAGGTACGGCTTGGGGTCGGCCATGTACGCGGCCAGTCCGTGCTGCACCGGCGTGTTGACCGTGAACACGTTGAATTGGTGCACCTTGCGGAACTCCGCCGTCAGCGACGCGGGCGCGGCCACGTAGCCGACCTTCCAGCCGGTCACATGGTAGGTCTTGCCGAAACTGGAGACGATGAAGGCGCGCGCGGCCAGGCCCGGGTAGCGCGCGGCGCTTTCGTGCTGCTGCCCGTCGAACACCATGTGCTCGTACACCTCGTCGCTGATCAGCAGCACGTCGGTCGGGGCCAGCAGGTCCTGCAGCGCGAGCATGTCTTCGCGCGACCAGACCGTCGCGCTCGGGTTGTGCGGGCTGTTGACCAGGATCGCGCGGGTCTTGCCATTGATGGCGGCGGCGATCTTGCCGAAGTCCGGCCGGAAGGTGCCGGGCACCAGCGGCACGCGCACCACGGTGCCGCCCGCCAGTTCGATGTTGGGCACGTAGCTGTCGTAGCAGGGCTCCAGCACGATCACTTCATCGCCCGGCCGTACCACGGCGAGGATGGCGGTGATGATGGCCTGGGTGGCGCCCGCGGTGATGGTGATCTCGGTCGCCGGGTCGTAGCCGCGGCCATACATGGCCTCGAGCTTTGCGGACACCGCGTTGCGCAGCGCCGGGATGCCCGTCATCGGCGGGTACTGGTTCAGGCCCTTGGTCATCGCCTCGGTCACGGCCTGGATCAGGTGCGGGTCGCAGTCGAAGTCGGGGAAGCCCTGGCCGAGGTTCACGGCGTTGCGCTCCGTGGCCAGTGCCGACATGACGGTGAAGATGGTCGTGCCCACGGCGGGCAACTTGGTTTGCAGGACGGGGGTGCGCATCTTAATCAGTTGGGGACAGAGCTGAATATCTGTCCCGCAAAGTTTCACAAATCATAGTCATTTACATGGCCACTCATGGCCTTGGCAATGAGGTTGCGGTCGAGGCGGTCGGACAGCAGCTCGGCGAACTTGAAGACGAAGTTGCGCAGGTAGGCGCTGCGCTTGAAGGCGACGCGGGCAAGGTTCTGGCCGAACAGGTTGCCCAGCGGGCGCACCGCGAGGTCACTGTTGCTGCCGTCGTCACGTACGGCCATCTCCGCGACGATGCCGATGCCCAGGCCGAGCCGCACGTAGGTCTTGATCACGTCGGAGTCGATGGCTTCGAGGGCGATGCGCGGGGTGAGCTTCCTGTTGGCGAATGCCGTGTCGATGCGCGTGCGGCCGGTGAAGGACGGGTGGTAGGTGATGATCGGCTCGGCCGCCAGGTCTTCCAGGTTGATCCGCTCCTTCTTCACCAGCGGATGGTTCAAGGGAAGCACCAGCACGTGCTGCCACTCATAGCAGGGCAGGGTCACCAGTTCCTGGTAGTCCGAGAGCGACTCGGTGGCGATGCCGATCTCGGCCACCTCGTCGATCACCATGCGGGCCACCTGGTCGGGTGAGCCCTGGTGCAGGCTGACGTTCACCTTGGGATAGGCCTCGCGCAATTTGGCCACGGGCACAGGCAGCACGTAGCGGGCTTGCGTGTGGGTGGTGGCGATCGACAGCGTGCCGCTGTCTTCCGCGCTGAATTGCTCGCCGATGCGCTTGAGGTTGCCGACCTCCCGCATGATCAACTCGATGCTCTTGAGTACGTGCTGGCCGGGTTCGGTGACGCGCTTCAGGCGTTTGCCGTGGCGGGCGAAAATCTCGACACCGAGCTCTTCTTCCAGTTCGATGATGGCCTTGGACACGCCCGGCTGGGAGGTGTGCAGGGCCTTCGCGGCCTCGGTGAGATTCAGGTTGCGGCGCACCGCTTCCTGAACGAATCTGAATTGGTGAAGATTCATACCGAATTTCTTATAAGAGAGAAATTCATTATGCCCGAGCTGGGCTGTGGGCGCGGCTGCGCCGCAAGGGCTATTCGAGTGCGATGGATGCCAGCAAGTCCAGCACGCGCGGGTCGTCGCCGACCGGCCGCTGCAAGCTGAAATGCACCGCGGGATACCGGTCGCGCACGGCTTGCAGGAGCCCGGGCAGGTCCCGGCGGGCATGGGTGCCCGTACCCAGGAACATCGGCACGATGGTAATGGACTTGGCGCCCGCGGCAACCACCTGCGCCGCCGCCCCGGGCAGGTCCGGCTGGTCGAACTCGAGGTAGGCGCAATGCACCTGGAGGGCGGGCTGGCCCAGCGCCATCCGCGCCGCCACGGACTCGATCGGCTGGCGCCACTGCGGATCGCGCGAGCCGTGCCCGAAGAGGATGATGGCCTTGTCCATCGTGCTACCTTCGCAGCACCAGCCAGCCGAAGGCGCCGAGCGAGAACATCGAATAAATCAAGCCCGGCGCCGCCGCCGTCAGCCATGGCTGCCAGTTCTGGAGGTTGCCGATGTAGCCGAACACGTTGTTCAGCAGGAAGAAGCTGATGCCGATCAGCACGCCCACGAACACATAGCTGGTGATCCCGCCGGCGCGAAAGTGCAGGTAGGCAAAGGGCAGGGCGAGCACGACCATCACGATGCAGCTGAGGGGGTAGAACACCTTGCGCCAGAACTGGATCTCGTAACGCTGCGAGGTCTGGCCGTTGGCTTCGAGGTGGCGGATGTACTGGAACAGGTCGAAGGTGCCCATGCGCTCCGGCTTGAGCAGGGCGACCGACACCATTTCGGGCGTGATCTCGGTGGGCCAGCGCAAGGTGGGCGCCTTGATGCGTTCGACCTTGGTCAGGTCGGCGCCGTTGGAGGTGAACTCACTGCGCTCGGCGTCCTTCAACAGCCACGCGCCATCGTCGGCGAAGCTGCCCCGGCTGGCCTGCGTGACCGATACCAGGAAGCCACGTGAGTCCGATTCAAAGATGCGCACGTCCTTCAGGTCGCCTTCGGGCGTGAGGGCCTTCACATTGACGTTGTAGGTGTGGAAAGGCTGGCGCTCCTTCAGCCAGGCGCCGGTCTGTCCTATGCTGATGCGCCCTTCCAGCCGGGCCTTCAGCAGCTGGGCCGTGCGGTCCGCGGCCGGCGCCAGGTAGTCGCCGGTGGCGAATGTGAGCAGCGTGAACATCAGGCCCAGAGCCAGCAGCGTGCGCAGCGCCCGCCACGGCCCCAGGCCGCTGGTGCGCAGGATGGTGTACTCCGAACTCTGCGCGAGCCGGGCCATGACGAAGATGGAGCCGATCAGCACCGCGATGGGCAGCAGCTCGTACAGGTGGCTGGGGATCATCAGCGTCACATAGACCAGCGCCTGCGTGAGCCGGTAGGCGCCGCCCGCGCGCCCGACGTTGGGCAGGTCGTCGACGAAGTCGAAGAAGAAGAACAGCGCGAGGAAGCCCACGGCAACGAAGACGACGGCCGCGACGACTTCGCGGTAGATCAGGCGGCGGATTGTTTTCATGCCGACCCGCCTGCCGGCTGCGTGGCGCCCCGGCGCCAGAGCTTGCTCAGGGCCCAGTTGTTGTGCTGCTTCGCCAGCCACAGCGCGCCCAGCAGCATCACACCGCCGTGCACGACAAGCAGGAATACGCCGAACTGCATCCGCCCTGATGAAATCCAGCTTTGCCCGAGGTTCAACAGGTTGTAGTAGACGACGAACGAGAACAGCGCGAACACCAGGTTTCCGCTGCGGCCGGCGCGAGGGTTGACGCTCGACACCGTCACCGCGATCAGCACGAAATTCACCGCCGCCAGCGCCAGGCCCAGCCGCCACGCGAGTTCACCCAGGTTGGCGCCGGTAGGTTGCATGACGAGGGTCAGCGTCGAGCGGGCCTTGACCGGCGCGTCGTCGCGCGAGACCAGCTCCTTCACGCCGATGCGCGTGGCGTACTCCTCGAACTCGCTGATCCGGATCTGCGGGCCGTTGGTGTTCGAGCTTTCCAGCCGCTGGCCATTCGACAGCACGAGGAACTGCCCGTCACCAATGGTCGTGACCCGGCCGCTGCGTGCGGAGGTGACGGTTTCCTTGCCGTGCTCGTTGGTGGAAATGAAGATGTTCTTGCCCGACTTGTTGTCCGGCGTGTCCTTGTCCAGGAAGAACACCCGGTTGCCACTGGCCGATTCCTGGAACTGGCCCGGGGCGACGCGCTCGAGGTCGCCGCGCTTGCCGTACCGGTCCTTCAGGTCCTGCGTCTGCTGGTTGGCCCAGGGCCAAACCACCAGGGCCAGCAGCGCCACGACCAGCAGCACGGGCCACGCAAAGCGGAACAGCGGGCCCAGGAATGCCGAGAGCCCGCGGCCGGCGCCGAACCAGATCACCATCTCGCTGTCGCGGTACATGCGCGAGAGCGTGCCGACGATCGCAATGAAGAGGCACAGGGTCAGGATGGTGGGCAGGTAACCCAGCACCGTGTAGCCCATCACCATCATCACTTCCTGGGGATTGACAGAGCCGCGGCTGGCCTGCCCCAGCGTGCGGATCAAGGTCATGGTCATGACGATCGTCACCAGCACCACCAGGGTCGCGCCGAAACTGCGGGCGAGTTCCTTGCGGAGGGACGAATGGAATAACATCGGCGCGATCGGCAATTAGCGAAAGAAAAGACAGCGAATTATGGACTTCGAACTCAAGACCCTGGGCCTGGCGGGCGCCGCCGGAGAAAAATGCGATGCCCTCGTGGTGCTGGTCGGCGACGACTTCAAGCCGGGCAAGGATGCCCTGTCACGCCTGGCAGGCGACGCCATCAAGGCGCGTGACCTCGACACCAAGGCGGGCAAGCTGCTGCAGGCCTACCGCAGCGCCGGCATCACCGCGCCACGCGTGGTGTTCGCCGGTTGCGGCGACGGCACCGGCAGGCGCGTGCACACCGCCGTGCAGGCCGCTGTCGGCGCGCTGCGCACTTCAGGCGTGAAGCGGCTGGTGATCTGCCTGCCCGAGAAGGCCAAGGACGACGCGGTGCGCGCCGCGGTGGCTGCCACGGCCGAATCGAGCTACGTGTACGTGACGACCAAGTCCAAGCCGGAAGGTCGCGAACTCCAGCGTGTCACCATCGCGGTGGCTGACGCCGCACGCCAGAAGCCGGCCTTCGCGGCGGCCCAGGCGGCCGCCAATGGCATCGAGTTCGCACGCGAACTGGGCAACCTGCCGCCCAACTACGCCACGCCGACCCGGCTGGGCGAGGAAGCGAAGAAGCTCGCCAAGGCCCATGGCATGCAGTGCGAGGTGCTGGGCCCCAAGGAAGTGGCGAAGCTCGGCATGGGCTCGTTCATGTCCGTGGCCAAGGGCTCCGAGGAGCCGCTGCGCTTCATCGTGCTCAAGTACATGGGCGGCGCCTCGGGCGAGGCCCCGGTGGTGCTGGTCGGCAAGGGCATCACCTTCGACAGCGGCGGCATCTCGATCAAGCCGTCGCAGGACATGGACGAGATGAAGTTCGACATGGGTGGCGCGGCCAGCGTGCTGGGCACCTTCCGGGCCATCGGCGAGCTCAAGCCCGCCATCAACGTCATCGGCCTGATCCCCAGCTGCGAGAACATGCCCGACGGCCGCTCGGTCAAGCCGGGCGACATCGTCAAGAGCATGTCCGGCCAGACCATCGAGATCCTGAACACGGATGCCGAAGGCCGCCTGATCCTGTGCGACGCGCTGACCTACGCCGAGCGGTTCAAGCCGCGCGCCGTGGTCGACATCGCCACCTTGACGGGCGCCTGCGTGGTTGCGCTGGGCGGCGTGCGCAGCGGCCTGTTCGCCAGTGACGACGCGCTCGCCCAGGCCCTGATGGAAGCGGGCGATGCCGCGCTGGACCCGTGCTGGCGCATGCCTCTGGACGACGAGTACGCGGAAGGCCTGAAAACCAACTTCGCCGACGTCGCCAACGTGGCCGGCCGCGCCGGGGGCGCGGTGACCGCCGCCAAGTTCCTGCACCGCTTTGCCGGCGCCTACCCCTGGGCGCACCTCGACATCGCCGGCACCGCCTGGAAGAGCGGCGGCGCCAAGGGATCCACCGGCCGTCCCGTGGGCCTGCTGTTCCAGTTCGTGCTGGACCAGCAGGGGACCGGGCCGACCCGCAAGGCGGCGCGTGCGCCGGCCAAGCGCAAGAAGGCCTGAACGCCTGAATGACCGAAGTCACGTTCCATTTCAACGCGCCGGACAAGGTTGGCCACGCCTGCCGGCTGTTGCGCAAGGCCGTGGCGACGGGCGCCAGGGTGGTCGTGACTGGTGAGGAGCGCCTGCTGCGCGAACTCGACACGGCGCTGTGGACCTTTTCGCCGCTGGAGTTCGTGGCGCACTGCATGGAACCGGGCAGCGCCGCGCCGGTGCTGGCCGCATCCCCCGTGGTGCTGGCGGCGTCGCCCGGCAAAGCCCCGCACCAGCAGGTGCTGGTCAACCTCGGCGCCGGCGTACCGGAGGGGTTCGAGCGTTTCGAGCGACTGATCGAGGTGGTGACCACCGGCGACGATGACCGCCAGCAGGGCCGTCAGCGCTGGAAACACTATGCAGACCGCGGTTACGCCATCGCCAAGCACGACCTGGCGGCAAGGGAGGCGCAATGACCCCTGGCCGCAACCCCCCGCGCTACGTGCCGACACTCACCGAAGTGGTGAAGGGCCAGTCCGAGTCCCGGGCCCCGGCCGCGGGCGCACTTTCCCAGGACCAGCTCGTCCATCGGGTGATGCACCGCATCGACCTGACCCTGGAGCGGCGCCTGCGCGAGGCGATCGCCGCCACCGTCCTGGAACAGACACGGTCGATCGCGCCGCTGTTGCGCGAGGAAATCGAGGCCGTGGTCCGTGAGACTGTCGCGCAGGCTTTCGCCGATGAGTTGGCCGGAACGCGCGCGCGCTAGAAGCGATTGGTTGCATAAGCTGCACTGCACGCCGGACAATCCCCCTAATCGGGTCTCCCCTAGATGTTCCCCTATGGTTCAGGTGCGGAAATTGCGATATGTTCGCCGCCGTTGAGCCAATAAAAGATTTCTCAACCTTTTTCCTACTCCTGGAGGTCAATTTATGCAGATGAAGTTCAAACTGACGGTTGCCGCAGCCATTGCCGCTGCTTGGGGCATCGCGTCGGCTCAAGACATGGTGGTCAAGATCGGCCACGTTGCCCCCATCTCGGGCGCCCAGGCCGCTTACGGCAAGGACAACGAGAATGGCGCCCGCATGGCCATCGAGGACCTCAACGCACAAGGCGTCGTCATCAACGGCAAGAAGGTCAAGTTCGAGCTGGTGGCTGAAGACGATGCCGCCGACCCGAAGCAGGGCGCAGCTGCCGCCCAGAAACTGTGCGACGCCAAGGTTGCCGGCGTGGCGGGCCACCTGAACTCGGGCACGACCATCCCCGCGTCCAAGATCTACAACGATTGCGGCATCCCCCACGTCACCCCGTCGGCGACGAACCCCAACCTGACCAAGCCGGGCTACAAGACGACTTTCCGCCTGCTGGCCAATGACAACGCGCTCGGCGCCGGCCTGGCCTTCTACGCCGCCGACGGCCTGAAGCTCAAGACTGTTGCCATCATCGACGACCGCACCGCCTACGGCCAGGGCGTCGCCGAAGTGTTCAAGAACACCGCCAAGACCAAGGGCATGACCGTGGTCGACGAGCAGTTCACCACCGACAAGGCCGTGGACTTCATGGCCATCCTGACGGCCATCAAGGCCAAGAACCCCGACGCGATCTTCTACGGCGGCATGGACCCCCAGGCCGGCCCGATGCTGCGCCAGATGGAGCAGCTTGGCCTGACCAAGCAGAAGTACTTCGGCGGTGACGGCATCTGCACCCAGGACCTGATCAAGCAGGCTGCCGGCGCCAAGACGCTCGAGAACGTGATCTGCGCCGAAGGCGGTGCCTCGCTGGCCAAGATGCCCGGCGGCGACGCCTGGAAGAAGCGCTACGACGCCAAGTACCCCGGCCAGTTCCAGGTCTACAGCCCGTACGTCTATGACGCCGTGTTCGTCCTGGTCGACGCCATGAAGCGTGCCAAGAGCGTTGACCCGAAGGTCTACACCGCTGAAATCGGCAAGACCAACTTCAAGGGCATCACCACCACGGTGCAGTTCGAGTCCAACGGCGAGCTGAAGAACCCCGCCATGACCCTGTACACCTACAAGGATGGCAAGAAGATTGCGCTGAACTAAGCAAGCAGCAGCATCGTTCCCGAAAAGGCCGCCCGGATGGGCGGCCTTTTTTTGTTGGCGACCGCCTCGATGCATGCGTGGCGCCGGTGCGTAACGCCCTGTAGTTTTCTTCCGAACTTGCTGTAGGCGCGGTCCTACAAGCCGCGCCAGTGCTGGGTTTGCGGGCCGCTGGCAGTTTTCCGCGGGTTGTCGCGGCACCCTGAAAACAGTAACCTGCGTCAACTTGTTGCAGAGTCGACGGATGACCTGCCCCGTCGGGGTGGGTGCGTGAATTTAACGACGTATTGGGGGCCAGCATGGAAGTAGTGGCAAAACTGCCTTCACAAGACCAGCGCGAAAGCGAGCTCAAGGTTGTGCTGAAGGCACTGGGCGCCTTTCGCCGCGGCGAGACGAACGTGACGCTGCCCACGGAATGGGACGGTGTCTACGGCAAGATCGCCGCGGAATTCAACGAATTGGTGGCCCAGGCGGCGCGCAATTCCACCAAGCTCAAGGGTATCGAAGCCAGTTCACGCGCGTCCTCCAGGCCACGCCGGATGGCCGACGACAAGCTGACCGGGTTCTGGCTGAGCGATGTGGCGTCCGTCAATTCGGTGCTGGACGAAATGGACGTGCTCTCGGAACACACCAAGGGCTTCCTGGCTGCGCTCACCGACCTCAAGAAGGGCAGTGCCTCGGCACAGCTTCCGCAGGATTGGTCCGGCGTCTTCGGCAAGGTGGCTGATGCATTCAACGATGTCGTCGCCGAGAACGTACGCATGTCGCACGAGCTGGCCCGCCTGTCGCGCGTGGTCGGCAAGGAAGGCAAGCTGAAGGAGCGGGCGCTGGTGCCCAATGCCAGTGGCTTCTGGCGGGACTCCGCCGAGTCGATCAACTCGCTGATCGCCGACCTGGTGCACCCGACATCCGAAGTGGCGCGCGTGATTGGTGCGGTGGCGCAGGGCGACCTTTCCAAATCGATGGCACTGGAAGCCGATGGTCGCCCGCTGGAGGGCGAGTTCCTGCGCACGGCCATGATCATCAACAAGATGGTGCAGCAGCTGGGCACTTTCTCTGCCGAAGTGACCCGGGTGGCACGGGAGGTGGGTACCGAAGGCAAGCTGGGCGGCCAGGCCGACGTGCAAGGCGTTGCCGGCACCTGGAAGGACCTGACCGACTCGGTGAACTTCATGGCCGGCAACCTCACGGCCCAGGTGCGGAACATCGCGGACGTGACCAAGGCCGTGGCGGCCGGCGACCTGTCCAAGAAGATCACGGTGGACGTGAAGGGTGAAATCCAGGAACTGAAGAACACCATCAACACGATGGTGGACCAGCTGCGGTCCTTTGCTTCGGAAGTGACGCGGGTGGCGCGCGAAGTGGGTACCGAAGGCAAGCTGGGTGGCCAGGCCGACGTGCAAGGCGTGGCCGGCACCTGGAAGGACTTGACCGACTCGGTGAACTTCATGGCCGGTAACTTGACGTCCCAGGTGCGGAACATCGCGGACGTGACGACCGCCGTGGCCGCTGGTGACCTCTCCAAGAAGATCACCGTGGACGTGAAGGGCGAAATCCTGGAGCTGAAGAACACCATCAACACCATGGTGGACCAGCTGCGGTCCTTTGCTTCGGAAGTGACGCGGGTGGCGCGCGAAGTGGGTACCGAAGGCAAGCTGGGTGGCCAGGCCGACGTGCAGGGTGTGGCCGGCACGTGGAAGGACTTGACCGACTCGGTGAACTTCATGGCCGGTAACCTGACTTCGCAGGTGCGGAACATCGCGGACGTGACGACGGCCGTGGCGGCCGGCGACCTTTCCAAGAAGATCACGGTGGACGTGAAGGGTGAGATTCTCGAACTCAAGAACACCATCAACACCATGGTGGACCAGTTGTCGTCCTTCGCTTCGGAAGTGACGCGGGTGGCGCGCGAAGTGGGTACCGAAGGCAAGCTGGGTGGCCAGGCCGACGTGCAAGGCGTGGCCGGCACGTGGAAGGACTTGACCGACTCGGTGAACTCCATGGGCTCGAACCTCACGGCCCAGGTGCGGAACATCGCGGACGTGACCAAGGCCGTGGCGGCCGGTGACCTCTCCAAGAAGATCACCGTGGACGTGAAAGGCGAGATCCAGGAGTTGAAGAACACTATCAACACCATGGTGGACCAGCTGCGGTCCTTCGCTTCGGAAGTGACGCGGGTGGCGCGTGAAGTGGGTACCGAAGGCAAGCTGGGTGGCCAGGCCGACGTGCAAGGCGTGGCCGGCACGTGGAAGGACTTGACCGACTCGGTGAACTCCATGGGCTCGAACCTCACGGCCCAGGTGCGGAACATCGCGGACGTGA
>DATHWV010000019.1:0-13600 GCA_035460205.1 Ramlibacter sp.
GCCAGCTCGGCGATCGCATCTTTGCGGCCATCTTCACGGCCAACCTGCGCCGCCAGCAGGGCGGCACACCGCAGGCGATGAACGACTTCCGCGTGCTGCGCGATTTCCTGTCCGCACCCGTGGTACTCGCGGTAATGGAGGCGCCGGTCGCGCTGGTCTTCCTGGTGCTGCTGTTCGCGATCAGTCCCGTGGTCGGATGGGTTTCGGTGGTCGGCGCCGTTGTCCAGGTCGGCATAGGCATACTCAATGAACGTGCGACGCAGCCACCGCTGGTGGCAGCCAACCGCGCTGCATTCGGCGCCCAACTCTATGCCGATGGAACCTTGCGCAATGCGCAGGTGATCGAGTCGATGGGCATGCAACGTGACATCCACAGCCGCTGGGTGGAAAAGCAGCGCGAGTTCCTGAAACTGCAGGGCATCGCGTCGGACCGCGCCGGAGGCTACCAGTCGGTCACCAAGTTCCTGCAGACCACGATGAGTTCGGGCCTGCTCGGGCTCTCTGCCTGGCTGCTGCTGCACAACGAATTGAACGGCGGCGGTGCGATGCTGATCATCGCTTCGATGCTGGGCGCCCGCGTGCTCGCGCCGCTGGTGACCATCGTCGCGAACTGGCGCAGCGTGATCATGATGCGCGACGCCTGGGGCCGGCTCGACCTGCTGTTGTCGACGGTGCCCGCCAAAGGCGATTCGATGCCACTGCCTGCGCCGAAGGGTTTCCTTGCGGCCGAGAACCTGGTGGCTGCTGCGCCGGGCAGCAACGCCGCGATCCTGCGCGGTGTCGCCTTCGCGCTGCAACCGGGCGAGGTGCTGGCGGTGATCGGTCCTTCGGCTTCCGGCAAGACCACCCTGGCGCGACTGCTGACCGGCCTGTGGCCGGCGGCCAGCGGCAAGGTCCGGCTGGATGGGGCCGACGTGTTCACCTGGGACAAGGCGGAACTGGGCCCGCACGTGGGTTACCTGCCGCAGGACGTGGAACTGTTCGATGGCACGCTGGCCGAGAACATTGCGCGCTTCGGCGAAGTCGAGCCCGCGAAAGTCCAGGCGGCGGCCGCGGCCGTGGGCCTGCACGACTTCATCATGGGACTGCCGCAGGGCTACGACAGCCCGGCCGGCCGTGAGGGCGCCATGCTGTCCGGCGGGCAGCGCCAGCGCGTGGGCCTGGCCCGCGCGATCTACGGTGACCCGGTCTTCGTGGTGCTGGACGAACCCAATTCGAGCCTGGACGAGGCCGGCGACGCCGCGCTCGCCGACGCCATCAAGCAACTCAAGGCGCGCGGCACCACGTTCATCGTGATGACGCATCGCACCAGCATCCTCGCGGTGGCCGACAAGATGCTCGTGCTGCGCGACGGGCAGGTGCAGGTGTTCGGCCCGCGCGATGAGGTGCTGGCTGCTTTGGCCAGGATGGCCGCCAAGGCCCAGGAGCAGCGCAATGCCGCGGCTACACCGGGCGCGCAGCTCGCCACGATGGGCTGACGGATTTCCAGGACAAGAACAATGAATACCCCTGACTTTTTCAAGCGAAGCGAACTCACCGGCGCCCTCTGGGCCTTCCGGCGCGAGTTCCTGACGGTCGGCCTGTTCAGCATGGTGGCGAACCTGCTGATGCTGGCGCCGACCATCTACATGCTGCAGGTTTTCGACCGCGTGCTGCGCAGCGCCAACGAGCTGACGCTGCTCGCCGTGTCGCTCATCACCCTGTTCCTGTTCGGCGTGATGGCATTTTCCGAGTGGACCCGCTCGCGCATCCTGGTGCGTGCCGGCATGCGCTTCGACCAGCACCTGAGCACGCGCGTGTTCAACGCGAGTTTCGAGTCCTACCTGAGCCAGGCCAGCGCCAGCCCGTCCCGCGCCTTCGGTGACCTCATCACCCTGCGGCAATTCATCACCGGCTCGGGCATCTTCGCCTTCTTCGACGCGCCCTGGGCGCCGATCTACATCGCCGTCACTTTCTTCCTGCACCCGGTGCTGGGCATCGTGGCGCTGGTATTCGCCATCGTCCAGGGCAGCCTGGCGTGGTTCGGGCACCGCCGCACGGTGATGCCGTCGGAAGACGCAGCCCGCGCCAGCAGCGACGTCAACGCCTACCTGCAAAGCAAGTTGCGCAATGCCGAGGTCATCGAGTCGATGGGCATGCTGGACAACCTGCGGCTGCGCTGGCGGACGTGGCAGGACGTGTACCTGATCCAGAGCGCCCATGCCCAGAATGTGGGAGCGCGCGTCATGGCCTGGAGCAAGTTCATCCGCTACACCCAGCAGTCCCTTTCGCTGGCGGTGGGCGCGCTGCTGGTGATCGAGGGCGAGCTGACACCCGGCGCGATGATCGCCGCCAACCTGCTGATGAGCCGCGCACTGGCCCCGATCGACCAGCTGGTCGGCGTCTGGCGCAGCTACATCGTCACGCGCGCCGCGTTCGAGCGGCTGGAGCACCTGCTTGCCGAGTACCCCGAGCGCGATCCCAACCTGAGCCGCGTGGCCCCCAACGGCGAAATGACGCTGCGCGACGTGGTGGCGAGTGCGACCGGACGCAGCGAACCCATCCTCAAGAGCGTCAGTTTTTCGGTGGCACCCGGCACCGTCGTTGCGATCACCGGCCCGTCGGGTTCGGGCAAGTCGACGCTCGCCCGCGTGATGGTCGGCATCTGGCCCGACGTCTCGGGCGAGGTGCTGATCGACGGCCTGCCGGTCTCGGGCTGGAACCGGATGGAACTCGGGCCGCACCTGGGCTACCTGCCGCAGGACATCGAACTGTTCGAGGGCACCATCGGCGAGAACATTTCGCGTTTCGGCGAGATGGACCCCGAGAAAGTCATTGACGCGGCGCGCAGCGCCGGCCTGCACGAGATGATCCTGCGCTTCCCCAAGGGCTACGACACGCCGATCGGCGAGGCCGGCAACCTGCTGTCCGGCGGCCAGCGCCAGCGCATCGGCCTGGCCCGCGCGGTCTACGGCGACCCGGCGCTGCTGGTGCTCGACGAGCCCAACGCCAACCTCGATGACGCCGGCGAGGCCGCGCTCATCAAGACCGTGCAGCAGCTCAAGGCCAAGGGCAAGACGGTGTTCCTGATCAGCCATCGGCCCGGCGCGGTTGCGGTCGCCGATCGCGTCATCGTGCTGCAGGACGGCAGGATCAAGGCCGATGGCCCACGCGACGCCGTGATGGCCTCCCTGCGGCCGGCCGGCCGCAACGAACCCCCGAACCCCGCCCTGGGTTCGCCCCAGCCGGCCTGAACGGCCGCATTCCCCAATACTGATCGAGTACGTCATGGCCAAACCCGAACTGCTGAAAATCCTTTCCTCCAAGCTGCTGCCCTCCGCACCGGCACCCGCGCCGCTGGACGCGCCCGATCCCGGATTGGCCGTGGACTTCGACTCCACCCGTGCCGCACGCATCGGCATGTGGGCACTGGGCATCGGCCTGGGCGGCTTCCTGCTCTGGGCCACGTTCGCGCCGCTCGACGAAGGCGTGCCCAGCCAGGGCGTGGTGGCGATCGACACCAAGCGCAAGGCCGTGCAGCACCCCACCGGCGGCATCGTCAAGGAAGTGCTGGTGCGTGAAGGCGACCAGGTCAAGGAAGGCCAGCTGCTGATCAAGCTCGACGAGGTCGCCGCGCGCGCCAACTTCGAGACGATCCGCCAGCACTACCTGGGTCTGCGTGCCGTCCAGGGCCGCCTGCTCGCCGAACAGTCCGGCGCCAACACCATCGCCTTCCATCCCGACCTGCAGTCCGCCAGCCAGGACCCGCAGATCCGCAGCCAGATCCTCAACCAGGAACAGCTGTTCCGGTCGCGCAAGTCGGCGCTGCAGGCCGACCTGCAGGGCCTGCAGGAAAGCATCGCCGGCCAGAAGGCGTCGATCGAGGCCTACCAGGGCATGTTGACCAATCGCCGCGAGCAGATGAAGCTGGTGAACGAGGAACTGGTCAGCACGCGCGAGCTGGTGCGCGAGGGCTACGCGCCGCGCAACCGCCAGCTCGAGCTGGAACGCATGATGGCGGAGGCCAATGGCTCCGTGGCCGAACTCTTCGGCAACATCACGCGCGCCCAGCGTGCCGTGGGCGAGCTGATGCAGAAGATGATCTCTGTGCAGCAGGCCTACCGCAAGGATGTCGAGACGCAGCTGACCGAAGTGACCCGCGATGTCCAGTCGGACGAAGGCAAGTTCCGCTCGTTCGCCGACGACCTGGGCCGCGTCGACATCAAGTCGCCCGCGGCCGGCCAGGTCGTGGGCCTCACCGTGCAGACCGTCGGCGGCGTCGTCCAGTCCGGGCAGAAGATCATGGACATCGTGCCCAACGATGAACTGCTGATGCTGGAAACCAAGGTTCCACCGAATTTGGTGGACCGTATCCATGCGGGCCTGCCGGTGGACGTGCGCTTCAACAACTTCTCCAACTCGCCCCAGCTGGTGGTGGACGGCAAGATCGTCTCCATTTCCGGAGACTTGCTTCAGGAGCCGCAAACGAACGTCCAGTACTACCTGGCGCGGGTGCAGGTCACGCCGGAAGGCTACAAGAAGCTGGGCAAGCGCACGCTGCAACCGGGCATGCCGGTGGAAGTCGTGCTCAAGACCGGTGAACGTTCGCTGCTGGCTTACCTGCTGCACCCGCTTTCCAAGCGCCTGGCTGCAGCGATGAAAGAGGAATAAGCAATGAAATCGTCCCAATCCGCGCGGCGTTTGGCCGCGGCAGGCCTGTTGGCCACCGTCTCGGTTCTCGCGGCAGCGCCGGCAGGCGCGCAGACCGCTGTGTCCGCCAGTGCTGCCGCCAGCGCACCCCAGGGCGGCATGACCCTGTCGCAGGCCTACCAGGCGGCGATGGAACAGGACGCGGTGATCCGCGCGGCCCGGGCCGCGGCGGACTCCAAGCGCGAGCGGCTGCCGCAGGCGCTGTCGCAACTGTTGCCCAACGTGCAGGCGAGTGCGGGACGCAACAAGAACCATCTGGTCAGCACGACGCCCAATCCGCTGACGGGCAATCCGTTCGAGAGCGAGGACCGCTACACCAGCAGCAATCGGGCGCTCACCATCCGCCAGCCCATCTTCCGCCCCTACCAGCTGGCCGATTACCAGCAAGCCAAGGCGCAGGTGGACGATGCCAATGCGGCATTGGACAAGGAAACGCAGAACCTCGCGGTGCGCGTCGCGGGGGCGTTCATGGAAGCGCTGCTCGCGCAGGACCAGCTTGCGCTGGTGCTGGCGCAGAAGGCGAGCTTCACGACACAGGTGGAAACCGCGAAGAAGCGCTTCACCGGCGGGGCCGGCGTGCGCACCGACATCGACGAGGCGCAGGCGCGCCTGGACATGGCGATCGCGACGGAAGTCGAGGCTCGCCAGAACGTGGAGTACACGCGCAGGCAGTTGCAGGTCCTGGTGAACGTGCCGGTGACGCAACTGGCCGCCCTTGACCCGGCACGGATGCAACTGTCGGGCCCCACGCCCGGCCGGCTGGAAGACTGGACCGAGCGCGCCGAACTGAGCAGCCCCGAGTTGCGCTCGTTGCGGGCCCAGCGTGAGGCCGCAAGGCGCGAAATCGACAAGGCGCGCGCCGGTCACCTGCCCACGCTGGACGCCGTCGCGCAGTGGTCGGTGAGCAACAGCGAAAACGTCACCCGCCTGAACTCCACCTACGACACCAAGTCGGTCGGCCTGCAGCTGAACGTGCCGATCTTCGCGGGCGGGTACGTCAATTCCCAGACGCGTGCGGCGATCGCCGAACTCGAGCGTTCCGAGCAGGCGCTCGAGGCCACACGCCGGGACCTGGGCTTGCGTGTCGAGAAGGAATTTCGTGGCATCACCGAAGGCGTGCTGCGCGTGAAGGCGCTCGAGCAGGCCGTGCGCTCGGCCGATGTCATGGTGACCTCCAGCCGCCGCTCCTTCGAGGCCGGCAGCCGCATCCTGGTGGACATCCTCAACGCCGAACAGCAGCGGGCCAACGCCATGCGTGACCTCGCGCAGGCCCGCTACCTGTACATGATCTCGCGCATCCGCCTGCGCGCACTGGCCGGCGAGGCCGACTTCGAGGCCATCGCCGAAGTGAACGGGTGGTTCAAGCCCTGACGCGACGGGCCCGCCCATGCAGGAGGTCTTCGAACGCACCGCGGCGCCTTACAACGCCGTCTGCTACATCGAGGCGACTTTCCCCAATGGGCCGACGCTGCGCGGGTCCGGGGTCCTTGTCGGGCCCAACGATGTCCTGACGGCCATGCACATGGTGTTCCAGGCCGCTTACGGTGGCTGGGCCACCAGCGTGCGCGTGATCCCCGCAGCCGACATCGCGCCCTTCGATGCGCCCTTCGGCGCGTTCACCGACAGCAACCCCACCCTGGTGGGCCGCGCGGCCAACTGGGACCCCAACGGCGACGGCCTGCTGACCGACGACGAGGCGCAATTCGACATCGCCGTCATCGGCCTGCACAGCCGTGTCGGCGAGGCCGCCGGCTGGATGTCGACCGCGCAGCAACCTGCGGATTTCGCGGGCCCTTTCGCGGGCTACCCGATCAGCGGCACCGGGATGATGGGTGAGCCGGTCTTCGCCGAAGCGTCGGCCGATTACGGCGTGTACGACTCGCACTCCACGATGGGCCCCGGCGCTTCCGGCGGCCCGCTCTTCTACACATCGGGTGGCGAGTTCTTCGTGGCGGGCGTGCTGTCCAGTGGCAATTCGCTCGGCGAGGTGACCTACGCCGCACTGTTCGGCGCAGGCACGCAGGCATGGCTGGCCGGCGTGACCGCCGCCAATGACGACCTCATCGGCGGCCATCCGCAGTCAGCGATCACCGGGACGCCGGCGGCCGACCTGCTGCCTGGCGACGCACTCGACAACACGATGGCCGCCGGCGCGGGTGATGACTTCATCACAGGTGCGAGCGGCAACGACACCCTGGACGGGGAAGCGGGCGCCGACACGGCGGCCTATGCCGGCCTTCGCAGCAGTTACCTGGTCGACCGGACTGCCATGGGCTTGCTGGTGACCGACGGCCAGGCGATGCGTGACGGCACCGACCAGCTCGTGTCGGTGGAGCGCCTGCACTTCAGCGATGGCAGCTTTGCCTTCGACTTCGATGGCAGTGCGGCCGTCGCGGCACGCATCATCGGGGCCGTGTTCGGGGCCGGCGCCGTGAGCGCACGGCCGGACTATGCCGGCATCGGCCTGTGGCACCTGGACCATGGCATCAACATCGAACAGCTGGTCCAGCTCGCGCTCGATGCGCGGCTGGGCGAACAGGCCGATGACGCCGCCGTGATCCAGCTGCTGTACACGAATGTGGTGGGGCACGCTCCCGCCGCCGGGACCGCGGCCTACTACGCGGGCCTGCTGGAATCGGGAGCGTTCTCGCAGGCCGGCCTGGCGATGTTTGCGGTGCAGTCGGATGCGAACGCCGCCAGCATCGGGCTCACGGGCCTGGCGGACAGTGGCCTGGCCTACGAACCGCTGGCCTGATCAGACGTAGGCGAGTCCCGTCTGGGTCAGGCCCACCAGCCCGATGTTCTGCGCGTTCACCGCGTGCTCGGCGGCGAACAGTGCCAGCCCGGGTTCGGTCTGCGTGCCGCCGTCCAGCTGGCTGGTGAAACTGGCATGGAGCTCCGGCGACGGCGCCACGCCCGCGACGTTGGTGTACAGCGTGGTCACCAGGTCGCCATGGGTGTGGCTCGCGCCGAACCGCGCATTGATCGCGTACTGCGTGAGCGTTCCCTCGCTCATGCCGCCGTCGATCAGGCCCAGGCCGATACCGACATATTCCGGGTGCACCTGCACGGCGCCTGCGCCGAAGAGCGCGCCAATGAGCTTGGCCACCGTGCCGGCATGGCCTGCAAGGTCGAACGCCAGGTTCACGTCGGTGAAGTCGACGCGCTCCACATTGACCAGCGTGTCCACCGAACCGGCGCTGGTGACGTGCACCGTGCCGTCCCACATCGAGGCGCTGAAGCCGTCGCGCCCGCCCGGATAGACCACTGTGTCGATGCCGTTGCCGCCATCGGCATCGTTGCCCCCGGCGCCCAGCACGAAGATGTTGCTGGCATCGTTGCCGATGACGCTGTCCTCGCGGGCAGTGCCGATGAATTTTTCGATGATGGTCGTGAAGTCGATCGAGAGGTTCCCGACGGCAGGCGAGCCGGCGTACTGGCCAACGGAGCTGAAACCGCCCGGCCGCAGGTCCACGGTCGAGCCAATCGAGGTCATCGACGAAAGGTCCAGCGTGTCGAAGCCCGACGCGTCGTCGATGACCTGCCGGTTGGCGCCCGCACTGTTGCCGTATGAGTAGACCGTGTCGCCCGCGCCATAGGTGCCGGCGCCGTAGAGCTTTTTCAGCGCCAGCAGGTCGTAGATGCCATACCAGTCGCGCAGCTGGTGCCCGTTGGGCGAGTACTCGTACGACATCACCGTGTAGTCGTAGTTGTCCTCGGCCGTGCCCAGGTAGTTGCCGGGTTCCGGCGCCTGGCCCGAGCCCGCGTTGTAGTTGCCGGGGTGCTTCAGTCCCAGCGCGTGGCCGATTTCATGGACCAGCGTGTCCCACGCGTTGTTGCCGGCGACCGGGGTGACGTAGCTGGGGCCGTCGTCGCTGATCCAGACATCGCCGGACAGGTTCGCGTCGGAGCCGTCGCCGGTGCTGTTGGGCAGCCACGCATAACCGGCCGAGACTTCCTGGTGGTTGTTGCCGAAGCGGATCTTGCCGAAGCTGGATTGCGAGTCGCTGACTTCGGTGAAGTTGATGCCCAGCTCGGCTTCCAGCCGGTCCATGATCGCGCGCACTGCGGTCTTTTGCGCCGTGGTGAACTCGCCGAAGCCGGTGTCACCGTCGCCATCGTCCGTGCCGCCATACCAGGGCTTCAGGGTCATGAAGCTGTAGGTCACGGTTACCGTGGCGCCCAGCGCGCTCGGTGCGTTCCAGCGGTAGTCCAGCGCGCCCACGCCGGTCTCACCCTCGGCGCCCTGGAGCAGGGCGTCGATACGGTAGTCGCCCGTGTAAGGGAAGCTGATGACGGTCTGCGACGCTGCCGCGCCCCAGGTGCCTGCTGCCAACGCACCTTCCGCGTTCAACTTTTCTTCCGCAACCAGCATTCGCTTACTCGAAGAATTCGGCGTTGTCCCATTGGGGCGCCGCGGCGTCCTTGCCCGAGAGGGCGGGTGCCTGGGTAAGTTGGTCCAGCGGCCACGCAATCGCGATCCGCGGGTCGTTCCACGCGACCGCACGCTCGAATTCGGGCGCGTAGTAGTCGGTGGTCTTGTAGAGGAAGTCAGCGCTGTCCGAGAGCACGACGAAGCCGTGCGCGAAGCCCGGCGGCACCCAGAGCTGGCGCTTGTTCTCGGCGCTCAGCTCGACGCCGGCCCACTGGCCGAAGCGCGGCGACGAGCGGCGCATGTCCACTGCCACGTCGAACACGCGGCCGCTGGTCACGCGCACCAGCTTGCCCTGTGCCTGGCGGATCTGGTAGTGCAGGCCGCGCAGCACGCCGTGGGCCGAACGCGAATGGTTGTCCTGGACGAAATTCGCCGTGACGCCGGTCGCCTTTTCAAAGGCGGACTGGTTGAAACTTTCCATGAAGAAGCCGCGCTCGTCGCCGAACACGCGCGGCTCGATGATCAGGACTTCGGGCAGCGAGGTGGGGATGACCTTGAGCATCAGGCCGTGCCCCGCGCGATGGATTTCAGGTACGCGCCATAGCTGCTCTTGGCCAGCGGCTCCGCCAGCGCGAGCAGGCGGTCGAGGTCGATCCAGCCATTGCGCCAGGCGATCTCTTCCGGGCAGGCGACCTTCAGGCCCTGCCGCTGTTCCAGCGTGTGAATGAATTGCGTGGCTTCCAGCAAGCTCTCGTGCGTCCCTGTATCGAGCCAGGCGAAACCGCGTCCCATCGTCTGGACGTTGAGCTGCCCGCGCTCCAGGTAGGCTTGGTTCACGCTCGTGATCTCGAGTTCCCCGCGTGCGGAAGGTGTTACACCGGCGGCGATGTCGCACACCTGGCTGTCATAGAAATACAGGCCCGTCACGGCGAACCGGCTGAGTGGCTTGCTCGGCTTTTCCTCGATGGAAGTGGCCTTGCCCTGCGCATCGAAGGCCACCACGCCGTACCGCTCAGGGTCCTTCACGTGGTATGCGAAGACCGACGCGCCGTCAGTCTTGGCATCCGCTTCGTGGAGCAGCTTGACCAGGTCGTGGCCATAGAAGATGTTGTCGCCCAGCACCAGCGCGCTGGGAGAGCCGCCGATGAATTCGCGTCCGATGATGAAGGCCTGCGCCAGGCCGTCGGGCCGCTCCTGCACGGCGTACTTCAGCTGCATGCCCCAGGCACTGCCGTCGCCCAGCAACTGCTCGAACCGGGGGGTGTCCTGCGGCGTGCTGATGACCAGCACCTCGCGGATGCCCGCCAGCATCAGCGTGGCCAGCGGGTAATAGATCATGGGCTTGTCGTAGACCGGCAACAGCTGCTTGGAAATGGCCAGCGTCGCGGGATGCAGGCGCGAGCCGGCCCCGCCGGCGAGGATGATCCCCTTGCGGGAGGTGCTTGGTGGTTGCATTTTTTCTTGTCCTGTCTGGTCTCTATCGGATGGCGCCGTAGGCCGCCAGCTCCGCCACGACGCTGCGCACGCCGTCCTGCCACTCGGGCAGGTGAACGCCGAAGGTTCCGCGCAGCCGGCTCGTGTCCAGACGCGAGTTGCCCGGCCGTGGGGCGGCCACCGGGTATTGTGCGGCCGGGATGGGGTGCACCCGGTCGGCCGAAGCCTTGAGGGCCACGCCGCACGCGGCGGCGTGCGAAATTGCCAGGCTGGCGTATTCGTGCCAGTTGGTGACGCCACCGGCAGCCAGGTGGTAGATGCCTGCCTGCTCCGGGCGCAGGTGCGGCACGATCTGCGCGGTCACGTCCGCGATCAGGGCGGCGCGCGTCGGTGCTCCCCATTGGTCGCACACGATGTTCAGGCTGTCGCGCTGGGTGGCCGCCCGCAGGATCGACTTGAGGAAGTTCTGGCCCCAGGTGTCGAACACCCAGCTGGTGCGCAGGACAAGGTGCCGCCGCGTGCCACGCGTCACTGCCTCCTCGCCCGCCAGCTTGCTTTGGCCGTACGCGTTGATCGGTGCCGTGGCGTCGGTCTCGGTCCAGGGCCGCTCGCCCGTGCCGTCAAAGACATAGTCGGTGGAATAGTGGACCAGCCAGGCGCCCACCCGCTCGGCCTGTTCGGCCAGCACTTCGCAGGCCTCCGCATTGATCGCGAAGGCGGCGTCGCGCTCGGTTTCTGCCTTGTCGACTGCGGTGTAGGCGGCCGCATTCACGATCACGTCCGGCCGCAATGACTGGATGGCCCGGGCCAGGTCGCCGGGCTTGCCCAGGTCGCCGGACAGGGGCGAGCTGTCGCGCGCCAGCGCCGTGACCTCGCCGACCGCGGCCAGGCTGCGGCGCAGCTGCCAGCCCACCTGGCCATTGGAACCCAGCAGCAGGATCTTCATGCGGCAGTCGCCAGGCCGGTGTATTGCTGGTCTACCCACTGGCGGTAGGCGCCGCTGGTGACCGAATCGACCCAAGCCTGGTTGTCCAGGTACCACTGGACGGTGTCGCGAATGCCCTGCTCGAAGCCGACGCGCGGCTGCCAGCGCAATTCGCCCGCGATCTTGCTGTCGTCGATCGCATAGCGGCGGTCGTGGCCGGGCCGGTCTTTCACGTGTGTCACCAGGTCGGCATAGGGCTTGCCGCCCGCGCGCGGACGCAGCCCGTCCAGCGCCGTGCAGATGGCAGCCACCACCTCGAGGTTGGCGCGCTCGGAGCGGCCGCCGATGTTGTAGCTCTCGCCGGGGCGTCCGGTGGCCAGCACGGCCTCCAGCGCCGTGCAGTGATCGTCCACGTGCAGCCAGTCGCGCACCTGGCGGCCGTCGCCGTAGACCGGCAGGGGCTTGCCCTGCAGGGCGTTGTGGATCATCAGCGGGATCAGCTTCTCCGGGAACTGGCGCGGGCCGTAGTTGTTGGAGCAGTTGGTCGTCAGCACCGGCAGGCCGAACGTGTGGTGCCAGGCGCGCACCAGGTGGTCCGACGCGGCCTTGGTCGCCGAGTAAGGGCTGTTGGGCTCGTAGCGGTTGGTCTCGGAGAACGCCGGGGCATCGGGCGCCAGCGTGCCGAACACCTCGTCGGTGGACACATGCAGGAACCGGAAGTCCGCCTGGCCCGGCGCCGGCAGGGTCCGCCAGAAGGCGCTGACCGTTTCCAGCAGCTTGAGCGTGCCCAGCACATTGGTCTGGGCGAAGGCCAGCGGACCGGAAATCGACCGGTCGACATGGCTCTCTGCCGCGAAGTTCACGATCGCCCGGGGACGGTGCTCGGCCAGCAGGCGTTCCACAAGGGGCTGGTCACCGATGTCGCCACGGACGAAAATGTAACGAGGGTCCCCCGAAACCGACTGGAGATTGCCAGGATGACCGGCGTAAGTCAGCAAATCGAGGTTCAGAACGGGTTCATCGTGCTCCCGCAGCCATCCCAGCACAAAAGCCGATCCGATGAAGCCGCAGCCGCCCGTCACTAGAATCATGTGTTTTCCCTGTTGTAAAAGCCCGACTTGGCCACCCCGATTGTAAGTGCCCCCTCCGCCAGCCCCCCGGGCGGCAGTCCGCGCATCACGGTTTCCGTGGTGAGCCACGGCCATGCGGATCTGGTCGCGCACCTGTTGGACCAGTTGTGCGAAAACCACGGCGGCTGGATCGACCACTGCATCGTCACCCACAACATCGCCGATCCACCGTTCCAGGCGCCTGCGGGCGGGTGGCCGTTCCGCTTCACCGAGCTGTTCAATTCCGAGCCCGCCGGCTTCGGGGCCAACCACAACCGGGCGTTCCAGCACTGCGACTCCGACTTCTTCTGCGTCCTCAACCCCGACGTCGACCTGTCCACCGCCGGCCCCTGGGAAGCGCTGGTGGCGCAGGCCAGCGCCCCCGGCGCCGGACTCGCCTATCCCGTCCTGCTGAACCCGGACGGCACCCAGCAGGACAACGAGCGCGAAGCCGTCACCCCGGTGGCGCTGTTGCGCCGCCACCTGCTGCGCCAGCCGCAGCGGCGCGTGGACTGGGTGAGCGCCGCGTTCTGGCTGGTGCCGTCGCAGGTCTGGCGGCAGCTCAACGGCTTCGACGAAAGCTTCTTCATGTACTGCGAAGACACCGACTTCTGCCTGCGCCTGCGCCTGGCCGGGTTGGCGCTGCGGCGAGCCGACGCCCGCCTGGTGCACCAGGCCATGCGCCGCAGCCGCTTGCCGGGGCGCCAGCTGTTCTGGCACCTGAACAGCCTGGCCCGGCTGTGGTCCGGCCAGGTCCTTTGGCGCTACGTGGCCGCCGTGCCCGGCTGAGCAGGCCCAAAAAACCGCGACAATTCGCGGCATGCTTTTCCTCCTGATCCTGTGCTGCGGCAGCGCATTTCTTGCCACGGCCCTGGTCGTTCGCTACGGCCGCGCGCACTCACGGCGCTACGCCTGGACCATGCCCCAACGCTTCCATGCGGGCCACGTGCCGCGCCTCGGGGGGGTCGGCATGCTGGTCGCCTGCACCGTCGGCTGGGCATGGATGGCGGTCTCGCAGCGCCTTGACCTGAACAACCAGCTGCGGATCGATTTCGGCACCGCCGGGGC
>DATHWV010000020.1:0-1682 GCA_035460205.1 Ramlibacter sp.
ACCGCCGGCCACCTGCAGATGGTGGCGCAGGCCGGCGTGCCGGAGCACCCGCGCACGGATGAATCTTCGGACGATGTCGACTATTTCGTGGGCCTGCCCACCGGCGCGCTCACCACGGCCCTGTCGGAGAACGCCGAGATCTTCGTGCCGGAACTGGGCAAGTGGCTGGAAGTGCGCTCGCGCTACCTGAACTGGGTGGACGGGCGCCTGGCGCAAATGGTGATCGCCACCGACATCACGCCGCGCCGCCACGCCGAAGAACAGTCCGCCGCGCAGGCCGAGCGCGCGCAATCCGCCAGCCGGCTGATCACCATGGGCGAGATGGCTTCGAGCGTGGCGCACGAATTGAACCAGCCGCTCACGGCCATCAACAACTACTGCAACGGCCTGGTGTCCCGCATCAAGGGCAAGCAGATCAACGAGGAAGACCTGCTCGCCGCGCTGGACAAGACCGCGCGGCAGGCCCAGCGCGCCGGGCAGATCATCCAGCGCATCCGCTCGTTCGTGAAGCGCAGCGAGCCGAACCGCCAGCTATCGGATGTCACGACCATGGTGACCGAGGCGGTGGAACTGGCCGAGATCGAACTGCGGCGCCGCAACGTGCGGCTGTCGCACTACGTGGCCGCGCGCCTGCCGAAGCTGATGGTGGACCCGATCCTCATCGAGCAGGTGCTGGTGAACCTGCTGAAGAACGCCGCCGAGTCGATCGAGCATGCCAAGCGGCCGCCGGCGCGCCGCAGCGTGGAGCTTCGGGTGATTCCCCGGCAGGTCGACGAGCAGGCGGTGGTCGAATTCTCGGTGCTCGACTCCGGCGCGGGCCTGGCCCCCGAAGTCATGGATCGCCTCTACGAAGCCTTCTTCTCCACCAAGGTGGAAGGCATGGGTATTGGCCTGAACCTGTGCCGCACGATCGTGGAATCGCACCAGGGCCGCATGCAGGCCGAGAACATCTACAATGGCACCGAAGTCGCCGGGTGCCGTTTCTCCTTCTGGATACCTGTCTCCGGCGCTACAAATTCGATAGTGAACAAGGACGCTGGGGTAACTGCATGAGTTTGATTCCCAAAAAGGGCACCGTCTATGTCGTGGACGACGACGAGGCCGTCCGCGATTCGCTGCAATGGCTGCTCGAGGGCAAGGACTACCGCGTCCGCTGCTTCGACTCCGCCGAGTCCTTCCTGTCCCGTTACGACCCGCGCGAAGTGGCGTGCCTGATCGTGGACATCCGCATGGGCGGCATGACGGGCCTGGAGCTGCAGGACCGGCTGCTCGAGCGCAAGTCGCCGCTGCCCATCGTCTTCATCACCGGCCACGGCGACGTGCCCATGGCGGTGAACACCATGAAGAAGGGCGCGATGGACTTCATCCAGAAGCCTTTCAAGGAAGACGAATTGGTCAGCCTGGTCGAGCGCATGCTCGAACATGCCAAGGGCGCCTTCGCCGAGCACCAGAGCGCCGCCAGCCGCGACGCCCTGCTGTCCAAGCTCACGTCGCGCGAAGCGCAGGTGCTGGAGCGCATCGTCGCCGGCCGCCTGAACAAACAGATCGCCGACGACCTGGGCATCAGCATCAAGACGGTGGAAGCACATCGCGCCAACATCATGGAAAAGCTCAACGCCAACACGGTCGCCGACCTGCTCAAGATCGCCCTCGGCCAGAACGCTCCCAAGGCCTGAGATGGC
>DATHWV010000021.1:0-3315 GCA_035460205.1 Ramlibacter sp.
TTCACCAAGCGTCCGCAGGACGTGGTGGGCCTGCATTTCTTCAGCCCGGCCAACGTGATGAAGCTGCTCGAAGTGGTGCGCGGCGCCAAGACCGGCAAGGACGTGATGGCTACCGTGATGGGTGTGGCCAAGAAGATCCGCAAGACGGCTGTCGTGTCCGGCGTGTGCGACGGGTTCATCGGCAATCGCATGATCGAGCAGTACAGCCGCCAGGCCGGCTTCCTGCTGGACGAAGGTGCGACGCCCCAGCAGGTGGACAAGGCGATCGAGAAGTTCGGCTTCGCGATGGGTCCGTTCCGCATGGGCGACCTGGCCGGCAACGACATCGGCTGGGCGATTCGCAAGCGCCGCGCCACCGAGCGCGCCGACATGAAGTACAGCCGCACCGCCGACAAGCTGTGCGAACTGGGCCGCTTCGGCCAGAAGACCGGCGCGGGCTGGTACGACTACCAGGCCGGCAAGCGCGACGCCATCCCGTCGGAGCTGGTCAACAAGATGATCGAGGACCACCGCAAGGAACTGGGCATCACGCCGCGCAAGATCTCTGACGAGGAAATCGTGCAGCGCCTGGTGTTCGCCCTGGTCAACGAAGGCGCACGCATCGTGGAAGACGGCATCGCGTCCCGCGCCAGCGACATCGACATGGTCTACCTGACCGGCTACGGCTTCCCGATGCAGCGTGGCGGCCCGATGCTCTACGCCGACCAGGTGGGCCTGTTCAACGTGGTCGAGGCGATGAAGCGCTTCCAGAAGAATCCGCGCGACGACGCCAGCTTCTGGGAGCCGGCACCGCTGATCGCCCGCCTGGCGGCCGAAGGCAAGACTTTCTCCTGAAAGCAGGATCTTCGTGATCAAGCGCGCGTTGTGGCTGGTGCTCGGCCTGCTGGTGTTGCTGGTGGCGGCCGTGGCCGTCAACACGCTGCGCCAGGGCTCGCGCCAGCTCAACGTGCCCGCGGCGCCGCCGCTGGCCATCGATGAGAAGGCCGTGGCGGAGAAGCTGGCGGGGGCGCTCCGGTTCAGGACCGTCTCGAGCCATGACGATGCGCAGCTGAATGCACAGGAGTTCCTGAAGCTGCACGCCTACCTGGAGCAGCGCTTTCCCAAGGTCCACGCGACACTCAAGCGCGAAGTTGTGGGTGGCCTGAGCCTCCTCTACACCTGGCAGGGCAGCGACACCAAGGCACTGCCCATCATGCTGATGGCGCACCAGGACGTGGTGCCCGTTGCCCCGGGCACCGAGACCCACTGGAAAGCGGAACCGTTCTCCGGTGAAATCAAGGACGGTTTTGTCTGGGGCCGCGGCGCCTGGGACGACAAGGGCAACCTGGTCGCGCAGCTCGAAGCGATGGAAATGCTCGTCGCCAGCGGCTTCAAGCCGCGCCAGACGATCTACCTCACGGCAGGCGCGGACGAGGAGGTCGGCGGCCTGCGCGGCGCACTGGCCGTTGCGAAGCTGTTGCAGTCACGCGGCGTCAAGCTCGACTTCGTGATCGACGAGGGCCTGCTCATCACCGAAAACATCATGCCGGGCGTGCCCAAGCCGGTAGCCCTGGTGGGCGTCGCCGAAAAAGGGTATCTATCGGTGGTGATGAAGGTGCCTGCAACGCCCGGCCATTCATCGATGCCGCCGCCCAAGGGCAGCAGCGCGATCGGCATGATGAGCGCGGCCTTGCGCCGCCTTGACGACGACCAGCTGCCCGCCAACATCCGGGGCGTGGCGCGTGAAATGTTCGATACCGTGGCGCCGGAGATGACGGGCTTTGGCCGTGTGGCGTTGACCAACCTTTGGCTGTTCGGCCCGCTGGTCCAGTCGCAGCTGGAGAAGGGCGCCAGCACCAACGCCATGCTCCGGACAACCACGGCACTGACCATCGTGAATGCGGGCAACAAGGACAACGTCCTGCCCGGCGTGGCCGAGGCCACCGTCAACTTCCGCCTGCTGCCGGGTGATACGCGCGAAAGCGTGATGCAGCATGTGAAGCAGGCGGCGGCAAACGACCGGTTCGAATTGATCGCCTTGCCCGGCGGGTCCGAGCCCTCGCCGATTTCGCCTACGAAATCGGCATCCTACGACCTCATCAACCGCACGCTGCGTTCGCTGTACCCGGAAACCATCGTGTCACCGGGCCTGATGATCGGCGC
Organism: Ramlibacter sp.; assembly: GCA_035460205.1. GTDB lineage: Bacteria > Pseudomonadota > Gammaproteobacteria > Burkholderiales > Burkholderiaceae_C > Ramlibacter. The sequence goes on from DATHWV010000021.1 coordinate 2,143, forward strand.
CACCGACTCGCGCCACTTCAGCGCGATCAGCGACCACGTCTACCGGTTCTCACCGGTGCACGCCAAGCCGGAAGACCTGCCGCGCTTTCACGGCACCAACGAACGCATTTCCACCAGCAACCTTGCCGAGCTGGTGCGCTTCTACAACCAGCTGCTGCGCAATGCGTCGGCGGCTTCGTCCACATCCCAAGTCTCCCCCTAGAAAGGCCATGCCATGACATCCGCAGTTATTGTTTCCACCGCCCGTACGCCCCTGGCCAAGAGCTGGAAAGGCGCCTTCAACATGACCCACGGCGCGACGCTGGGCGGCCACGCCGTCAAGCATGCGATCCAGCGCGCCGGCATCGACGCGGCCGAAGTGGATGACGTGATCATGGGCTGCGCCAACCCGGAAGGCGCGACCGGCGCCAACATCGCACGCCAGATCGCACTGATGGCCGGTTGCCCCATCACGACCTCGGGCATGACGGTGAACCGCTTCTGCTCGTCCGGCCTGCAGACCATCGCCATGGCGGCCCAGCGCGTCATCGCCGGCGAAGCCGACATCTTCGTGGCCGGCGGCGTCGAGAGCATCTCCTGCGTCCAGCAGGAGATGAACACGCACATGATGCGCGACCCCGCGCTGGACAAGCTCAAGCCCGAGATCTACTGGAACATGCTGCAGACGGCCGAGCAGGTGGCCAAGCGCTACAACATCAGCCGCGAGGCCATGGACGAATACGGCGCCGCCAGCCAGCAGCGGGCCACGGCCGCGCTGGAGAAGGGCCTGTTCAAGGACGAGATCGCCCCCATCACGGTGATGGCCGGCGTGGCCGACCCGGTGATGGGCCTGCGCACCAAGGAAGTCACCGTCAGCAATGACGAAGGCATCCGCCCGGGCACGACCAAGGAAGGCATCAGTGGCATCAAGCCCGCGATTCCCGGCGGCGTCATCTCGGCCGGCAACGCCAGCCAGTTCTCCGATGGCGCCGGCGCCGTGGTGGTGATGAACGAGGACGTGGCACAGCGCAAGGGCCTGAAGCCCCTGGGCCGCTTCCTGGGCTTCGCGGTGGCCGGTTGCGAGCCGGACGAAATGGGCATCGGTCCCGTGTTCGCGATCCCCAAGGTCCTCAAGAACCTGGGCCTGTCCATCAACGACATCGACCTGTGGGAGCTGAACGAGGCCTTCGCCGT
>DATHWV010000022.1:0-1808 GCA_035460205.1 Ramlibacter sp.
CGCGACCAGACCTGCGCCTCGATGCCGGAGGAGGCGTTTTGATGGCGTCCGCCAACGCGATGGTGTGGATCGAGCGCCTGGCGTGGATCTGCATCTATGGCGGCCTCTTCACCGCAGTGATTGGCCTTGCCACGCGCGACAACGACCCGGCGACCGGCTGGGGCCTGATCATCCTGGGCGGCTGCGTCGCGGCGCTGGGCGCTTTCTTCATCTGGCTGCGTTCGCGCATGCGCCAGGACCCCTGAACCCAAACTGGACAACAACACATGACCCGTACCGTTTCCCAACTCTTCGACCTCAAGGGCAAAACCGCGCTGGTCACCGGCGGCTCGCGCGGCCTGGGCCTGCAGATGGCGCACGCGTTGGGCGAGGCCGGCGCGCGCATCATGCTCAGCTCGCGCAAGGCGGATGACCTGGAGGAAGCCGCGGCCGAGTTGAAGGCCGCGGGCATCGACGCCAGCTGGATCGCCGCCGACGCGGGCAAGGAAGAAGACATCCATCGCCTGGCCGAAGAGACGATCAAGAAGATGGGCGATGTGCACATCCTCGTGAACAACGCGGGCGCCGCCTGGGGCGCACCGGCCGAAGACCACCCGGTCGAGGCCTGGGACAAGCTGATGAACCTGAACGTGCGTGGCTATTTCATCCTGTCGCAGCACATTGCGAAGGCCAGCATGATCCCCAAGCGCTATGGCCGCATCGTGAACATCGCTTCCATCGCCGGGCTGGGCGGCAACCCGCCGGAGATGCAGACCCTGGCGTACAACACGTCCAAGGGCGCGGTGATCAACTTCACGCGGGCACTGGGTTGCGAATGGGGCAAGTACAACATCACCGTCAATGCCATTTGCCCGGGCTTCTTCCCGAGCAAGATGACGCAAAGCACGCTGGCGCGCCTGGGCGAGGACAAGCTGGCGGCGCACGCACCGCTCAAGCGGCTGGGTGACGATGAAGACCTCAAGGGCATCACGCTGCTCTACGCGTCGGACGCCGGCAAGCACATCACCGGCCAGTGGCTCGCGGTGGACGGCGGAGTCAGCGTCATCACCGGCGGTTGAACCCATCATGCAATTCGGTGTCGACATTCCCTTCGTCCATCACCTCGGCTTTGACCTGGTCCTGTTCGAGGGCGGCCGGTCCGAAATCGCTTTCGAAGCGAAGCCCGAGCACCTCAACTCGTTCGGGGTCACCCACGGCGGCGCCTGCATGACCTTGCTGGACGTGGCGATGGCAGTGGCCGCGCGAAGTGTGCAAAAGGACATGGGCGTGGTCACCATCGAGATGAAGACCAGCTTCATGCAGCCGGCTCGCGGCAAGCTCAGCGCCAAGGGCCACCTGATGCACCGCACGGCCACCATGGCGTTCACCGAAGCCACGATCTACGATGCCGACGGCAAGGCTTGTGCGCATTCCACCGGCACCTTCAAGTACGTGAAGCGCCTGCCGACAGGACCGGCGAGCGTCAATCCGCTCAATGTGATTTCCACCGACTAGAACGATAGAGAGACAAGACCATGCCGCAAAACAAGCAAATCCACCTGGACAACCGCCCGCAGGGTGAGGCCACCGCCGGCAACTTCAAGCTCGTCACGACGGATACCCCCGCGCTGCAGGACGGCCAGGTGCTGGTGCGCCACCACTTCATCAGCCTTGACCCCTACATGCGTGGCCGCATGAACGACGCCAAGAGCTACGCGGCGCCGCAGCCACTCGGCCAGGTAATGCAGGGCGGCACTGCCGGCGAGGTCGTCGAGAGCCGATCGCCCAAGTACCAGCCGGGCGACAAGGTGGTGGGCATGGGTGGCTGG
>DATHWV010000023.1:0-3039 GCA_035460205.1 Ramlibacter sp.
GAAATGGCGGGCCGCAAGGCGGACGTTGTGGTCTCGGACATGGCGCCCAACCTGTCAGGCATCGCCTCGGCCGATACGGCACGCATCGCCCACCTGATCGAACTGGCCATCGATTTCACCGTCCAGCACATGAAGCCGGAAGGCGCACTTGTAGCGAAAGTGTTTCATGGCGGTGGCTACGACGAACTGGTCAGGCTGTTCAAGGAAACTTTCCGGACGGTGAAGCCTCTGAAACCCAAGGCCTCGCGGGACAAGTCGTCCGAGACTTTCCTGATCGGCATGGGCCTCAAGGCACCCCGGTCCGGGGGCGCCTGAACCCCGGAATCCCTCCCGGCTGCGCTATGTCAAGCGTAGCGAAAATACATCATTCCACGGCTTGAAACGCCTAGAATGGGCAGCAAGTACGTCGGGCGTCCCCTGTGGGCGCCCGCCCCTTCCTTTCGGAGACGCAGTTGAACAATCAGTGGTTTTCAAAAATTGCCGTGTGGCTGGTCATCGCCCTCGTGCTGTTTACGGTCTTCAAGCAGTTCGACACGCGTGGTGCGGCAGGCGCCAGCGCCATGGGCTACTCCGACTTCCTGGAAGAAGTGCGCAGCAAGCGCATCAAGAGCGCGCAGATCCAGGAAGGGCCGGGCGGCACCGAAGTGATCGCCATGACCACCGACGACCGCAAGGTGCGCACCACCGCCACCTACCTCGACCGCGGCCTGGTCGGCGACTTGATCAACAACGGCGTCAAGTTCGACGTCAAGCCCCGCGAAGAAGGCTCGCTCCTGATGACCCTGCTGGTCAGCTGGGGCCCCATGCTGCTGTTGATCGGCGTGTGGATCTACTTCATGCGCCAGATGCAGGGCGGCGGCAAGGGTGGTGCGTTCAGCTTCGGCAAGAGCAAGGCGCGCATGCTGGACGAGAACAACAACCAGGTCACCTTTGCTGACGTGGCCGGCTGCGACGAAGCCAAGGAAGAAGTCAAGGAAGTCGTCGACTTCCTGAAGGATCCGCAGAAATTCCAGAAGCTGGGCGGGCGCATCCCGCGCGGCCTGTTGCTGGTCGGGCCCCCGGGCACCGGCAAGACGCTGCTGGCCAAGGGCATTGCCGGCGAGGCCAAGGTGCCTTTCTTCTCGATCTCCGGTTCGGACTTCGTCGAAATGTTCGTCGGCGTGGGCGCGGCCCGCGTGCGCGACATGTTCGAGAACGCCAAGAAGAACGCGCCCTGCATCATCTTCATCGATGAAATCGACGCGGTCGGCCGCCAGCGCGGCGCCGGCCTCGGCGGCGGCAACGACGAACGCGAACAGACGCTCAACCAGATGCTGGTCGAGATGGACGGCTTCGAGACCAACCTGGGCGTGATCGTGATCGCGGCCACCAACCGGCCCGACATCCTCGATTCCGCGCTGCTGCGCCCCGGCCGCTTCGACCGCCAGGTCTACGTGACGCTGCCGGACATCCGCGGCCGCGAACAGATCCTGAACGTGCACATGCGCAAGGTGCCGATCGGCCAGGACGTGAACCCGGCGGTGATCGCCCGCGGCACGCCCGGCATGTCGGGCGCCGACCTCGCCAACCTCTGCAACGAGGCCGCCCTGATGGCCGCCCGCCGCAACGCGCGCGTGGTCGAGATGCAGGACTTCGAAAAGGCCAAGGACAAGATCATCATGGGCCCGGAGCGCAAGTCCATGGTCATGCCCGAGGAAGAGCGGCGCAACACCGCCTACCACGAGGCCGGCCATGCGCTCATCGGCAAGCTGCTGCCCAAGACCGACCCGGTGCACAAGGTCACCATCATCCCGCGCGGCCGCGCGCTGGGCGTGACCATGAGCCTGCCCGAGAAGGACCGCTACTCCTACGACAAGGAGTACATGCTGAACCAGATCGCCATGCTGTTCGGCGGCCGGATTGCCGAAGAGGTGTTCATGAACCAGATGACCACGGGCGCCTCCAACGACTTCGAGCGGGCCACCCACCTGGCGCGCGACATGGTGATGCGCTACGGCATGACGGATGCCCTGGGCCCGATGGTGTACGCCGAGAACGAGGGCGAGGTCTTCCTGGGCCGTTCGGTCACCAAGACCACCAACATCAGCGAGCTCACGATGCAGAAGGTGGACGACGAAGTCCGCCGCATCATCGATGAGCAGTACGGCCTGGCGCGCAAGCTGATCGAGGACAACCAGGACAAGATGCACGCCATGGCGCGCGCGCTGCTGGAATGGGAAACGATCGACGCCGAGCAGCTCGACGACATCATGGCCGGCAAGGACCCGCGTCCGCCCAAGGACTTCACGCCGCGCACGCCCACGGGCGGCGGCTCGGGCGGCTCGCCGGTCGGTGCCGACCCGGCGCCCACCACCGCCTGAGGCGTTACCGACGTTCACGCCACGGGGCCTTCGGGCCCCGTTTTCATGGGTGCGGCTGAAGCACAATCGCGCCATGCACTGGCAGACCTCGCGCTTCCATATCGACTTGCGGCGCCCCCGGGTGATGGGCATCGTCAACGTCACGCCCGACTCGTTTTCCGATGGCGGCCGCTACGTGAGCTCGCGTGCGGCCGTGAACCACTGCGAACAGCTGCTGGTCGACGGCGCCGACATCCTGGATATCGGCGGCGAGTCCAGCCGTCCCGGCACCGCGCCGGTTTCGCTGGAGGAGGAGCGGGCGCGCGTGCTGCCGGTGCTGCGCGAAGCGCTGTTGCTGGGTGTGCCGGTCTCCGTCGACACCTACAAGCCCCAGCTGATGCGCGAAGTGCTGGACTCCGGCGCCGACATCATCAACGACATCTGGGGCCTCAGGCGACCGGGCGCGCGCGAGGCGGTGGCGGCCCACCCGGCGTGCGGCGTATGCCTGATGCACATGCACGGCGAGCCGCAGACCATGCAGCGCAGCCCGATGGAAGGCGATGCCGTGCCGCAGGTGCTGGCTTTCCTGCGCGAGCAGAGCGAGGCGCTGCGCGCGCTCGGGGTGGATCGCTCGCGCATCGTCTGGGATCCCGGCATCGGCTTCGGCAAGACGGTCGAGCAGAACTTCGCGCTGCTGGCA
>DATHWV010000024.1:0-2102 GCA_035460205.1 Ramlibacter sp.
GCGCAGTGCGGTGATTTCGACGACGACGGCATTCATGGGCATCTCGTTTCAGGATTTGGCCTGGAAGCGGCGTTCCAGCGTCTTGGCGTACAGGCTGATCGGGAAGCACAGTGCGAAGTAGAGCAGGGCGACGCAGCTGTAAACGACGAAGGGCTTGAAGGTCGCGTTGGTGATCATGGTGCCGGCCTTGGTGAGTTCGACAAAGCCGATCACTGAAGCTAGCGCGGTGCCCTTGATCACCTGCACCAGGAAACCGACAGTGGGCGGGATGGCGATGCGCGTGGCTTGCGGCAGGACGACATGGCGCAACTGCTCACCGAAATTCATCGCCAGGCTCTGTGCAGCCTCCCACTGGCCCTTGGGGATGGCGGCGACGCAGCCGCGCCAGATCTCGGTGAGGAAGGCGCTGGTGTAGAGCGTCAGCGCGAGTGCCGCCGCGACCCAGGGCGAGGTGTTGATGCCGAACAGCGCGATGCCGAAGTACGCCAGGAACAGTTGCATCAGCAGCGGTGTGCCCTGGAACAGCTGCACGTAGCCGCCGACGAACCGGTGCGCCCACTTCGACGAGGTCAGCCGCGCCACCAGGAGCGCCAGTCCCACCAGCCCGCCGCCGATGAATGCGATGAGCGACAGCGCCACCGTCCAGCGCCCGGCCAGCAGCAGGTTGCGGAAGATGTCCCAGACGGTGAATTCGGTCATCTAGCGGCCAAAGAGGAAGCGGGGGCCCAGCCAGTTGAGGAACCGCCGCAGCGCGATCGACAACGCGAGATAGATCGCGGTGGCGATCATGAAGGCCTCGAAGGCGCGGAAGTTGCGGCTCTGGATCAGGTTGGCGGCGTAGCTCAGTTCTTCCGTCGAGATCTGGCCGCACACGGCGGAGCCCAGCATCACGATGATGATCTGGCTCACCAGCGCGGGCCACACCTTGCGCAGCGCCGGCGGCAGCACCACGCGGATGAAGACCTGGGCGCGATTCATCGCCAGGCTCAAGGCCGCCTCGATCTGCCCGCGCGGCGTGGCCTCGATACCGGCCCGGATGATCTCCGCGGCATAGGCGCCGAGGTTGACGACCATCGCGATGATGGAAGCGGTTTCCGGTGACAACTTCACACCCGCCGCCGGCAGGCCGAAGAACACGAAGAACAGCTGGACGATGAAAGGGGTGTTGCGGATCAGCTCCACATACACGCCGACCACCCACTTGAGCCAGGTGGCGCCGTAGGTGCGGGCCCAGGCGCAACCTATGCCGACGGCAACGCCGATCAGCGCCGAGATGAACGTCAGCCCCAGCGTCCACACCACCCCCTTGAGCAGCATGCGCCACTCGACGAGGACGGAGAGGAAGTCGAAGGCGACGCGCATGGCGGCGTGGTTTACTGCGGCAGGTCGCCGGCCGGGCGGCCGAGCCACTTCACGGCCATCTTGTCGATGTCGCCGTTCTTCTTGGCATCGGCCAGGATCTCGTTGACCTTCAGGCGCAGCTTGTCTTCACCTTTGCCCACGCCGATGAAGTTCGGCGAGTCCTTCAGCGTGTACTTGAATTCGGTGCCGAGCTGCGGGTTGCGGCCCATCATGACGCCCGCCACCTGGGCGCTGGTGGCGATCAGCTGGGTCTGGCCGGCGACGAAAGCCGAGACCGTGGAGTTGTTGTCCTCGAAGCGGCGCAGCTCGGTGGTGGGCGGCGCGACCTTGGTGAGTTCGGCATCGTCGACCGAGCCACGCGTCACCGAGATCGACTTGCCGGCCATGTCGGCAGGCGCCTTCACCGCCATCGTCTTCGGGCCGAACACGGCAATGAAGAAGGGCGAGTAGGCGGCGGTGAAGTCGATGACCTTCTCGCGCTCCGGGTTCTTGCCCAGCGTGGAGATGACCAGGTCGGCCTTCTTCGTTTGCAGGTACGCGATGCGGTTGGCGGTGGTCACCGGCAGCAACTCGACCTTCACGCCGAGCTTGGACGCGATGTAGTTGGCCATGTCGATGTCCAGCCCCTGGGGCTTGAGGTCGGTGCCCACGGAGCCGTAAGGCGGGAAGTCGGTGGGAATCGCGATCTTGATTTCCTTCGCCTTCATGATGTCGTCCAGCGCGGTCTGCGCCTGCGCGGC
>DATHWV010000025.1:0-12399 GCA_035460205.1 Ramlibacter sp.
GCCTGAGCGCCGGCGCTAGCCTTCACGCGGCATCAGCCGCACCGAGTTGCCATCCAGCACGACGCGCGAGCCGGCGGGCAAGGCGCCGCGCTGCTCGATGGAGCGCACGCTGCCGTCGTCCATGCGGATGCGCATCTGGTAGTTCTTGCTGGGACTCGCCGCGGCGGTGACAGCTTCCACCGTACCGCAAGTGCCGCAGGCCGGGGCCGCGCCCATGGCCTGCGTCGAATGCAGGGGCGGCGCGCGCACCACTTCCTGTTGCAAAGCCGGGCGCGCCGCGCGGCGTTCCTCGTGGGCCGGATCCGTCCCGCGGCTCATCACCGCAGCCACCACGGCTGCAATCACCACGGCGCCCACCGCCAGCGTGGGGACGAGCGCGCCGTTGCGCGCGCGCGCCTGCCTGTCCAGGCTGCCGATCTCCGGCGGTGCATAGGAGTCGTGCTCGTCAATTTCCGGTGTGCTCATGCGCTCTTTTTAGCGCCGGCCGGGCCGCGGCTGTGTAGGAGAAAGTGACAACCGTAATCGCGCTACACGCGTGAGTTGCGATTCGCTTCGTTGACCGTGACCCAGAAGTCGTACACCCGTTGCATCTTGCGCCGCAACTCATCGTAGTCTTCGGACTTGCGGACCACGCTGTTCGCGCCGGCTTCGTAACACTTGTCGAGCTCGGACCGCTCGACAGTCGACGTGAGCATGACCACCGGCACCGCCTGGGTGAGCGGGTCGTCGCGCATGGCCTTGAGCACAGCCACCCCATCCATGGGATTCATCTTCACGTCAAGGATGACAAGGCGCGGCTGCTTACGGGCGTCGCGGCCCTGATGCGCGCCGCGCCCGTGCAGGAAGTCCATTGCCTCCTGCCCGCCGGCCGCCGACGCGATGCGACCCGCGTCGCAATTCTCGCGCAACGCCATCAGGATGAGTTCCAGGTGGTCGGGGTTGTCCTCGACCACCAGGATGGCGAGGTCGGGCGGGGTTTCACCAGCGCGCATCTCACACGCCCCCGCGGGGATGGGTGGGGTCGACCCAGAGCACCTGTTCGGGTTTTTCCACCGGTTCGATGGCAAGGTTGACGGCCACGGCCTCGCCGTCGCTGCGGCAAAGCACGCACTCCAGCGTCTCGGTCGGGCTGGCGTTGATTTCCTGGTGAGGTACGTAAGGCGGCACGTAGATGAAGTCGCCGGGCCCGGCTTCGGCCGTGAATTCCAGCTGGTCGCCCCAGCGCATGCGCGCACGGCCCTTGACGACGTAGATCACGCTTTCCAAGTGGCCGTGGTGATGCGCCCCGGTCTTCGCGTTGGCATGGATGGTGACCGTGCCCGCCCAGAGCTTCTGCGCGCCCACGCGTGCAAAGTTGATCGCCGCCTGGCGGTCCATCCCCGGTGTCTGCGCGGTGTTGGCATCGAGCTGGGTGCCGGGTACGACGCGTACGCCGTCATGCTTCCAGCGAGGGATGCCCGCGCCGTGGTCATGGGGGTCGTCGTTGGCGTGTTCGTGCCAGTGCGAAGGATGGTCGGTTCCCATGGGTGTTAGCGTACCACCGCCGAGCCACGCGCGTCACGACGCAGCGCATCAATCCACTGCTGCGTAGACCAGGTGGCGGAACAGGTTACGAAAATAGATTCGCTGGTTGGGCGCTTGCGTGAGCAACATGGCGAAAAGGTCTTCAGCCGGGTCCACCAAAAACGAGGTGCCGCCGATCCCGCTCCAGAAATACTGGCCCGCCGAACCGGGCTGGGGCCCCAGGCCGTTGTGCAGGCGCACCGAAAAGCCCAGGCCGAAGCCGTAGCCGGGCAGCAGGAGCTCGTCGTTGGCGGGGATGGCGCCCACATGGTCGGAAGTCATCCACTCGATCGTCTTGCGCGAGACCAGCCGGGTGCCGTCCAGCATCCCGCGGTTGCGCATGAGCTGCAGGAAGCGGACATAGTCATGCGCCGTCGATAGCAGCCCGCCGCCGCCCGACTCATGGCGCGGGACTTCACGCGCGTCCAGCATCACGACCGGCTGGCCGGTGTCGGGATCGTTCGCAAAAGGTTCGGCAATGCGGTGCCACTGGTCGCGCGGGACGGCGAAACCGGTGTCGCGCATGCCCAGCGGCCCAAATATGCGTTGCTGCAAAAGTTCGCCCAGCGGCTTGCCGTCCACCACCTCGATGAGCGCGCCCAGCACGTCGGTCGCGCGACTGTATTGCCAGCGGGTGCCCGGCTGGTCCTGCAGCGGGATGGCCGCCAGCACCTTGCAATGTTCGGCGTTGGTTCGCGAGCGATTGGCGATGTCGGCGGCTTCGTACTGTTTCTGGATGGCGTTGCTGCCAAGGAACTCGTAGGTCAGGCCGGAGGTGTGGCGCAGCAGGTCGTGCACCGTCGCCTGCCGGCGAACCGGTTCGAGCCGCAGGCCGCCGGCCCCTTCCACCGCCACCTTCTGGTCCGCGAACATGGGGAGGTATTTCGAGACCGGATCGCCCAGCTGCAGCAGCCCTTCCTCGGCCATCATCAGCGCCGCCAGCGAGACGATGGGTTTGGTCATCGAGTAGATGCGGAAGATCGCGTCGTCCTTCATGGCGCCCGCGGCCTTCGGGTCCTGCCGGCCGAGCGACTCGAACAACTCGACATGGCCGCCCAGTGCCACTACGGCGATGGCGCCGGGAATGCGTTGACGGTCGATGTGCGATTGCAGGTTGGCGCGCAGGCGCGCGAGGGCTGCCCGGTTCAGGCGCCCCATCAGGCAAACCTCCGGCGGGCCAGCTCGGCGCCCTGCGCGAGCGCTTCGAGCTTCTTGCGGGCCACTTCACGGTCCATGGGCGCCAGGCCGCAATTCGTGCAGGGGAAGAGCCGCTGTTTGGGCACAAATTGCAGTGCCTTGCCAATCGTCTCGGCCACCTGCTCCGGTGTTTCGATGACGTCGCTGGCCACGTCGATCACACCCACCATCACATCCTTGCCTTCGAGCAGCTTCATGAGGTCGGGCGGCACATGCGAGTGGTAGCACTCCAGGCTGACCTGCTTGATGCTGCTTTTGGCGAGCGCGGGAAACACCTGCTCGTACTGTCGCCACTCTTCGCCCAGCTTTTCCTTCCAGTCGTTGTTGGCCTGGATGCCGTAGCCATAGCAGATGTGGACTGCAGTGGTGCAGGTCAGGCCCTGCGCCGCGCGCTCGAGTGCCTTGACGCCCCAGTCGGCGGCGTCCTTCATGTACACATTGAACGCGGGTTCGTCGAACTGGACGATGTCCACGCCATCGGCCTGCAGGGCCAGCGCTTCCTGGTTGAGCAGTTCCGCGAAGGCAAAGGCCATCTTGACCTTGTCGCCATAGAAGCGATCGGCCACGGTGTCAACGATGGTCATCGGGCCTGGCAAGGTGAACTTGAGCTTGCGCTTGGTGTGCGCGCGCGCGAGCTGCGCCTCGAAGGCATGGACCCGGCCCTTGAGCTTCAGCGCGGATACCACCTGCGGCACCATCGCGTCGTAGCGGTTGTCGCGGATGCCCATCTTCACCTTGTGATCGAAGTCGATGCCGTCGACCTGTTCCAGGAAGCCGTGCACGAAGTGCTGGCGCGACTGCTCGCCGTCGGTGACGATGTCCAGGCCCGCGTCTTCCTGCGCCTTGATCCACAGCAGCGTGGCGTCGGCCTTGGCCTGGCGCAATTCTTCGCCGTGCGCCTTCCACTGCGGCCAGAGTTTTTGCGTTTCAGCCAGCCAGGCCGGCTTGGGCAGGCTGCCCGCAATAGAGGTATGGAACATCGTCTGGTCCTTCTGGGATGCTTCGTGGATGCATTGTGCCTTCCTCGCATAATCGCTTCATGGCCCCATCCACAGGCAAAACCCGTATCGTCATCGTGGGCTGCGGTTTCGGCGGGCTGGAAGCTGCGCGCGCACTGCACAACGCCGACGCCGACATCACCCTGGTCGACAAGACCAACCACCACCTGTTCCAGCCGCTGCTCTACCAGGTCGCTACGGCGGGCCTGTCCGCGCCGGCCATCGCGGCCCCCGTGCGGCACCTGTTCCGCAAGCAGGCCAACCTCACCAGCCTGCTGGGCGAGGTGACTTCCATCGACGTCAAGGAGCGCCAGGTCTTGCTCGCCGACGGCATTGCCCTGCCCTACGACCACCTCATCGTGGCAGCCGGCGCCACCCACAGTTATTTCGGCCGCGACGACTGGGCGCCGCATGCCCCCGGCCTCAAGACGCTGGACGATGCCTTCGAAATCCGCCGCCGCATCCTGCTTGCTTTCGAAGCGGCCGAGAAAGAGCGCGACCCGGCCCTGCGCGAAGCCTGGCTCACTTTCGTGGTGATCGGCGGCGGGCCAACCGGTGTCGAGATGGCCGGCACGCTGGCCGAGATCGCACGCCACACGCTGCCAGGGGAGTTCCGCCGCATCGACCCGGCGGCCGCGCGCATCCTGCTGCTAGAGGGCGGCTCGCGCGTGCTGCAGGCCATGCCCGAAGACCTGAGCCGGCGCGCCCGCGAGCAGCTGGAAAAACTCGGTGTCGAAGTGCAGCTGGATGCGCGCGTCGTGGCCATCGATGCCGGCGCAGTCGAAGTGCAGTCAGGCGCCGCCGGCTCCGCAGTTTCCTCCACCATCAACACCCGCTGCGTCGTGTGGGCCGCGGGTGTCGCGGCGTCGCCCTTGGGCCGCCTGCTGGCGCAGGCCACCGATGGCGTCACGGACCGCGCGGGCCGCGTGATCGTCGAGCCCGACCTGAGCCTGGCGGGCCACGCGGCCATCAGCGTCATCGGCGACCTCGCTGCGGCGAAGAGCCATGTGGCCGGGCGCGAACCACAACCCGTGCCCGGTGTCTCACCCGCGGCCAAGCAAATGGGGCGCGCCGCCGCAGCCAACATCCTGCGCCGCATGGCCGGCAAGCCCACGCTGCCGTTTCGCTACCGCGACTATGGCAACCTCGCCACCATCGGGCGCAACGCCGCCGTGGTGGACCTCACATCGCCCGTCGGTCATTTCAGGTTCAGTGGCTACTTCGCCTGGCTCTTCTGGCTGTTCGCGCACATCTACTTCCTCATCGGTTTCCGCAACCGCCTGGTCGTGCTCATCGACTGGGCGTCGGCTTACTGGAGCAAGCAGCGCTACGCGCGGGTGGTGAGCGACATCGGCCAGAACCACCTCTAGGGCCACCTGCTGAGCCACCTGTAGGAAGATCCCCGGCGCAATTGCCGGGGCGTGACTACACCCGCCAATGAGGGATGCGGCGATGGTGGGGTCAATGCGCCCCACTCCGTCACACGCCCCCCAGCCCGTCTGCGTCATCGTCAACAGCACATCCGGTCGCGGTTGTGACTCGCACTGGGTGCACAGTCTCCAACGCCAGTTCGAGGCCAGCGGTGCCCCCGCCGAAGTGGTGTTGGTCAAGAGCGGTGAAGAAATCCTGCAGGCGGCGACCGCGGCCATTCGCGCCCACGCTCCCGCTGTGGTGGCTGCAGGCGGCGACGGCACCGTCAGCGCCGTGGCGTCGCGCCTGGCCGGCACCGACGTGCCGCTGGGCGTCGTGCCGATGGGCACACTCAACCACTTCGCCAAAGACCTCGGCATCCCGCTGGCACTGGAGGCGGCCGTGAGCACCATCACCGAGGGTCACCAGGCAGCCGTTGATGCAGCTGAAGTCAATGGCCGCCTGTTCATCAACAACTCCAGCCTGGGCCTGTACCCCGACATCGTGCTCGACCGGGAACGGCAGCGCCGGCGGCTGGGCCGCGGCAAGTGGCGCGCGCTGCTGGCCGCGAGCGTGCATGCCGCGCGCAAGTACCCGGTGCTCGCGCTGCAGCTCGAACTCGACGGCAAGCGCTGGGAGCGACAGAGCGCGTTCGTGTTTGTCGGCAACAACGAGTACCAGATGGAAGGCTTCGAGATCGGCGAGCGCGCTTCGCTGTCCGATGGCCGCCTGAGCCTCTATGTCACGCAGCGCACCGGCCGCTTCGGCCTGCTGAGGCTGGCCCTGCGCGCCCTCACGCGTCGCCTGCGTCAGGCGCGCGACTTCGACATCGTCACCGCGCGCTCGCTCACGGTGCGCACGCCACACCAGCACATGCGGGTGGCGACCGACGGTGAGGTCAACGTGATGCGCACGCCACTGGAGTACCGCGTGCGGCCGGGCGCGCTCAAGGTCTTCGTGCCCGTGCCGGCACCCCGGCGCAACGAACAACGAGGAGATGCCGGATGAGAACCCTGGTCCACCTGTCCGACCTGCACTTCGGTCGCGTCGATCCGGCGCTGCTGGCGCCGCTGCGCGAATGCATCGCGCGCATCTCGCCGCACCTGCTGGTGGTGTCGGGCGACCTCACGCAGCGCGCGCGTGCCGGGCAGTTCGAACAGGCGCGCGAATTCCTGGACACCTTGCCGCAGCCGCAGCTGGTGGTGCCCGGTAACCACGACGTGCCGCTCTACAACGTGGTGAAGCGCTTCCTCAACCCCCTGGGCAACTATCGCCGTCACATCACGGGCGACCTCGCGCCATTCTTTGCCGACGACGAGATCGCGGTGGCCGGCGTCAACACCGCGCGTTCGCTGACGTTCAAGGATGGCCGCATCAACCGGGAGCAGCTCGCGTTGTTGCAAGAACGATTCCGCGCGCTGGACGACTGGGTCACGCGCATCGTCGTCACCCATCACCCGTTCGACCTGCCCGCCGGCAAGGACAACGACGACCTGGTGTGGCGCGCGGGGCTGGCCATGAAGGCCTTCGCCGCCTGTGGCGCCGACCTGCTGCTGTCCGGCCACATGCACCAGAGCCACACCGGCAGCACGGCCGCCCGCTACCCGATCGAGGGCTACGCGGCGCTGGCCATCCAGGCCGGCACCGCCACGTCCACGCGCGGACGCGGCGAGGAGAACTCCTTCAACGCGATCCACGTCGGCGGCGACGAGGTGCGCGTGGACGCCTGGGGCTGGCGCGCCGGCGCCGGCCGGTTCTCGGTGCTGTCCCGCACGGCCTATGAGCGCCACGAACGCAGTTGGCGCGAGAAGGCGGTAGAGGAGTTCACCGAAGACACGCACGCCGCCTGAGGCGCTACGCTATGGGGCTCCCGAAGGAGCCACGCCATGAGCATCCACATCGTCCGCCTGGGTACGGCCCGCAAACCCAACGAGGGCCTGCGCCTGGGCACCGTCCGCCGCCCGCCGCGCGGCGTGCCGAAAACCGAATTCGGCAAGCGCGACTTCTACGACACCTGGTTGCCCAACCTGTCACCCAGCGCCGGACTGATGGCGCAGGGACAGGCGGCGCAGGACGACAAGGACTGGTCGGCGTTCCGGCGCAAGTTCCAGGCCGAGATGAAGCAGCCCGATGCGGCCCACCTGCTCGACTTGCTGGCGGCGATGTCCCACCAGACTTCGTTCTCGCTGGGCTGCTATTGCGAAGACGAAAACCGCTGCCACCGCTCGGTGCTGCGGGAACTGCTCACGGCGCGTGGCGCCGCGATCGGGTAGGTCAAGGAGCTTCCGTCCTGGCGCGGGGCGGCGCCACGGGCGGCAGGGCGGTGCCGCACTGCTGGCAGAACCTGGCCTCCGGCCCATAGCCCTCTGAGCCGCACTGCGTGCACGCGCGCGGCGCCAGCACCGGGCGGGCGTGGCGGCGCACGGTCATTTCCGCCGTCACGATGCCGGTCGGGACGGCGAGCGTGCCCCAACCGATCAGCATCATCACCGAGGCGATCAGGCGGCCGATGTCGGTCTTGGGTGTGATGTCGCCAAAGCCGACGGTGGTGATGGTGGTGATCGCCCAGTAGACCGCCGTCGGAATGTCGTGGAAGCCGTGCTGCGGGCCTTCGACGACGTACAACAGCGTTCCCAGCACCAGTGCCACCATCAGCACGGCCGACAGGAACACCAGGATCTTGCGGCGGCTGGCCAGGAGCGCCTCCCCCATCACCTGGTACTCGGCCACGTACTCGGTCAGGCGGAAGATCCGGAAGACGCGCAACAGGCGCAGGATCCGCAGGTCGATCAGGGCGTGCAACTCGGGCACAAAAAGCGCGAGATAGGTCGGCATCACGGCCAGCAGGTCGACGATGCCAAAGAAGCTGCGGGCATAACGCAGTGGCCGGTCCACCGTCGAAAGCCGGGCCACGTACTCCAGCGTGAACAGCAGCGTGAAGAACCACTCCAGGGCTTCAAACGTCAGGCGGTGGCGCGCATGCCAGGCCTGCACGCTGTCGGCGATCACGACGGCGACGCTCAGGATGATCGCGGCGATGATGACCTTGTCGAAGAGGCGTCCGGCGCTGGTGTCGGACTCGTAGATGACCTGGTACAGCCGCAGTCGCCACCCACCCGCAGGGCGGCCGAAAGGATCGGGGTCAGTGATGGCCATGGTCAGGCGGCGGGCTTGCGGAATTTCTCCCACGCGTCGCTGGTGGGCGTCGTCCCCGCGCCGGGTTGCTGCGGCAACTTGAATACGCCATCCACCACATCGGCCGGCTCGTTGAAGCAGTCCTTGATCCAGGGGATGTATTCCAGCACCGCACACGCGGGGTGCGCGTAGTTCAGGTGCACATGGACCTGGCTCATGTCACCGGCGTGCGGCGCCACCGGCAGCCGGTACGAATTGGCGGTCTCGCACACGCGCCACACCTCGGTGATGCCGGCCATGCGCGTGACGTCGGGTTGCACCCAATGGATTGCGCGCTGGTGGAAAAACTCCGAAAAAGCGTCCTGCGTGTAGAGCTGCTCGCCCAGCGCCACCGGGATGCGCGTGGCACGCGCGAGTTCGGCGTGGGCCTTGACATCGTCGTACCAGAGCGGCTCCTCGAACCAGAACACGTCAAACGGCTCGGCCGCGCGGCAAAAACGCAGGCAGGTCGGCAGGTCCCACTTGCCATTGCCGTCGATGGCGAGCGTCACGTCAGGCCCGATCGCGCGGCGCACCGCTTCGAGCCGGCGCAGGTCTCGCTCCACCGTGGACCCCACCTTGATCTTGATGCCGGTGAACCCGTCGCCCACCGCACGCAGCGCGCCTTCGACCAGCTTGTCGTCGGCGATGCTGAGCCAGCCGATGTCGGTGTTGTAGGCACGGACCTGCTGGCGCACCTGCCCACCGAGCAGCTTCCACAGCGGCACACCTGCGCGCTTGGCCTTGAGGTCCCACAGCGCGACGTCGATGGCTGCGTGCGACAGCGTGGTGATGCCCGCGCGCCCTATCCATTGCAGCGCCGGGTTGCGCGCGAGCTTGAGCCAGAGGCGCTGGACGTCGCCGGCATCCTCGCCGACCAGCAAGGGCGCATGGCAGGTGGCGATGCAGCGCGTGATCAGCTGGTCGCCGGGCAGGTGGGCATGGGTGCCGGTGAAGCCATAGCCAGCCAGGCCGTCTTCCGTGGTGATGCGCACGCCCACCACGCCCCAGTGCGTGATGCTGTGCGTGCTGTCGGCGATCTGCGAACCGGTGACCGGCACGTGCAGGATGAAAGGCTCAACGGTCGTGATCTTCAAGGGCGCTCCCGGCTCGGCATGGGTCGCCCATGGTAGCGCCGTCAGGCGTTGGTCAGCACGCCTTCCTGCACCGGTGCGGTCCTGGAACGGCCGCTTTCCAGCGCACGCGCCACGGCCTCGCCCAGCGAATTGATGTCAAAGGGCTTGCGCAGGATGGCGGGCTTGCCGGCCAGCCGTTCGACGGCGGCCATGTCGGCATAGCCGGTCGCCAGGATCACCGGCAGGTCGCCCACCGCTTCACGCGCCTTCGAAATCACCTCGGCGCCGGTCATGTCGGGCATCGCGTAGTCCACCACCAGCAGGTCGGGCTTGTTGCGGGTGATGGCTGCCAGGCCTTCGGTGCCGTTGGGAGCTTCGGAGACGGTGTAGCCGATCAGGCCGAGGCACTCGACGATCACCCGGCGCACTTCGGTGTCGTCCTCGACCACCAGGATGCGCGCCGACTTGACGGGCTGCGGCAGCATCGGCGGCAGGGTCTGGTCGCTGACGGCCTGCGCATCGGCCGGCGCCGCGGGAAAAAGCATCTCGACGCTGGTGCCCGTGCCGGGTTCGCTGTGAATGAAGGCCAGGCCGCCTGACTGGCGCGCGAAGCCGTAGACCTGGCTCAAGCCCAGGCCGGTGCCGCTGCCCAGGGGCTTGGTCGTGAAGAACGGGTCGAACACCTTGGCCAGCACCGTCGGGGACATCCCGCCCCCGGTGTCGCTCACAGTCACCACGACATAGTCGCCCGCCTTGAGCTCGCCCTCGTCCAGCGCGCGGGAGCGGGCGCAGGTCGATATCGTCAGCGTGCCGCCCTCAGGCATCGCATCGCGGGAATTGACGGCCAGGTTCAGCACGGCCATTTCCAGCTGGCTCGGGTCGACGATCACTGCCGCGCGCTCCTCGCACAGCTCGTATTCCACCTGGACACCCGGCCCTGCCGAGATTTCCAGCAAGTCCTTCATGCCGACCAGCAGGGTGTTGACGTGCGTGAGCTTGGGCAGCAGCGACTGGCTACGCGCGAACGAGAGCAGCTGCCCGGTGAGCTTGGCTCCGCGCCGCGCCGCGCTCTTGGCACGGTCCACCACCGGCTTGACCTTCTCCTCCTTGGCATAGAGGGTGATCAGCTCCAGGTTCATGTTGACCACATGGAGCAGGTTGTTGAAGTCGTGCGCGATGCCGCCGGTCAGGCGCCCGATGGCTTCCATCTTCTGGACCTGCGTCAGCGCCGCCTGCGCCCGCTCGCGCTCGGCGATCTCCTTCATCAGCCGGTCGTTGGCGCTGGCCAGTTCGCGCGTGCGCGCCTCGATCCGCAACTCCAGTTGGCTGTTGAGCACGCCCAGTTCGGACTGCGCCTTGCTGATTTCACCCAGGTGCTCGCGGGTGATGTACTGGCGGCGGCGGGCACGCACTGCGGCGTCGGCCGCGCTGGCCAGCGTTTCCGCGTTGAGCGGTCGTTCCAGCAGGATCACGTTGCCCAGCTTGTGAAGCATCGCGACCGCTGCCGGGGGCCGCGGGCCGGATTGGCGGGAGGCCAGCACGATGAACGGAAAGTCCGACCAGGGCGGCTGCAGGGCGAGCCATGACGACAGCGCCGGCACCAGCGATGCATCGGCCAGCGCCTCCTCGGTCAGCACGGCAGCCGCAGCCCCGCGGGTCAACTCCAGGCAGAGGTCGTCGGCGCTGTCGCAGACGTAGACGCGTTGGTGGGGCTCCAGCACGCCCTTGACGACGGACGCATCGCGGCCACGGGGGGCATGGATAAGGACACGAAACTCCATCAGGCACGGCCCCTGGCAGCGTTTGCGTCAGCATCAGAGAGCAAGGGGATGTCCCCCTTGTACGACGCCACGCCCGTCAGGACGCCCTCGAAATCGGTCAGTGCCTCGCCCACCTGGATGCCTTTGCCGCCCAGCCTGAATTCGCGGATGGTGAGTTCGTGGTCGCTGGTGCGGCTCTTGACCACCGACACCGCCTTGAGCAGGTGCCCGCGAGCTTCGAAGAACCGGAACAGCAGGATGCCGTCGGAGAGGTAGCTCAGGTCCACGTCGCTGCGCACGTCACCCAGCACGCCATGTTGCGCCAGGATGAGGATGGTGACGACGCCGCGCTGGTTCAGGTAGTTGAGCAACTCGTGCATCTGCAGCAGCAGGTGCTTGTCGCCGGACATGGCCTGCAGGTAGGCGTTCAGGCTGTCGATCACCACCGTTCCCACACCCTGGTCTTCCACCGCGGAGCGGACCATGTTGGCGAATTCGCCGGGCGACACCTCGGCCGGGTCCAGGGTCTGGATTCGCAGCTGCCCGCTGCGCAGGAAATCCTCGATGTCCATCCCCAGCGCCTTGGAGCGGATCAGCAAGGTGCCCAGCCCTTCATCGAAGAGGTAGTACACAGCCTTCTCGCCGCGCAACAGGGCGGCGCGAACGCAGGAGATGGCCGTCGTCGTCTTGCCCACTCCCGAAGGCCCGCTGAACAAGGTGTTGCTGCCGCGGCCCAGGCCGCCGCCCAGCAGCGTGTCCAGCTCCGCCGTGCCCGTGGTGACCAGCGAGGCATCGAAATCTGCGCGATGCTCGGCCGCCACCAGGCGCGGAAACACGGCCAGGCCACCGGTGTCGAGGTTGAAGTCGTGCTCGCCGCCGCGGAAACGAATGCCGCGCATCTTGATCACGCGCAGGCGGCGGCGTTCCGGCCCGTATTGGTCGACCACCTGCTCCAGGCTCACGACGCCGTGCGCGATGCTGTGCAGCTGCAGGTCGTCATGGTCTGCGCTGCGGTCGTCCAGCATCAGGACAGTGCAGTTGCGGCTGGCGAAATAACCCTTGAGCGCCAGCACCTGCCGGCGATAGCGCAACGGGTTCTGCGCCAGCAGCCGCATCTCGGACAGGCTGTCGAAAACCACCCGGCGCGGCTTGACGCGGTCGGCCGCGGCCATGACGCCGCGAGTGGTCTCGCCCAGCTCGACTTCGGAAGGATGCAGGATG
>DATHWV010000026.1:0-11204 GCA_035460205.1 Ramlibacter sp.
CCTATGCGAAGGGTGAAGGACCGACGCCGAATCCACTACACCTAGAAATTGCGACGGCCTTGCGCAAGACCGCGCGCGTGCGCCTTCATGCTGCCGATCTGGCGTTCCTCAAGCCTATTGCGAATCGCGCCCGGAATCGCCTGGAGTTTTGAGCTTGGCTAGCTCCTCCTGCATCGCGCTCAGGGCTACCCCGCACGCACGCTGCAAGCGGTCAACCTCGGATGCCAGATAGGATAGTTCCGGGTCGTCCTCGCTCTTGCCGCGCGCCACCTTGTACCGCTCTCGGGCCTCCTTGAGCCGTGCGTACACCTCTCTCCAGAGAGCCATCTTGGCATCGAGTGTGTGCATGCCAACATTCTAAAAACGGAACGATCGTTCTAGTAAGGTGGCATACCCTCCCGGAGGGTTTGTCAAGTACATACTTCTCACACATGTACAGTTATTCCGAAACGCTGCATCCAGCCGGCAGGTTGACGGGAGCCGCCCGGACGACGCACTTGCTTTAGGCCTCAACTATTTTTGGTCCTTGTTGGAATTAACCGACACCACGGTTTTTGGCAGCGGCGCACACTGCCGCCATGAAGAAAATCTGGGACATCTCGCCACCGGTGGCGCCCGGTTCGCCCGTGTTTCCCGGCGACACGCCCTACACGCAGGAATGGTCTGCCACGCTGGCGCCGGGTTGCCCCGTCAACGTCAGCCGCATCACGTTGTCGCCCCATGTCGGCGCGCATGCGGACGCCCCTCTGCATTACGACGAAGCGGGCGCATCCATCGGCGCGGTGGACATCGCCACCTACCTCGGCCCCTGCCGCGTGATCCACGCCATCGGCAAGGGAGCATTGGTGCAGTGGGACCACATCGAGCACGCGACTAACGCGCTGCCACCGCGCGTCCTGGTCCGCACCTATGAGCGCATGCCGGTTGACCGATGGGATGGACAACTGGCCGCCTACGCGCCGGCGACGATCGAGCGGCTGGCCAAGATGGGCGTGAAGCTGGTCGGCATCGACACCGCAAGCATCGACCCCGCCGACAGCAAGACGCTCGACAGCCACCAGGTGATCCGCCGCCTGGGCCTGCGCGTGCTGGAGAACCTGGTACTCGACGATGTGCCCGAAGGCGATTACGAACTGATCGCCCTGCCCCTCAAACTGATGACAGCCGACGCCTCGCCCGTGCGTGCCGTGCTGCGAGAACTATGAACCGCATGACATTGCAGGACTGCCGCACGCTGGACGCGCGCGACCCGTTGCGCGAGCTGCGCAAGCTTTTCACCTTGCCCGAAGGCGTGATCTACCTGGACGGCAACTCACTGGGCGTGCTGCCACGCGCCGCCGCTGCGCGCGTGGCCCACGCCGTGACCGAGGAATGGGGCCAGGGGCTGATCCGGTCCTGGAACAGCGCGGGCTGGATCACGCTGCCGCAACGCCTGGGCGACAAGATCGCGCAACTGGTGGGCGCGAACCCCGGCGAGGTGGTGGCGACCGACGGCACGTCGATCAACCTGTACAAGGTGCTGAGCGCCGCGATGCAGATCGCGACTGGGGCCGGCCCGCAGCGGCGGCGCATCGTGAGCGAGCGCAGCAACTTCCCCACCGACCTCTACATCGCGCAATCGCTGTGCAAGGAACGGGGCTTCGAACTTGTGCTGCTGGACCACGAGCGTGTCGAAGAAGCACTGGACGACAGCGTCGCCGTCCTCATGCTCACGCACGTCAACTACCGCACCGGCGCCATGCATGACATGCAGGCCGTAACGGCCGCCGCGCACCGCGCGGGCGCACTGATGGTGTGGGACCTGGCACACAGCGCCGGCGCGGTGCCGGTGGACTTGAACGCGGCCGGCGCCGACTTCGCGATCGGCTGCGGCTACAAGTACCTCAATGGTGGTCCCGGCGCCCCGGCCTTTGCCTGGGTCCATCCGCGCCACGCCGATCGATTCGAGCAGCCCCTCTCGGGTTGGCTCGGCCACGCCGCGCCCTTCGAGTTCACGACCGACTATCGCCCGGCGCCGGGCGTCGCGCGCTACCTGTGCGGCACCCAGCCGATCCTGAGCATGACGGCGCTGGAATGCGGGCTGGACACGGTGCTGGCCGCGCAACCGTTCGGAGGCATGGCGGCCTTGCGCGCGAAGTCACTGGCCCTCACCGACCTGTTCATGCAACTGGTCGAAGAACGCTGTAGTGGGCACGGCCTGGGCCTCGCCACCCCGCGCGAGCACGCGCGCCGGGGCTCGCAGGTGTGCCTCACGCGCAAGCAAGGCGCCTATGCCATCGTCCAGGCGTTGATTGCGCGCGGCGTCATCGGCGACTTCCGTGCCGGTGACGACAAGGGCCACGAGGACATCCTGCGCTTCGGCTTCACGCCGCTGTACATCGGCTTCGAGGACACATGGAAAGCCGTGGAGCACCTGCGGCAGGTGCTCGAAGCCGGCGAGTGGCAGCGCCCCGAATTCAACCAGAAGCACGCGGTGACCTGAAATGAAAGACAGCAAACCCACCGCGTCGCCCGAGTCCATCGTCCATGAGGAGAAAGCGCACCTGGACTTCAGCCAGTCCATGAGCTACGGCGACTACCTGCAGCTGGACGCGATCCTGGGCGCGCAAAAGCCCCTGTCGCCCGACCACAACGAGATGCTCTTCATCATCCAGCACCAGACCAGCGAGCTGTGGATGAAGCTGATGCTGCATGAGCTGCGCGCCGCGATCGCCTGTGTGGCCGGCGATGAACTGGGCGATGCGTTCAAGATGCTTGCGCGGGTGAGCCGCATCATGGAGCAGCTGGTCCACGCGTGGGACGTGCTCGCGACCATGACGCCGCCCGAGTACAGCGCGATCCGCCCCTACCTGGGCAACTCCAGCGGCTTCCAGAGCGCGCAGTACCGTTGCATCGAATTCGCCCTGGGCAACAAGAACGCGGCGATGCTCAAGCCCCATGCGCACCGGCCGGAGTTGCTCGCGCAGGTGCAACAGGCCCACGAAGCACCTTCGCTTTACGACGAGGCCTTGCGCCTGCTTGCGCGCCGCGGCTTGCCGGTGCCCGCCAGCCACGTCCAGCGCGACTGGACCCAGCCCTACGTGGAAAGCGAGGAAGTGGAGAAGGCCTGGCTGGTCTGCTACCGCAACCCCAAGGCCCACTGGGACCTGTACCAGCTGGGCGAGGAGCTCACCGACCTGGAAGACGCCTTCCGGCTCTGGCGCTTCAGGCACGTCACCACCGTCGAACGCATCATCGGTTTCAAGCGCGGCACCGGCGGCACCGGCGGCGTGAGTTACCTGCGCAAGATGCTCGATGTTGTGCTTTTCCCTGAAATCTGGAAACTGCGCACCGACTTGTAGCGCCGAATGCTGGCGCCGGGCGCGCAGCTCATGCATACTGGCGCAAAGGGCGCAGTCCCTGGAGTACAAGGGAGCACACAATGAGCAAGCATCGCGGGCCGGGCGCGCCCATCTTCTCTGTCAAGAAACCGCCGTCTGGCGACAAGGCCAGCGGCAACGCCGTCACCTTCCGCGTGGCACGGCTCGAACCCAGGATGGTGCTGGCGATTGCCGGCTTCACGCTGTGGGCCGGCGTGGTCCTGAACCCCGGCGACACGACCATCTGGCTGCTCGCCATCTATGCCGCGGCGGTTGGTGGCTGGTGCCGCATCAGCCCGGCGCGCCGCCAGTCGGTCATGTTCGCGCGCGCCACCTTGTTGCTGCTCGGCGCGTTGATGTTGCAAGCCAGCGTGGACGTTGCGGACCCGCAAGGCCCTTACTTCATATGGCCCATCATGGTGACGGCGGTCTATTCGCTGCTGCTCTCCGGACGCTGGGTGGTGGCGCTGTGGGCGCTGGTCGTGGTGGAGTTCGTCTGCATCCACGTGTTCGCCAACTCCACCGCCTCATGGCACCTGAGTTTCACGCAGGCGGGCGCGCTGGTGTTCTTCGCCTTTGCCGCCACCGAATTCGGCAACTCGGTGCGCGAACTCGACCAGCGGGCCGAACAGTCACGGCGCGACCCCAACAGCCGCCTGTACAACGAGGACGGCTTCTTCGCCCATGGCGGGCAGCTCTTCGACGAGTGCCGCCGCCGCAACCGCCCGTTCTCCATGGTGCTGCTCAATAGCGCCGACCTGCGCGAGGTGGCCGACCTGTCGGGCAAGAAGGCAGCCAACCAGGTGTTCGCGCAACTGGTCGCCCGCATCGAGGCCGCCACGCCGCCCGGGGGCATTGCCGCACGCACCGACGCGGTGGAGTTCGGCGTGGTGCTGCCCGGCGTGACCGCCGTGCGGGCCGCGCAGTTGCTCCACCAGCACCTGGGGCAGCCGCCCAAGGTGGCAGTGCAGCTCAAGGGGTCGCGCCTCACCGTGATGCTCGATTCGGTGGTGGCCGAATCCACCAGCGACGTCGGCAGCCTGGAAGACATGTACGACAGGCTGCGCGCCAAGCTGCTCAAGCGCGCGGGTGAAGTGCCCTCGGTGCCGGCGGAGGCGCACAGCACGCTGCAAGGCATGCTCGAAAGCGACTCGATGCTGCCCCACTACGCCCGGCCCACGATGCCGATGGCTTACGCGGATTCGCTGCCGCCCGGCGCCACCTGACTCAGGTTTCGCGATACAGCCAGGGCTGGTCCAGCAGCCTTTGCCCGAGCACCCGCAGCGACAGGTCGCGCCCAAGGCGCACCACGCCGCTGGCGTGGAAGATCCAGCCGTTGCGCCGCGAGAGCGCCTGCACGCGCGCCACGCGTTGCCACCGGGCCAGCGCGTAGCGCCGCAGCGCCAGCGGCACGTCCAGTGCATCCATCGACAGCGAACGGCCCAATTCGGCCGCGTCCTCGATGGCCATCCCCGCGCCCTGCGCGAAATACGGCCGCATCGGGTGCGCGGCATCTCCCAGCAGCGCTACGCGGCCCTGGGCCATCTCATCGGCGCCGCGCACGGGCGGCCGGTCGTGCAAGGCCCACAAGCGCCAATGCGGCATCGCATGCACCAGTTCCTGCAGGCGGCTGGACATCGGTCCCATGGCGGCGTGAAGCTCCGAGGCCACGCCCGCCTGGTCCCAGTCACGCACGGCACTCCCCGGCGCGGCCGAGTGCACCAGCACCACCACGTTGAGCTGCTCGCCGCGCCGCACCGGATAGGCCACGGCATGCAGGCTCGGCCCCCACCACACCGAGACGTCCTGGCTGCGCAACTTGCGTGGCAAGTCTTTCTGTTCGATGAGTGCGCGGTAAGCAAGATGCCCGCTGAACACCGGTGCACTGTCGCCGCAAACCGTGCCGCGCATCGCGCTCCACAAGCCGTCGGCGGCGACCAGTGCGTCACCTTCAACCTCCCGCCCGTCGTGCAATCGCAAACCGACGGCGTCGGTAGCAGGCATCGCAGCATCTACGGGCGCCCCGGGTTCGAGAAACACGCCTGCGCCGCGCGCGGCATCGAGCAGCAGGCCCTGCAGGTCGGCGCGATGGATCGTGACGTAGGGATAGCCGTAGCGCAACGCGATGTCGTTGCCGAGCGGAAGCGCGCCCAGCCGCGTGCCGTCGCGGGCATCGCGCACGAGCAACCGGTGCGGGAATGCGGCCACCTGGGCCAGCGCGGTGTCGAGGTCCCAGCGGGAAAGGATCCGGGTGGCGTTGGGCCCGAGCTGGATGCCGGCGCCGACTTCGCTGAATTGCGCGGCCTTTTCGTACAGCCGCGCCATCCAGCCGGCACGCGTACAGGCCAGCGCAGCGGCCAGTCCGCCGATTCCACCGCCGACGATCAGCGCCTGTTGGGTCATTGGCGCCGATTGTGCAACGGCGCGGGATCTTCAGCCCAGGAGCAAATCCAGCCCGGCGGGCGCGGTGCAACCGGAGTAGACCATGTCGAGGACGGCATCGGTGCGGGTGCGGCCGCCGGTGCCGGCATCGATGGTCTCGATGTCGAGGCCGGGCAGCGCGGCCAGGATGCCGGCAGCTTCGGCGCAGGTTTCGGCGCACGCGCCGACCAGGCGAACCGCCGGCGGGACCGGCATGCCACCCAGGAGGTGCGCCACGCTGGCCGCCAGCATGCCGGCCGCGCGGGGGCGGTTGCCCAGCAGCAGCACCAGGCATTGCATGCGCCGCAGCGACAGCGTGATCATGTTGTCGTCGAGCCCGCGCCGCGGCAGCGCCTGCACGCGGGTCAATTGCCCGCCACTGGCCACGTCCACATAAGCCGCCCCGATGTCTCCCTTGCGCAGGTCGCCATCGGCGAAGCGCTGGTAGCTGACGGGTGCGCGCGTGCGATCGCCAATTGCCTTGATCAGGTCCACCGACTCGGTGAATTCCGACGTCACGGCGACCACGTGCGAGCGCGCGACGGCAGCCACCACGTCGTCGCGGGCCACGAGGCAAGGCGCGCTCAGGCACTGCCAGATCTCGACCGGCTCGGCGTCCCAACCGAGTTCGCGCTCGCGCTCGATGCTGTATAGGCGCCGGGCGACGTCGCTGGGCTTGTCGCGGCTGTGCAGGCTGGCGATGTGCAGGGTTTCGGTGAGGGAGGCGGGACCCTCGGTGCGGTGGATCACGCGCTGGTGCGCATGGCCGGCGTGGGCGTCGGATTGCACGAGGACGGCGTCGATGGCGGCGGCACTGCCTTCATGCCACTGCAGGAACCAGCCGCCGCTATACAGCAAGGCGGTGCGCAATCCGTGCTTGGCATTGAAGCGGCAAAGGCCCTCGCGCAGGGCCAGCAGCTGTTCAACGACGGACCCCGGCATGCGGCAAACACTTGCCACCATGAGTCTGTGAACCTGCCGCCCGTGCATCGAATCACCTTCGCCGAAGTAGTTGAGGCTTGAATTATTAATATCTTCAATATATCCGTCCAATGCATTGTTCGGATAGAATCGATGCATTGGCTGCATTACCAATCCATGGAGTCTCGTGGACCTGAAACGACTCAATCACCTCGTGGCACTGGCCGAGGACTGCAATTTCCGCAAGGCGGCCGAGCGCGTCCATCTCAGCCAGCCGGCTTTCAGCCGCAGCATCCAGGCGGCCGAAGAGGAACTGGGCATGCAGCTGTTCGACCGGACGGGCGCCCAGGTCTCATGCACCCCAGCAGGCGCATTCGTCATCGAGCGGGCACGGCGCGTGTTGCTGGAGAGCCGGCGGCTGGACCGGGACGTCCACCTGTTCAACCAGGGCCAGATTGGCGAGGTTTCGTTCGGCGCCGGGCCGATGGCCACGGCCGCCCTCCTGCCGGCGCTGATGACCGACCTGCGGCAGCGGTTCCCCGACGTGAAGCTGCGCGTGCACGTCAACAACCCGCACTACCTCCTGGATTACGTAAAAACCGAAGAGCACGACTTCTTCGTCGGGGACACGCGCGACGTGCCCAAGGGAGGTCCGTTTGCCGTGCGCCTGATCGGCAGGCAGTCAGGCGCCTTTTATGCGCGCGCCACGCACCCGCTGTTCGGCCAAAAGACGATCAACCTGGCCGACATGATCCACTTCGGCATCGCATCGGGGCGCTTGCCCCTGGAGATCAACGCCTACCTGCTGCGCGTGCTGGGCCTGGGGCCGGAGGAGCAGCTGCCCACGGTGGTGGAGTGCGATGACGTGCACCTGCTGCGACGAATCGCGCTGGACACCGACACCATCATCGTGAGCACGGAGACCATCCTGGCCGACGAGCTGGCAGCCGGCCGGATCCGCCCCATGCAGCCGGCCGACCTCGCACCCGCGCATTCGGAGGTAGGGATCGTCACGCTCGAAGGCCGCTTGCACTCGCCGGTGGCGCAATACGCCATCGACGCCCTCGCGCACCTGGCGCGCGCCACCTCGCCCCCCAGCTGGCCGTGAATGCCGTCGGGGCCGCCCGGATCACGCGGCCAGCAACTGGCGCAAGACGAACGGCAGGATGCCGCCGTGCTGGTAGTAGTCCACCTCGATGGGCGTGTCGATGCGCAGCTGCACCGTGATCTCCTGGCGGCTCCCGTCGGCGCGCGTCACCACCAGCCGTGCGTCGCTTTGCGGGCGCAGCAAGGGGTCGGGGATCACGTCGATCAATTCGTCGCCGGTGAGGCGCAACGACTGCCAGGTGTCGCTGCCCTTGAACTGCAACGGCAGCACGCCCATGCCCACCAGGTTGCTGCGGTGGATGCGTTCGAAGCTCTTGGCGACCACGGCCTTGATGCCCAGCAGCTGCGTGCCCTTGGCCGCCCAGTCGCGCGACGAGCCCGTACCGTACTCTTCACCGGCAAAAACCACGGTGGCCCGCTTTTCGGCGATGTACTTCATCGCCGCGTCGTAGATGAACATCTTCGTGGCGCGACCCGGTGCGTCGCGGTACAACGTGACGCCGCCCTCCTCGCGCGAACCGTCGGCCGCGGCCGGGATCATCAGGTTCTTGATGCGCACGTTGGCGAAAGTGCCGCGCATCATCACCTCGTGGTTGCCCCGGCGCGAGCCGTAGCTGTTGAAGTCGAGCTTGCTCACGCCGTGGGCGATGAGCCATTGGCCGGCCGGTGAGCTTTCCTTGATGGAGCCAGCGGGCGAGATGTGGTCGGTGGTGATGGAGTCACCGAACAGGGCCATGATGCGCGCACCGCGCACCGTCACCGGTTCGGCGCTTGCGCCCGCCGCCAGCTCGAAGCCGTCGAAGAAAGGAGGCTGCGCGATGTAGGTGCTGGTGGGCCAGCTGTAGACGTCGCCCGTCACGCCGCGGATCTTTTCCCACAGCGGGCCGGGTTCGGTCTTGACCTTCGCGTAGTTCGCGCGGAAGGCCTTGCCGTTCATGGCGAACTTCATCAGCTTGTGGATCTCCTCGCTGGTGGGCCAGATGTCGCCGAGCCAGACGTCCTTGCCGCCGTGGCCCTTGCCCACCGGCTCGGTCATCAGGTCCTTCAGCACCGTGCCGGCAATCGCGTAGGCGACGACCAGCGGCGGGCTGGCCAGGAAGTTGGCCTTGATGTTCGGGTGGATACGCGCCTCGAAATTGCGGTTGCCCGAGAGCACCGCGGCGCACACCAGGTCGCTCTTGTTGATGGCTTCGTTGATCTCGGGCGTCAGGTCGCCCGAGTTGCCGATGCAGGTGGTGCAGCCATAACCTGCGAGCGCAAAGCCCAGTTTCTCCAGGTAGGGCAGCAACCCGGCCTGCGTGAGGTACTCGGTGACGATGCGCGAACCCGGGGCCAGCGAGGTCTTGATGTGCGGCTTCACGCGCAGCCCGGCTTCCACCGCCTTCTTGGCCAGCAGGCCTGCCGCGAGCAGTACACCCGGGTTGGACGTGTTGGTGCAACTGGTGATCGCCGCGATCAGCACATCGCCGTTGCCGATGGTGATGTCGGCCACGGCAACGACGGGCGGCGCGGCTTCGGAGTGCGCGGACGCCAAGGTCGGCTTGTTGCCTTCCATCTCCATCACTTCGCGCGGGGCGGCCGGCGCAGTGGGTGGGTTGGCGGGCACTTTCGCGCTGGGCTCCTCGCCCGACGGCCGCACCAGGTGGCGCGTCAGCAGCATTTGCGCCGGCTGGTTGAAACCGTTTTCCGCCGCCGGCTTGGAAAAGAGCGTGGCGAACTGGCTGGCCACCTTGCCGATCTCGATGCGGTCCTGCGGTCGCTTCGGGCCGGCGAGGCTGGGTTTCACGTCGCCGAGGTCCAGCCGCACGACCTGCGAATAGTCGATCTCGCCCGCCAGCGGCACGCCGAACAGGCCTTGCGCGCGGAAGTAGGCTTCCAGCGCATCGATCTCTTCTTTCGTGCGCCCGGTGCCGCGGAAGTACTCCACCGTCTTTTCGTCGACAGGGAAGAAGCCCATGGTCGCGCCGTACTCGGGCGCCATGTTGCCGATCGTCGCGCGATCCGGCAATGCCAGCGTTCGCGTGCCTTCGCCGAAGAACTCGACGAACTTACCCACCACCTTGTGCTGGCGCAGCACCTCGGTCACCGTGAGCACCAGGTCGGTGGCGGTGCAACCTTCGCGCAGGCGGCCGGTGAGCTCGAAACCCACCACGTCGGGCGTGAGCATGTACACCGGTTGCCCGAGCATCGCCGCCTCGGCTTCAATGCCACCCACGCCCCAGCCCACCACACCGATGCCATTGATCATGGTCGTGTGGCTGTCGGTCCCCACCAGCGTGTCAGGGTAGTAGATGCCGGCGTCATTGCCGTGCACGCCACGCGCGAGGTATTCGAGGTTGACCTGGTGGACGATGCCGAAACCCGGTGGCACGACGCCGAAGGTGTTGAAGGCCTGCATGCCCCACTTCATGAACTCGTAGCGCTCACGGTTGCGCTGGAACTCGAGCTTCATGTTCAGGTCCAGGGAGTCCTTCGTGCCGTAGTGGTCCACCATGATGGAGTGATCGACCACCAGGTCCACCGGCACCAGGGGCTCCACAGCGCCGGCCTTCTTGCCCAGCCGCGCCGCGACGCTGCGCATCGCCGCGAGGTCGGCCAGCAAGGGCACGCCGGTGAAATCCTGCAGCACCACGCGCGCGACAACGAAGGGAATCTCGTCAGTGCGGTCGGCGTTGGGAAACCAGTTGGCAACCTGCCTGACATGCTCTGCCGTGACCTTGCGGCCATCGCAGTTGCGCAGTACCGACTCCAGCACGATCCGCATCGAAACCGGCAGGCGGGGGATCTTCGGGAACTGCTTGGCCAGTGCGGGCAGCGAGTAAAGCTTGCCGGTCGTGCCCGGGCCGGTCTTGAACGACTTGAGGGTTTCCGCAAAGGCGTGGGGCATGCTCAACCTCGGTGTTGTTGCTCTTGCCCTCATTTTGCAGCCGGAACCACTGTCCCGCTGTGACAAGGCCTATTCGGCCTGCGGCAGGTAACGCACGGCCAGGACGCCCTCGATGCCCCTGAGCGCGGCAATCACCGAATCGCTCACCGGGCTGTCCACATCCACCAGTGTGTAAGCCATGTCGCCGCGCGACTTGTTGACCATGTTGTGGATGTTCAGGCCCGCATGGGCCATGGCGGTGGAAATCTGGCCCAGCATGTTGGGCACGTTGGCGTTGGCGATGGCCACGCGAAAACGCGACTCGCGGCCCATCGTCACCTGCGGGAAGTTCACTGCGTTGACCACGTTGCCGTGTTCCAGGTAGTCGCGCAGCTGGTCGGCCACCATGATGGCGCAGTTCTCCTCGGCCTCGCGGGTCGAGGCGCCGAGATGGGGCAATGCCACCACCTTCGGGTGCTTCATGATCTTGCCGCTGGGGAAGTCACAGACATACCAGCCGAGCTGGCCGC
>DATHWV010000027.1:0-2449 GCA_035460205.1 Ramlibacter sp.
GGCCTTGACCTTCTTGTTCTTCAGCATGATCTTGAAGGCCTCGGTCACCTTCTCGGGGGTGGCGCCGCCGCCGACGTCCAGGAAGTTGGCCGGCTCGGCGCCGAACAGCTTGATGGTGTCCATGGTGGCCATGGCCAGGCCTGCGCCGTTGACCAGGCAGCCGATGTTGCCGTCAAGGCTGATATAGGCCAGGTCGAACTTGCTGGCCTCGATCTCGGCCGGGTCCTCCTCGTCGAGGTCCCGCAGCGCGACGATCTCGGGGTGGCGGAACAGCGCGTTGGAGTCGAAGTTGAACTTCGAGTCCAGGGCCATGATGTTGCCCTTGCTGTCACGGTTGAGCGGGTTGATCTCGACCAGCGACGCGTCGGTTTCCATGTAGCACTTGTAGAGCTTCTGGAGCACGTCGACGGCCTGTGCCATCGAATCGGCGGGGATGCCGATGCCGTTCGCGACTTCCTTCGCCTGGCCTTCGGACAGGCCGGCCAGCGGGTCGACGAACACCTTGATGATCTTCTCGGGGGTGTCGTGCGCCACCGCCTCGATGTCCATGCCGCCTTCGCTGGAGGCAATGAACGCCACCTGTTGCGTCGCGCGGTCGGTGACCAGCGACACGTAGTATTCCTTCTGGATATCGGCGCCGTCCTCGATGTACAGGCGTCGCACCTTCTGGCCTTCGGGGCCGGTCTGGTGCGTCTTGAGCTGCATGCCCAGGATCTCGCCGGACAGGCGCTTGACATCGTCAATGCTCTTGGCAACCTTCACACCGCCGCCCTTGCCACGGCCACCGGCGTGGATCTGGGCCTTGACGACCCAGACGGGGCCGCCCAGTTTCTGGGCGGCTTCCACCGCCTCCTGCACCGTGAAGGCGGCGATGCCGCGCGGCACAGGCACGCCGAAGTTGCGCAAGATTTCCTTGCCTTGGTACTCGTGGATCTTCATGAGTTGTCTCTCGAGGAACGGGTGGGGTTGCGCCCTTTGGCAGGGCGACGGCTGCTGGCGGGCCGCCTGCAAAGAACGGCCTTGAACTGTATCATGGTGCATCGCACCAAACCTGCGCGTGCCTTACAGGGGCATAAGCAGTTTCCACAGGAAGAAAGATGCCCAAGGTCTTTATCGACGGTGAGGCCGGAACCACCGGCCTGCAGATTCGTGAACGGCTGGCGACCATGCCGCAAATCGAGGTCGTGAGCATTGCGCCCGAACTGCGCAAGGATGCCGCGGCCAAGCGCGAGCTGATGGCCGGCGTGGACCTGGTCATCCTGTGCCTGCACGACGACGCGGCGCGCGAATCGGTTGCGATGATCGACGGCATCGCGAAGGCGAACGGCCGCGGACCCCGCGTCATCGACGCCTCCAGCGCGCACCGCACCGCCGAAGGCTGGGTCTATGGATTTCCCGAACTGGCGCCGGGCCAGCGCGAGGCGGTGGCCAAGGCCAGCCGTGTCAGCAACCCGGGCTGCTACCCGACCGGCGCGATTGCGCTGGTGCGGCCCCTGGTCGACGCAGGCCTGATCCCCAGGGACTTCCCGCTGTCGCTGCCCGCCGTGAGCGGCTACTCGGGTGGCGGCCGCACCATGATCGAGTCCTACGAAAAAGGCGAGGCGCCGGCCTTCCAGATGTACGGGCTGGGCCTGCATCACAAGCATGTCCCGGAGATCGTGAAGTACACCGGCATGACGCGCCGGCCCATCTTCGTGCCCGCCGTCGGCGAGTTCAAACAGGGCATGCTGGTTCAGTTGGCGCTGCATCTGGACATGCTACCCGGCAAGCCGACGGGCAAGGACCTGGAAGCCGCGCTACATAAGCATTATTCCGGCAGCGAATGGGTGACGGTGGAGCCGCCGACCGAAGGCGGCCGCATCGACGCACTGGCATTGAACAACACCAACAAGATGGAGTTGCGTGTGTTCGGCGACGAGGAATTGCGCCAGGCCGTGCTCATCGCGCGGCTGGACAACCTGGGCAAGGGCGCGAGCGGCGCAGCGGTGCAGAACCTCAAGCTGATGCTGGGGGTCTGAGCTAGCCGGCTCCGTCATCCCCGCGCAGGCGGGGATCCAAAGCATCCAACAATGTCCGGCCAGAGGTCACGCCACGTTGGATTGAATTCGTTGACCAAGCGCAACTTCCAGCGCCGCTCCCATTTCTTCAATCGCTTTTCGCGAGTGATGGCTTGCTCCATGTCGGCGTGCAGTTCGTACCAAACGAGCTGGCTCACGTCGTATTGCCTGGTGAAGCCGTCGGCCAGATGCTCACGGTGCTGCCAAGTGCGCTGCACAAGGTTGCTGGTGACGCCCACGTACAACGTGCCATTGGGCTGACTGGCGAGGATGTAGACCGCGGGCTGCTTCGCGTCCATGGGAAGCCTTGGATTCCCGCCTTCGCGGGAATGACGTTATTCGATTGGGACGGTGCCTGCGAGAACCCGGCGGATCACGTCACCGTCGAACCC
>DATHWV010000028.1:0-2154 GCA_035460205.1 Ramlibacter sp.
ATCACCGTCGCGGAACTCGCGCACAAGATGGCCGTGAAGGCCTCCGAGGTGATCAAGCACCTGATGAAGCTGGGCCAGATGGTCACCATCAACCAGCCGCTGGACCAGGACACGGCCATGATCGTGGTCGAGGAAATGGGCCACAAGGCGCTCACCGCGGCGTTGGACGACCCGGAAGCGTTTACCGAGGAAGACGTTGGCGCAACCGAGGGCGAAGCACTGCCTCGCGCACCTGTCGTTACGGTCATGGGCCACGTCGACCACGGCAAGACCTCGCTGCTGGACTACATCCGGCGTGCCAAGGTGGCTGCGGGCGAAGCCGGCGGCATCACGCAGCACATCGGCGCGTACCACGTGGAGACGCCGCGCGGCATGATCTCGTTCCTGGACACCCCGGGCCACGAGGCGTTCACCGCCATGCGCGCCCGTGGCGCGCAAGCCACCGACATCGTCATCCTGGTGGTTGCCGCCGATGACGGCGTCATGCCGCAGACCAAGGAAGCCATCAAGCATGCCAAGGCAGCCGGTGTCCCCATCGTGGTCGCGATCAACAAGATCGACAAGCCCGATGCCAACGCCGACCGCGTCAAGCAGGAACTGGTGGCCGAAGAAGTCGTGCCCGAAGAGTACGGCGGCGAGTCGCCTTTCGTGCCGGTTTCGGCCAAGACGGGCGAGGGCATCGACGCCCTGCTCGAACAGGTGCTGCTGCAGGCGGAAGTGCTGGAGCTCAAGGCGCCGGTCGAAGCCATGGCCAAGGGCCTGGTGATCGAAGCGCAACTGGACAAGGGCCGCGGCCCGGTGGCGACGGTGCTGGTGCAATCCGGCACGCTCAAGACCGGTGACGTGGTGCTGGCCGGCCAGACCTATGGCCGCGTGCGCGCCATGCTGGACGAGAACGGCAAGCCGATCAAGTCGGCCGGACCTTCGATCCCGGTGGAAATCCAGGGCCTGACCGAAGTGCCGCAAGCCGGCGACGAGTTCATGGTCATGACCGACGAGCGCCGCGCGCGTGAAATCTCGACCTATCGCGCGGGCAAGTTCCGCAACACCAAGCTGGCCAAGCAGCAGGCGTCCAAGCTGGAGAACATGTTCACCGACATGACCGCCGGCGAAGTGAAGATGGTTCCGATCATCATCAAGGCCGACGTGCAGGGTTCGCAGGAAGCGCTGGGGCAGTCGCTGCTCAAGCTTTCGACCGACGAGGTGAAGGTTCAGCTGGTGTATTCCGCCGTGGGCGGCATCAGCGAGTCGGACGTCAACCTGGCCATCGCGTCGCGTGCCCTGATCATCGGCTTCAACGTGCGGGCCGATGCCGGCGCGCGCAAGCTGGCCGAAGGCAACGGCGTGGACATCCGCTACTACAGCATCATCTATGACGCCGTGGACGAGCTGAAGGTCGCCATGTCGGGCATGCTGGCGCCGGACAAGCGCGAGGAAATCATCGGCACGGCCGAAATCCGTACGGTGTTCGTTGCTTCCAAGATCGGCACTGTGGCCGGCAGCATGATCACCTCGGGCCTGGTCAACCGCTCGGCGCATTTCCGCCTGCTGCGCGACAACGTCGTCATCTACACCGGCGAAATCGATTCGCTCAAGCGTATGAAGGACGACGTGCGCGAAGTCAAGGAAGGCTTCGAGTGCGGTATCAAGCTGAAGAACTACAACGACGTCAAGGAAGGCGACCAGCTGGAGTTCTTCGAGATCAAGGAAATCGCCCGCACGCTGTAAAGCGTCCGTGAGACGGCCATGCCCGCGAAGAAATCCGCCACCCCCAACCGCGCCTTCAAGGTCGCCGATCAGATCCAGCGTGACCTGACGGAGTTGATCGCGCGCGAGTTGAAGGACCCGCGGGTGGGAATGTGCACGATCCAGGCTGTTGAGGTGACGCCGGACTACGCGCACGCAAAGATCTTCTTCAGCGTGCTGGTGGGCGACCCGCAGGAATGCGAGGAGGCGCTGAACCAGGCCGCAGGGTTCCTGCGCAATGGCCTGTTCAAGCGCCTGCACATCCACACCGTGCCCACCTTGCACTTCCAGTTCGACCGCACCACCGAGCACGCCGCGGACATGAACGCCCTGATCGCCAAGGCGGTCGCCTCCCGCGCCAAAGAGGACTAGCCATGAACGCGCCACGCACCAGGGTGCAGCGGCGCC
>DATHWV010000029.1:0-18042 GCA_035460205.1 Ramlibacter sp.
CCTGCAACGTTTCGACAGCCAGGCCCAGCGCGTGGGTGGCGAGACGCTCGTCAACGCCACACAGCCGCTGAACCAGGAGCATCCGGGCGTGGCCGCACTGGCGGGCGGCGGCTTCGTCGTCACCTGGTTCTCGGACACGCATTCGGCAGGCATCTATTCGCGCGTCTACGGCGCCGACGGCTCCGCGCTCACCGGCGAGATGCTGGTCAACACCGCATCCGCAGGTCCGCAGGCCATGCCCTCGACGGCGGGGCTCGCGGGTGGCGGCTACGTGGTCGCGTGGGACGGCCCCGATGGCATCCACGCCCAACGCTTCGGCGCACAGGGCGCGACGCTGGGTGCCGACATGCGCGTGGACACCGGCGGCGGCGCGATCGCCCGCCCGGTGGTCGCTGCCCTGGGGGATGGCGGCTATGTCGTTGCCTGGCAATCGGCCGCGGCTGATGGCGACGGCCTGGACATCCACACACAACGCTTCAGTGCCGACGGCGGCGCCGTTGGTGCGCAGCACATTGCCAACGGCACTTTGGCGGGCCACCAGACTTCACCCGCGATCACCGCCATGCCCGATGGCGGCTGGGTCGTCGCATGGACTTCGGGCGGGCAAGACGGCTCGGGCGACGGCGTGTTCGCGCAACGTTTCGGCGCCGGCGGGCAGGCCCTGGGCGAGGAGACCCAATTGAACATGAACACCGCATACAACCAGTCGGACGTCGCATTGGCGCCCGGAACCTCCGGCTACCTGGCCACCTGGGCTTCGCAGGAGCCGGACGGCACAGGCTGGGATGTCTTCGCAACCGCGGTGCGATCCGGCACCGTGCCGCCGGAGCGAAGCGTCGTGAAAGCCACCGAGAACAGCGACTTGCTGATCGGCACCTGGGAAGAAAATGCCTGCCTCGCGCTGGGCGGCGACGACCGCTACGTGAGCCAGGGCGGCAGCGATTACTTCGACGGCGGCACGGGCCGGGACACCTACGTGTTCCCGAACTCGGTGACGCACGTGACGTCGTACACCATGGACAACGGCGAACTCACGATCCACACCTCCGACGACCACAACCCCCAGGCCGTGCCCATCATCCTGGCGACCGAACGGCTGGAATTCAGCGACGCCTACTTTGCGTTGGACACGACCGCGGGCGGCGAAACCTGGCAGGCGGCCGCGCTGCTGCAGGCCGGATTCGGCCATGCACCCGATCGCGCCTTGCTCAGCCGCTGGACCGCCGAGGCCGACGAGACCGCCACCATGGCCGCCCTGGGCACCAAGATCATTGCGGCCTACGCGCCCGGCCTCTCGTCCACCGACCTGGTCTCGCAGCTGTTCCTCAACGTGACGGGCCATGCGGCCACGCAGGCGCAGGTCAACACCTTCGTCGCGCAGATCGGCGCCGGCAAGCAGTTCGCCACGCAAGGCGACCTCTATGCCTATGCGGCCAGCCAGTCCATGAACACCGATCACATCGCCGACATCGTGGGCAGCATCCAGCAACTCGATATGAGCTGGTTCGTTGCCTGACGCCTGCTGAGCCACTTTTCGCGAGTACGGCCGTGCCAGCGGATCGCGCGCCAACCGCGCGCCCTGTGCCTACAGCCGCGCAGCCGTTGGCCGCCTAAATTCCATCCATGAAAAAGTATGGTGGAAACATGAAGCCCAGCGAACAGAAGCCGGCTCGCAAGAGCCCGGCACAGCCTGCCCAGACCCAACGCGATCCCGGCCACAGCGGCACTGGAACCGAGAGCGCCCTGCGGCGCCTGAAAACCTGGGAACGCAGCCGCGCCGAATCGCGCGGCGACAGCCACAGGGGCCCGGGCCGCTAGCGGGCCGTCACCACGCGCCCGCGCTGTGCGAAGAGCGACGACGCGCTGCTGCCCATCGCCAGTTCCCCCGCCGCGGCCAGCAGCGGCGCTCCGAGTTCCGCCATGCGCTGCGGCGTCAGCCGGATCAACGGGCCTGCAATGGTGATCACCGCAATCGCGCTTTGGCCCTTGCGCTGCACCGGCGCGGCCATTGCCGTCATGCCCGGTGCGTACTGCTCGTTGATGATGCTGTAGCCGCGCTTGCGATCTTCTTCCAGGATCTTCATCAGCGCCTTGTAGGTGGTCGGTGCCTTGGGGCCGAACTCTTTCGGGTCGCCAAAGCCTTGCCGCGCCACGAGTTCAGACGCGCGCTCCTCGGTCAACGTCATCAACCACGCATGGCCGCCGGAGCTGCACGACAGGCGCACGTCGATGCCCATGTCCGAGTCGTACCGCAAGCCTGAGCGCGCGCCTTGCGCCTTCGCGACGAACGTGAGGCGGTCGCCATCCACCAGCGCCAGCCGCACCAGTTCGCCGGAGACGTCGGCCAGCCGGTCGATCACCGGTTGCGCGACGTCCACGATGCCTGATGCGCCCAAAAAGGAAAGGCCGACCGCGGGCAACTTGGTGGTGAGCGCGTAGTCACCTTGCTCGCGCAACTGGCGCACGTAGCCGCAGCGGCTCAACTCCGCCAGCAGGCGGTGGCAGGCGCTGCGCGGAATGTCGAGCTCACCCGCGATGGAGGCGAGCGACATGCCTTCCGGTTCGGCTGCCAGGGTTTCGAGCACGCACAGCGCTCGCTCGATGGGACCCACGATCGGAGTTGAATTCGGCATTATGAAATGAAATTCCAAATTGGAACAGGGTTCCAATAACATTCCTATCATGCCCGAACTCCGGCATCATGCGCCGGCACCCCTTTCAAACCAGGAGACAAACTCGTGAAGGCAATTACCCGTATCGCGGCCGCCGCCGCCTTTCTGTTCGCCGCGCTGTCGGCCAACGCGCAAGACATCCAGGAACGCACCATCAAGTTCGGCCACCTGAACAACGAGGGTCACCCGACCAGCCTCGGCGTGAAGAAGTTCGCGGAGATCGTCGCCGCCAAGAGCGGCGGCAAGATCAAGGTGACGGAATTCGCCGCATCGGCGCTGGGCAACGAACTGCAGCAGCAGTCGGCGCTGCAGGGCGGCGTGCAGGAAATGCTGGTGGCCTCCACCACGTCCCTGAACGGCATCGTCAAGGAATTCGGCATGCTGGATTTCCCGTTCCTGTTCGCCAATGCAAAGCAGGCCGATGCGATGGTCGATGGCCCGCTGGGCAAGGCACTCGCGGCGAAGCTGCCCGAAAAGGGCGTGATGGTGCTGGCCTTCTTCGACCTGGGTTTTCGCAACGTCACCAACAGCAAGCGGCCGATCACCAAGGGCTCTGACCTCGAGGGCCTGAAGCTGCGCGTGATCCCGAACCCGGTGTTCCTGGAAACTTTCAAGACCTTCCAGGCGAATCCGGTTCCGATGGCGTTTGCCGAACTGTACGGCGCGCTCGAGAACAAGGCCGTCGATGGCCAGGAGAATCCTTTCGCCGTCATCGCGTCCAGCAAGTTCTACGAGGTGCAGAAGTACGTCAGCGGCACCAACCACGTCTACGCGACCAATCCGGTGCAGATCAGCAAGCGCTTCTGGGACAAGCTGTCGCCGGTTGAACAGAAGATCATCCAGGACTCCGCCATCGAAGCCCAGAACTGGCAGCGCACCGTGAGCCGCGAAGTCTCCGCCAAGGCGCTGGGCGAGCTGACCGGCAAGGGCATGCTCTACAACGACATCGCGCCTGCCGAACTGGCCAAGATGCGCGTCGCGGTCCGGCCGGTCTACGACAAGTTCTCCGCGGCCTATGACCCGGCCACCGTGACGCTGTTCAAGGCCGAGCTGGAACGCGTTTCCAAGCTCTGATGCGAACTGGCGACCCCGTGAAAATCCTGGTCCTGCACGGGCCGAACCTGAACCTGTTCGGCCGGCGTGAGCCGCACATCTACGGCAGCACCACGCTGGCGGAGATCAACGCGATGCTGGCGTCCCTCGCGAAAGAGCTGGGCGTGCAACTGGCGACGGTGCAATCCAACCATGAGGGCGTGCTGGTCGATTTCCTGCACGAGCACATCGACTCGGCGGCCGGCGCGCTGGTGAACCCGGCCGGGCTCACGCAGCACGGCGTGCCCTTGCACGACGCGATCAAGGCCATGCCCTTCCCGGTGCTGGAAGTGCACATGTCCAACATCGCGGCGCGCGAGGCGTGGCGTGTGCACTCCATCATTTCGCCGGCGGTGAAAGGCACCATCCAGGGCCTGGGCCCGCAGTCCTACCTGCTGGGACTGCGCGGCGTCGTGGCCCTGGCGCAATCTGCGAAAAAATGAGCGTACCCCGTCATTCCGGCGGCCTATACTGCCGGAATGAACGAACTGGTACATCAAAGGCCCGCCAAGAAAACCGCACGCACGAACGACCCGGTACGCACGCAGGTCAACATCCTGGAAGTGGCGGAGGCGGAGTTCGGCGAGAAGGGGCTGGCGGGCGCGCGCATCGACGAGATCGCCGCCGCGACCCAGACCAGCAAGCGGATGATCTACTACTACTTCGGCAGCAAGGAGGGCCTGTACCTTGCCGTGCTGGAGGAGTCGTACCGCCGCGTGCGCGACATCGAGGCCGAGCTGCACCTGGAAGACCTGGAGCCCGAGCAGGCGCTGCGCCGGCTGGTGGCCTTCACCTTCGATCATCACCTCAACCACGAGAACTACATTCGGCTGGTGATGTCCGAGAACATCAACCGGGGGCAATACCTGGCGCAAAGCCCGCGTATCCAGGAGCTGAACGTGCCCGCGATTTCCGCGATCCGCAACCTCTACCAGCGCGGGGTCAAGGCCGGGGCGTTCCGCACCGGGCTGGACCCGGTGGACATCCATGCGTCGATCTCGGCCCTGAGTTTCTTCAATGTGTCCAACCGGCACACCTTCGGGCTGATCTTCAAGCTGGACATGCGCTCATCGGCCTACACGGCGCATCGCCGCGACAACGTGGTGGAGATGATCGTGCGCTTCGTGCGCAAGCCCTGAACCGCGCTACGGGTTTTTACTCACGACCAAATTAACTGGTTGGTACAAAATCAAAAACAGGAGACATCGCCCCATGATCGACAAACTCATTGACCAGCTTTGCCGGCTGTTTTCGGTCCTCATGGTGGTCTGCATGGCCCTCATGGTGATCATGGTGTTCGGCAACGTCGTGCTGCGCTACGGCTTCAACTCCGGCATCACCGTATCGGAAGAGCTGTCCCGCTGGCTGTTCGTGTGGATGACCTTCCTGGGCGCGGTCGTCGCGATCCGCAAGCATGGGCACCTGGGCACCGACATGCTGGTCGCCAGGCTGCCGGTTGTGGGCAAGAAGGTCTGTTTCGTGGCCGCCCACGTCATCATGCTGTACATGTGCTGGCTGATGGCCAGCGGCGGCTGGAAGCAGACCCTCATCAACTACGAGACCCGCAGTGCCGTCATGGAAGCGTCCATGGCCTGGTTCTATTCCAGCGGTGTGGTGTTCGCCATCCTCGGCGGCCTGATCATCCTGCACGAATTGTTCAAGTTCTTCACCGGTGGCCTGGCCGACAGTGAATTGATCGGCATCGTCGAATCCGAAGACGTGCCCCACGAGGGCGCCAAGCCATGACCATCACCATCTTCCTGGGCGCGCTGCTCGCCGCCATGGCACTGGGTGTGCCCATCGCCTTCTCGCTGCTGGCCTGCGGCGCCGCACTCATGTGGCACATGAACATGTTCGACGCGCAGATCCTGGCGCAGAACACGCTCGAGGGCGCCAACAGCTTCCCGCTGCTGGCGGTGCCTTTCTTCATGCTGGCCGGCGAGATCATGAACGCGGGCGGCCTTTCGCGCCGCATCGTCACCTTCGCGATGACGCTGG
Source organism: Ramlibacter sp. (assembly GCA_035460205.1). Classification (GTDB taxonomy): domain Bacteria; phylum Pseudomonadota; class Gammaproteobacteria; order Burkholderiales; family Burkholderiaceae_C; genus Ramlibacter. Next base: position 5,763 of record DATHWV010000029.1, read on the forward strand.
TGGGCCACGTGCGCGGGGGCCTGGGCTATGTCGCGATCGTGGCGGCCATCATCATGGCGGCGCTGTCGGGCTCGGCCGTGGCCGATGCGGCCGCCCTGGCCGCCTTGCTGCTGCCGATGATGAACCGGGCCGGCTACGACACGGCGCGCTCGGCGGGCCTGATTTCGGCCGCGAGCATCATTGCGCCCATCATCCCGCCCAGCATCGGTTTCGTGGTGTTCGGCGTCGCGGCCAACGTGTCCATCTCCAAGCTGTTCATGGCCGGTATCGTGCCCGGCCTCATGCTCGGCGCGGGCCTGTGGATCACCTGGTGGTGGCTGGTGCGCAAGGAGGACATCAAACCCGCGCCGCGCGCCACGCGCGCCGAGGTCATCGCGTCGTTTCGCGACGCGACCTTCGCGCTGGTGCTGCCGGTCATCGTGGTGGTGGGCCTGAAGATGGGCGTGTTCACGCCCACCGAGGCGGCCGTGGTGGCCGCTGTCTACGCGCTGTTCGTCTCGACGGTGATCTACGGCGAGCTCAAGCTCAAACAGCTTTATGGCTTGTTCCTGGCCGCCGCGCAGACGACGGCCGTGATCATGTTCCTGGTCGCGGCCGCGATGGTCTCGGCCTGGATGATCACCGTGGCCAACCTGCCGGGCGAGCTGGTGGCATTGCTGAAACCGCTCCTGGACCGTCCCATCCTGCTGATGTTCATGATGATGGTTGTCACCATGCTGGTAGGCACGGCGATGGACATGACGCCCACCATCCTGATCCTCACGCCGGTGTTCATGCCGCTGGTGAGGGCCGCGGGCATCGACCCGGTCTACTTCGGCGTGCTGTTCATCATCAACAACGCCATCGGGCTCATCACGCCGCCGGTCGGCACCGTGCTCAGCACCGTGGCGGGCGTCGGCAAGATCAGCATGGACCGGGTCACCAAGGGCGTGTGGCCCTTCATGCTGGCGCAGTTCATCGTGATGTTCCTGATGGTTTTCTTCCCGCAGCTGGTGATGGTGCCGGCGCGCTGGTTCTATTGAGATGCTCATCGACGGCAACACCGGGTTGATCGCCCACCTGGGCTATCCGACGCACTCGTTCAAGGCGCCGATGATCTACAACCCGTACTTCGAATCGATCGGCGCCAATGCCGTGGTAGTGCCCATGGGTTGCCGCCCCGAGTCCTTTGCCAACGTGCTGCGCAGCGTCTTCTCGCTGGAGAACATCCGCGGCGCGCTGGTCACCATGCCGCACAAGGTGTCGGTGGTCGGCCTGCTGGACGAGGTCTCTCCCATGGTCCATGTAGCGGGCGCCTGCAACGCGGTCAAGCGCAACAGCGACGGCCAGCTGGTCGGCGACATGTTCGACGGCGAAGGCTTTGTGCGCGGCCTCCAACGCAAGGGCCTGGCGCTGGCCGGTGCCCGTGCGCTGGTGGTCGGTTGCGGCGGCGTCGGCTCGGCCATCGCGGCTTCGCTGGCCCATGCCAAGGTCGGCGCCATCACGTTGTTCGACGTCGACGCTGGAACGGCGAACGCATTGGCGCGGCGCCTGCAGGAGCACTACCCCGGCGTCGAGGTGCGGACCGGTAGCAACGACCCGGCAGGCATGGACCTGGTGGTCAACGCGACGCCGCTGGGCATGAACCCGGGCGATGCGCTGCCGGTGGACATGTCCCGGCTCGAAGCGCGCACCTTCGTCGGCGAAGTGGTGATGAAATCGGAGACCACGGCCTTCCTCGCGGCGGCGCACTCGCGCGGTTGCCGCGTGCAGGTGGGCACCGACATGCTCTTCGAGATGATCCCCGCCTACCTGGAATTTTTCGGATTCCCCACGACGACGCCGGAAGTCCTGCGCGCGGTCGCACGCGTGCAGTACTGAAACGCCTGCCCAGAAAGGATTCGCCATGAGCGACCTGCTCCTCCATCCGGAACACGCCCGCGAGCCGCTGCAGGATTCGTTCAGCGACGAATCCAACCCCATCGGCCTGGACGGCGTGGAATTCATCGAATACGCCACCTCCAAGCCGCAGGCGCTGGGCCAGGTGCTGGAGATGATGGGCTTTCGCCCCGTGGCGCGGCACCGCTCGCGCGAGGTGCTGCTGTACCGGCAAGGCGAACTCAATGTCGTGGTCAACGCGCACCCGCCCCAGGGAGAGGCCAGCGCCGCATTCGCGCAAGGCGAGCCCGCCATCAGCGCCGTGGCCCTGCGCGTGCGCGATGCCCGCGCCGCCTACCGGCATGTGCTGGAGCGCGGCGCCTGGGAGGTGCCAACCCATCCCGAGGCCATGGAGCTGAACATCCCGGCCATCCACGGCGTGGGCGGCACCCGCATCTATTTCGTCGACCGCTACCGCGAGTTCTCGATCTACGACGTGGACTTCATCCCGATCCCGTCGGTGAATCCCAGGCCACCGGCCGTCGCAGGCATGCACTTCTTCGGCATCGTGCAGTACATCGGCGCCTTCCGCAGCGAGGACTGGATCCAGTTCTATGACGAGCTGTTCGGCGTCCAGGTGATCCCCGATGAGCAAAGGTTCGGGATCTTGCCGGCCGGCAAGCTCATGCGCGCACCGGCGATGTCGGCCAGCGCCGGGTTCATGTTGCAGCTGATCGAGCCGGAGGTCGAGTCGGACGATGTAGGCGAGCGGCTGCAGCGCATCGGCCTCGGCGTGCCCGACGTGCTGGCCGCGGTGCGCGCCTTGCGCGCGCTGGGCATGGAGTTTGTCGAGACCGAAGCTGCGCACACCGAGAAACGCGGCGCCCTGACCAAGACTTACCTGGGCAGCGTGGTGTTCGAGCTGGTGCACAGCGAAGGGCCGGGAGCGCAGCCGTGAACGACGCGCGTAGCCTGCAGCGCGCCATCCTCGGCTTCGGGATGGACACCATCACGCTGGCCGGCCCGCTGGAAGCCAAGCTCGACGCGATGCAGGAAGCCGGTTTCAGCCAGGTGATGCTCAAGGCCAACGACCTTGTGGGACACCCGCAAGGGTGGAAGGCCGCAGTGAAAGCCGTGCGTGCCAGTGGCCTGCGAGGGACGGGCTTCCAGGTGCTGCGCGACTTCGAGGGGCTGTCGGGTCACTTGCACCAGTACAAGGTGGATATCGCCAAGACCATGCTGGAGATGTGCGCCGCGTTGGGCTGCGAAGTTCTTCTGGCCTGCTCGTCCACCTCGACCCACGCAAGCCAGGACCTGGACCACATCGCGCGCGACCTGCGCAAGCTGGCCATGCTCGCGATCCCGCACGGCATCCGCATCGCCTACGAAGGCCTGTCCTGGGGCCGCACCGTGAACGAGTTCACCACGGCTTGGGATGTGGTGAACCGTGCCGACTGCCCGAATCTTGGGATGGGCATCGACTCATTCCACATCCTCGCGGCGCAGACGCCGCTGGAAGCGATCGACGAGCTGGACCCGCAAAAGATCTTCCTGGTGCAACTGTCCGACTTCATGTGGCAGGAGACAAAGACCTTCGAGGAGCGCATGGCCACGGCGCGGACTTTCCGCGTGTTCCCCGGCGAGGGTGTGCACACCGCCAAGCTGGTGGAGATGGTCACGCGGCTGGATGCGCTGGGCTACCGCGGCGACTACAGCTTCGAGGTCTTCAACGACGACTATGTGCAGATGCCGCTGCCCATGGTGTCGCAGCGCGCAAGGCAATCGGCGCTGTGGCTGGCCGAGGATGTGCTGCGGCGCTCGGTGCCGCTGCCCGGGCAACTACGCCTGTTGTCAACGAACGGGGCGTAAGGCGTCCAACGGCCGCGGCGGCAAGCTGAGCGGTTCTACCGCTACGCGCGCCACACCTTGCTCATGCGTGAGGCCGATCTCTCGCGCTGTACCTGGCGACAGGTCGACGATGCGCCCCGCGACATACGGACCGCGATCCTGGATGGTCACCGTCGCGCTCTTGCCGGTCTCAAGGTTGGTGACGCGAGCTGTGGTGCCTAGCGGCAGCGTCTTGCTTGCGGCGTTGTCGTCTTCCAGGCGCATGGGTGTGCCGTCGGCCATCTTGCGGCCGTCGAACTTCTTGGCGTAGATGGAGGCCTTGCCGGTTCGCGTCTTGCCGGAATGGTCGAGTTCGCCGGCATACGAGCTGCACGCCAGGGAAGCCGCCAAAGCCAACAGGGTGAGGGTGGGGACGGTTCGGGTGTGGCTCATGGCCACGCCATTGTGGGGAGCAGGCCGGCCGCGAGCAGTCAGCGGCAGGCGCGACCTGCGGTAGGCGCTTTCGCCTCAGGCAATGACGGGCGTGTCGACTGAGGTGCCGACGAGCGAGACGACCACGTCGATGTCGTCGACAGCAATGATCTCGATCGTCGTGCTGCCGACAGCGTGCAGAGCGCCGCCTGTGCCCTGCACGCCGGCGTTGCCGTCGCTGAACGTCCAGTCGATCTGCACACTGCTGGGCGGCTCATCGGAAACGTTGGCGTAGCCGATGCTGGAAAGCGCCTCGTTCACGCGGTCCTGTGTTGCGTTGCTGTTGAACGTGGCCGTAAGCACGCCGGCGACCAATGTGTACATGGCAATGGTCACACCCGAGAGCACGGCGTCGTTACCCGATGCGCTCAGGTTCCCCATGGCGGCGTAGTGATCGTCGGCGGACCCACCGCCGTGGCGTGCCAGCGTGATCGTGGCGCCGCTGTAGTTGCCTCCCCCCCATTGCTCGAAGTCACGCACATGGGCGTCCGGGTCCAGTCTCACGGCGGGGCCGTTCTTGGTGAACGCCGTACTGCCGAATGTCAGGTCCGGAGACCCGTCCGGGTTGTAGCGGGCCACAAAAAAGTCACTCACCGGGTCGGCGGTGGGTCCACCGCCCGCGACAAGGATTCGCCCATCGGCCTGTTGCGTCACGCTGTACGCAGTGCATTGATCGGCCTGGGCGCTGGTTGCAACATAACCAAGGCCGCCGCCAAAGGTGACGTCGGGCGTGCCGTCCGTATTGAAACGGGCGAGATAAAAGGTATCCCCCGCCAGGCTGGATGAAATGCCGGTGACCAGGATCTTGCCGTCAGTTTGCAGGTAGAGGCTGTTTCCGTCGTGGTGCCAGTCAGGCCTGCCCGGGACCACTGAAAAGTCGATCGTTGCCAGGCCGCCCTGACCGAACGAGCCGTCCAGGGTGCCGTCGCTGTTGATGCGCATGACATCGAACCGCGCATCTCCGCTGCTTCGGCCGGTCAGAATGATCTTTCCATCCTCCTGGACCAGGACGCTGCGGCCCGAATTCACCTGCAGCACGACGGACGGAAGCGGCACATGGCCTCCTGCGCCGAACGTCGTATCCAGACTGCCGTCGGGCAGGTACCGAACCACGCGGACAACTGTCGGCGAGCCCGGTGCGTGTTCCTGGCTGTCCCCCACGACGATGATCTTCCCATCCGATTGAAGGGCAACGGCATAGGCTGTGTCCTGCGACAACTCGGCAAATCCGGTGGTTACCTTGCCGTCGCCGCCGAAGGTCGCGTCCAACGTGCCGTCATCGAGGTAACGCACCAGTGCGAAATCCGAAGTCGTGTTGCTCGAAGTTGAACCAACGACCAGTATTTTCCCATCAGGCTGGACCACGAGCCCATTGGCCTCGTCCGGCTCCACAGCGCTGGACATCACTGGCGTGACTACCTTCCCGGTTCCCCCGAACGTGGTATCAAGCGTTCCGTCTGCGTTGTACCGGGCGAGCGCGAAGTCCCGTTGATTGCCGGCGTCGATAGTAAATCCCGCCAGTAGGATCTTTCCATCCGGCTGCATGGTCGCCGCGTTGGCGATGTCGTAGCTGCTGAAAAAGTCGGTGAGAACGATGCCGTCCCCATTGAAGCCGGTGTCCAGCGTGCCATCGGCGTTGTAGCGCACCAGCCCAAAATTTGGGCTCGCCTCGTCCCCGGCCGTGCCCAATGCCAGGATCTTTCCGTCCGGAAGGGCTACCACGCCGCGAGCTGTGTCTTCGCCGCCAGCCAAGTCGGAGTTGACCAGCCCACCTCCCAAGTACAGAACGGGGGCGTCATTGACCGCAGTGATCGTGACGCTTGCCGTGTCGATCTCCGCGCTGATGCCATCCATGCCCGTGACATCGACATACTGGCCCGCCGTACCGGAGCGGCCGTCCCATGCACGAAAGGTCAGCGCGTTCGGCACGGTGCCCGACTCGTCATCCCAAGGGACAAACCGCAGCAGATCGGTGGGCCCCAGCAGGAGTGCGTGGTCGTCCGCCACCTGCTGGAATTCCGGGAACCCGGGCTGGACGTTCTGCCAAGTCAGTCCTTGGTCGAGGCTGTACTGCACGTCGCCGAGCATGGTGGCAAAAACTGGATGGTCTGATGAATTGCTGCTCACCCCCGTGATCGCGACAGCTTCGATTGGCCTGCCGCCGGGCTGGGTGATGCTGCCGTCCCGAATCAGGTCTGCGACGGTGATCGTGGGTAGATTCCGCTCGCTCTCCAGCAGGGTCGGCAGGCTGGGGCTGGCGGAGGTGTCGAGGACAGGAGCGGACATCCAGGCATCTCAAGTAAAGCGTGAGAGGCCCATGGCTGGCTCGCGGCGAATCTTCGCCGCCTCCTCTCCTGCAAGTTATTCATCAAGCCGCCGGGCTTGAACCCAACCTGCTTGTTACATCTGAATTTGATTATGCCGTTGCGACCGAGCGCAGAAAGGCGCTGATTTCCCTAGTCCAGCGTCTGCCTGTACCTCTTCAGCGCTACAAACCCCGCCACCGTCATGAAAGCCAGCATCGGCCACAAATCCGCCAGCAGCAGGTCGAACGTGTTGCCCTTGAGCATGATGCCGCGCACGATGCGCAGGAAGTGCGTGAGCGGCAGCACTTCGCCGATCCACTGCGCCCAGCGTGGCATGCCGCGGAACGGGAACATGAAACCGGACAGCAGGATGCTTGGCAGGAAAAAGAAGAACGTCATCTGCATGGCCTGCAGCTGGTTGCGCGCCAGCGTCGAGAAGGTGAAGCCCACGCCGAGGTTCGCCACGATGAAGACGCCGATCATCGCCATCAGCAAGGTGAAGCTGCCCTCCAGCGGGACGGCGAACAACAGGGTTGCCGCCCCGAACACCACGGCCAACTGCACATAACCGATCACCACGTAGGGCAGGATCTTGCCGGCCATCACTTCCGCGGGCAGGACCGGTGTGGCCAGCAGGTTCTCCATGGTGCCGCGCTCGCGCTCGCGCGTCATGGCCAGCGCCGTGAGCATCACCATGGTCATGGTCAGGATGACGCCGACCAGGCCAGGGACGATGTTGTAGATCGACAGGCCTTCCGGGTTGTAGCGCTTGTGCACCACCACCTGGTACGGCGGCGCACCTGCGTTCAGCTTTTGCAAGGGCCCGGCCAGGTCGCGCTGCAGGGCCTGCGCTGCCGCCGCATTCAGTGCGGCCAATGCGTTGCCCGAGGCGGAAGGGTCCGTCGCATCCACGGCCACCAGCAACTGGGGCTGCTCGCCGCGCACGAGGCGGCGCATGAACTGCGGCGGGATCACCACCATGAACTGCGCTTCCCCCGACGCCAGGAGTTTTTCCGCTTCCGCTTCGCTCGTGCCTTCGTGCACGATGCGGAAGTAGCCGGTGTTCTGCAGCGCCGCGACGAAGCTGGCCGACATCGGCGTACGGTCGGCGGCGACCAGGGCGGTGGGCAGGGATTTCGGGTCGGTGTTGATGGCGAAGCCGAACAGCACCAGCTGCAGGATGGGCACGCCCACGGCCATGCCGAAGGTCAGGCGGTCGCGCATCATCTGCTGGAATTCCTTGAGGAAGACGGCGACCACGCGCTGGATGGAGAAGTTCATTTGCCGGCCTTCTTCTGCTTCCCCTTCACCGGCGCGGCAAAGTTGTCGGTGGCGCGCTCGATCAGCTTGACGAAGACTTCTTCCAGCGACGCGCCCTGGGCCAGGCCCGCCTGCGCGACGATCTGGCTTTCGTCGCCCTGGGCCAGCACCTTTCCATACGCGATGTACACCAGTTCGTCGCAGCGCGACGCCTCGTCCATGTAGTGCGTGGACACCAGCACGGTGATGCCGTCGTCGGCGAGCTGGCGGATCTGCTCCCAGAACTCGCGCCGTGCTTTCGGGTCCACGCCGGCCGTCGGCTCGTCGAGCAGCAGCAGCTTGGGCTGGTGGATCAGGCAGGCGGCCAGCGCAAGTCGCTGCTTCCAGCCGCCCGACAGCGCACCCGCGAGTTGGTCCTGCCGCTCGGCCAGGCCCTGGCGCTGCAACGCGGCGTCCACCGCTGCATCGCGCTGCGGAATCTCGAACAGGCGCGCGACGAACTGCAGGTTCTCGCGGATCGACAGGTCTTCATACCAGCCGAACTTCTGCGTCATGTAGCCGGCTTGCCGCTTGATCTCGCGCGCCTGCGTGATGACGTCCAGCCCCAGGCAGGTGCCCTGGCCCGCGTCGGGCTTGAGCAGGCCGCACAACATGCGAATGGTTGTCGTCTTGCCGCTGCCGTTGGGGCCCAGGAAGCCGCAGATGCGGCCTTCCTGCACCTGCAGGTCGACGTTGTCCACGACGGCGCGCTCGCCGTAGCGCTTGGTCAGGCCGCGCACGTCGATCGCGAGCGAAGTCATCGCGCGGAGGCGGCCGGTTGCGGTGCGCCTGCCTGCAGCCGCACGCTCAAGGGCTGGCCGGGGCGCAGCCGCGGGGCATCGGCCGGGGCGGGCTTCGCCTCGACCAGGAACACCAGCTTGCTGCGCTGCGAGTTGGAGTAGATGACGGGCGGCGTGTACTCGGGGCGGGTGGCGATGTGGGTGACGCGTGCATTGATGGCGGCGCCGCAGCCATCGCACTCCACCTGCACCGGCTGGCCGAGCACGATGCGTGGCAATTCGCCTTCCGGCACGAAGAAGCGCGCCTTGATGTTGGCCGGCGGCAGCAACGCCACCACGGGCTGTCCCGCCGCCACGTACTCGCCGGGGCGAAAGAAGGTGTCGGCCACCTGGGCATCGACCGGCGCGGCCTGGCGCTTTTGCTGCTGGCGCCACTCGGATTGCGCCAGCGAGTAGCGTGCGGCCTGCACCTGGGCGTCGGCCGCAGCGCGTTCGTCGGCGCGCGCCGGCAGGCGCGCCACCTGCACCGCGGAGGTCAGTTCAGCCACGCGTGCCTGGGCCTGTACCAGCGTGGCCTGTGCTTCGTCGAGTTGGGCGCGTGAGATGAAGTCCTTGGCCACCAGCTCGCGCTTGCGGGTGACGTCCGCCTGCGCCAGCAAAGCCGCCGCACGGGCTTGCGTGAGCTGGGCCTGGTTGATGGCGACTTCGGGGTCGCGCTTTCCCTTGTCGGTGTTGTCGGCCTGGAACTGCGCCACTTCCACGCGCGCGCTGGCTTCCTCGCGCGCGGCGCGCTCGGACTCCGACTCCAGCCCGAACAGCGGCTTGCCGCGCAGCACCTGCTGCCCGGCGGCCACGTCGAGTGTCAGCAGCGTGCCTGCCAGGGGCGACGCCACATACACATAGTCCGCTTCGGCATAGCCAGACCAGCCGGCGGGCTCACGCCCGCCGCATGCCGCCAGCAGCAGCAAGGGCAACCAGGCTGCCAGGCGGTTGGCGCAAGGGTTCAAGAGGGCCATGCCCCATTATTAGGCGCGGGCCGCGAAACGCGAAAGGTGCTTTTAGTCCGCCGGCGCATCGCCCAGCAGGTCGCCCAACGCGCCATCGGCGGCCTCCAGGCGCTTGCGCGCCTGCGTGGCGTCCAGCGAGAGCCGCGACATCACGAGGGCGGTTTTCACATGGCCGCCGGCATCGCGCAGCAGCCGGCGAGCCTCTTCGCGCTCGACTGCCAGCGTGTCGATGAGGATGCGCTCGGCGCGATCCTGCAGCTTGCGGCAGGTCACATGCAGGTCCACCATCAGGTTGCCGTACACCTTGCCGGTCATCACCATGGCGGCGGTGCTGATGGTGTTGAGCACCAGCTTGGTAGCGGTGCCGGCTTTCATGCGGGTGGAGCCGGTGATCACCTCGGGGCCGACCAGCGGGGCGATCACCACGTCGTGTGCGCGCAGCAGCTCGTCGCTCGGGTGGCTGCACAAAAGGAAACCGGTGCGGGCGCCGCGTTCGCGCGCGCGGCCCAGCGCGGAGTGCACATAGGGCGTGGTACCCGACATCGCGATGCCCAGCACGAAGTCGTTCGCGCCAACCCCCATGCTGTCCATGGCGTCGGCCGCTTCCTGCACGCGGTCTTCGGCGCCTTCCTGCGCGCGCCGCAATGTCTCGTCGCCGCCGGCGATCACGGCCTGCACCTGCTGCGGATCGGCGCCATACGTCGACGGCATCTCCGCGGCATCGGTCACGCCCAGCCGGCCTGACGTTCCTGCGCCGACATAGACCAGCCGTCCGCCGCGCCGGAAGCAGTCCACCACGATGTCGATGGCACGCGCGATCGACTCGCGCTCTTGCCCGACGGCGGTTGCCACCACGCGGTCTTCCGCGTTGATGAGGTCGGTGATCTCCAGCGCCGACATCCGGTCGATGCGGCTGCTGCGGGGGTTGCGCTGTTCCGTCAGGCGCGAGTCCTGCTGCGGCTTGGCGGGCGGGTGAGTGGGTTCGGGCTTCATGGCAGAGTCACTCACCTCATCTTGGGGCCGTGCCGGCGGCCGTGCTGTAGGACCACGCCGATTCAGCTGTGTGTCCCGCACAATAAGCCTTCTCATCAAGGAGGTCCATGCCGCATTCCATCAGCCTCATCACCACCCTGGCCGCAGGCTTTGCCCTCGCGCTCGTGCTGGGTTTCGTCGCGGTGCGCTTGCGCCTGCCCGCGCTGGTGGGCTACCTGCTGGCGGGCGTGGCCATCGGCCCGGCCACGCCGGGTTACGTGGCGGACGGTGAGATCGCGTCCCAGCTGTCCGAGATCGGCGTGATGCTGCTGATGTTCGGCGTGGGCTTGCACTTTTCGATCAAGGACCTGCTGGACGTGCGCCGCGTGGCATTGCCGGGCGCGCTGGTGCAGATGGCCATGGGTACCGCGATGGGTTTTGGCGTGGCGACCTTGTGGGGCTGGCCGCCGGGCAGCGCGCTGGTGTTCGGCCTGTCGCTCTCTGTGGCCAGCACGGTGGTGCTGCTCAAGGCGCTGGAAAGCCGCGGCATCCTCGACTCTTCCAACGGCCGCATCGCGGTGGGCTGGCTGGTGGTGGAAGACCTGGCCATGGTGCTGGTCCTGGTGCTCCTGCCGGCGATCGCGCCGCTGCTGGGCGGCGAAGCGGTGAAGGAGTCCAGCCGCGGCATGGCGGTCACAATCCTCATCACGCTGGCTGAAGTCGGCGCATTCATCGCGCTGATGCTGGTCGTGGGCCGGCGGCTGTTCCCGTGGATCCTGTGGCACGTGACCAAGACCGGCTCGCGCGAACTGTTCACGCTGAGCGTGGTAGCCGCAGCGGTGAGCATCGCTTATGGCGCCTCAGCGGTTTTCGGCGTGTCGTTCGCGCTGGGTGCTTTCTTCGCCGGCATGGTGCTGCGCGAGTCGTCCTTCAGCCATCGCGCGGCCGAGCAGACCCTGCCGCTGCAGGACGCGTTCTCCGTGCTGTTCTTTGTGTCCGTGGGCATGTTGTTCGACCCGGCAGTGCTGGTGGAGCAGCCCCTCGCGGTGCTGGGCACGGTCGCCATCATTGTGCTGGGCAAGTCGCTGGCCGCCGTGGTGCTCGTGCTGGCCCTGCGCTACCCCGCGCGCACCGCGCTGATGGTCGCGGCGAGCCTGGCGCAGATAGGAGAGTTCTCCTTCATCCTCGCCGCGCTCGGCAAGGCGGTGGGCCTGCTGACGGCGCAGGCGCAAAGCCTGATCTTCGCCGGCGCCCTGATCTCCATCGCCATCAACCCATTCGTTTTCAGTGCCTTCGAGGCGATCCACCGCTGGCTGGACCGCCGCGCCATGCTCGTCGGCCGCGCCGAACCGGCGCCCAACGCATTGGCCGAACTGCCCATGACGACCGACCCCAAGTACCTGTCAGGCCAGGTCGTGCTGGTGGGCTGGGGCCGCGTAGGCAAGCAGATTGCCGAAGGCCTGCAGGCGCAGCGCATCCCGTTCGTGGTGGCCGAAGAGAACCGCGAGTTCGTGCAGGCGCTGCGCAGCCGGGGCATGCCGGCGGTGTGGGGTGACGCGACCGAACCCGAGGTGCTGGTCCAGGCGCACATCGCGAAGGCGCGCGCGCTGGTGATTGCCACGCCGGAAACGGTGCTGGTGCGCAAGATGGTCGCCGTCGCCCGCGAGCTGAACCCCGGCATCCAGGTGGTGATCCGCAGCCACAACCTGCAGGAAGCGCAACTGCTGGAAAAGGACGGTGCGGGCACCGTGTTCGTCGGCGAGACCGAACTGGCCCGCGC
>DATHWV010000030.1:0-5497 GCA_035460205.1 Ramlibacter sp.
CTGTTCGCACCGCTGCTCGCACCGCACGCGCCGGACCTCACAAACAGCGCCGTCTTCCTCAAGCCGCCGGCGTGGCAGGCGGGCGGCTCGGCCAAGTACCTGCTGGGCACGGATGCCATCGGCCGCGACATCCTCTCGCGCTTGATCTACGGTGCGCGCCTGTCGTTGTCGATCGGCCTGGGCGTGGTCGCGCTGTCCGTCGTTGCCGGCATCGCACTGGGTCTCATTGCAGGCTTCGCGCGCGGCATCACCGAGATCGCGATCATGCGATTGATGGACATCGTCCTCACGTTGCCCAGCCTGCTGCTGGCCATCGTGATCGTCGCCATCCTCGGGCCTGGCCTGGTCAACGCAATGCTGGCGGTCGCGGTGGTGTTGCTACCGCATTACGTGCGGCTCACGCGCGCGGCGGTGGTGTCGGAAGTCTCGAAGGACTATGTGACGGCGGCGCGCATCAGCGGCGCCGGGACGCTGCGCCTGATGTTCACCGAGGTGCTGCCCAATTGCGCGGCCCCCTTGATCGTGCAGGCTTCGCTGGGCATTTCCACCGCCATCCTCGACGCTGCGGCTCTGGGCTTCCTCGGCCTGGGCGCGCAGCCGCCGTCGCCCGAGTGGGGCACCATGCTGGCCGACGCGCGCGAGTTCGTGCTTCGGGCCTGGTGGGTCGTCACCTTCCCGGGCCTGGCGATCCTGATCGCGGTGCTGGCTTTCAACCTGATGGGTGACGGCCTGCGCGACGCGCTGGACCCGAAGCTGAAACGATGAGCACTCCGCTTTTAGAAATCGAAGACCTGCACGTCGAGTTCCCGACGCAGGGCAGCGTCATGCACGCCGTCGACGGTGTGAGCCTCACGCTGGAAGAGGGCGAGGTGCTCGGCATCGTCGGTGAGTCGGGCTCGGGCAAGAGCGTCACCATGATGGCGCTGATGGGCCTCATCGCCTACCCGGGCAAGGTGCGCGCGAAGACGTTGCGCTTTGCCGGCCACGACCTGTTGGGCATCTCCGACAAGGAACGCAGGCGGCTGGTCGGCAAGGACATGGCGATGATCTTCCAGGAGCCGACCACCAGCCTGAACCCGTGCTTCACGATCGGCTGGCAGTTGGTGGAAGCGCTGCGGCTGCACTCGCCGCTGGACAAGGCCAGTGCCAAGCGTCGCGCCATCGAGCTGCTGGACCAGGTCGGCATCCCGGCCGCGCACACGCGGCTGAACGATTACCCGCACCAGATGTCCGGCGGCATGAACCAGCGCGTGATGATCGCCATGGCGATCTCCTGCAACCCGCGCCTGCTGATCGCCGACGAGCCGACCACCGCGCTGGACGTGACCATCCAGGCCCAGATCCTCGACCTCTTGCGCAACCTGCAGAAGGAGCGCGGCATGGGGCTGGTGCTGATCACCCACAACATGGGCGTGGTCAGCGAGATGGCGCAGCGTGTGGCCGTGATGTACGCGGGGCAGGTGATGGAGCAGCGCCCGGTGGGCGAACTGTTCGCCGACCCGCAGCATCCGTATACCGAGGCGCTGCTGTCGGCGCTGCCCGAGCGCGGGCCGGCCGGCCATCGCCTGGCCACCATCCCGGGCGTGGTGCCCGGCGTGTTCGATCGCCCCACCGGCTGCCTGTTCGCGCCGCGCTGCGCCTATGCCACCCAGCACTCCATGACCGTGCGCCCTGAACTGCGTGACTGGCAAGGCGGCCAGGTGCGCTGCCACTACCCGTTGGGCGATCCGCAGCGCCAGGCCACTATCGCGCGTGACAACCCCGTGCCGATCGAGGAGGCCTCATGACGGTGGTGGTTGAGGCAAAGAACCTGCGACAGGTTTACAAGATTCGTCGCGGGTTCATGAAAGAGCCAGCACTGTTGCAGGCCGTGGGCGGGGTCTCGTTCGCCATCGAAGCCGGCAAGACGCTGGCGGTGGTGGGTGAATCGGGCTGCGGCAAGTCCACGCTCGCCCGCATGGTCTCGTTGATCGAGAAGCCCACCGAAGGTTCGCTGGTGCTGGACGGCACCGACGCGGTGAACACGCCTTCCGAAGACAAGCGGCGCCTGCGGCAGGCGGTGCAACTGGTGTTCCAGAACCCTTACGGTTCGCTCAATCCGCGCAAGAAGATCAGCGCGGTGCTGGAAGACCCGCTGGCGATCAACACCTCGATGAACAAGGCCGAGCGTGCCGAGCGCGCCCGCGCGATGCTCGCGCAGGTGGGCTTGCGGCCGGAGTACGCCAGCCGCTACCCGCACATGTTCTCCGGCGGCCAGCGCCAGCGCATCGCGATTGCGCGGGCGCTGATGCTCAACCCGAAACTGCTGGTGGCCGACGAGCCGGTGTCCGCGCTGGACGTCTCGATCCAGGCCCAGGTGCTCAACCTGCTGGCCGACCTGCAGGCGGAATTCAAGCTGGCCTACCTCTTCATCTCGCACGACCTGGCCGTGGTGCGTCACATCGCCCATGAGGTGCTGGTGATGTACCTGGGCCACGTGATGGAGCAGGGGCCCAAGGAAGACATCTTCGCGCGGCCGGCGCACCCTTACACGCAGGCACTGCTGTCGTCCACGCCGGGCGTGGGCGAACGCACGGTCCAGAAGGTCGTGCTCAAGGGTGAGCTGCCGTCCCCGCTCAACCCGCCCAGCGGCTGCGTGTTTTCCAGCCGCTGCCCTTATGCGCAAGAGCGCTGCCATGCCGAGCGGCCGCTGCCGCGGCCGGTGGCCGGGCGCCTCGTGGCTTGCC
The DNA here is from genome assembly GCA_035460205.1 of Ramlibacter sp. Taxonomy (GTDB): domain Bacteria; phylum Pseudomonadota; class Gammaproteobacteria; order Burkholderiales; family Burkholderiaceae_C; genus Ramlibacter. The sequence continues at coordinate 2,727 of DATHWV010000030.1, forward strand.
ACTTTGCTGAGCAGTTCGCGGAATCGGGTTTTCCCGCACAGGCATCTGTTGATAATGCTGCTCTTCCCGGCTGAATGCCGAACCCATTTTTCGAAGGAGTTCCCATGAAACTTTCTACGTATCGCAAGCACTTTGCGATCGCCGCGCTGGCCCTGGCGGCCGCTGCGGGCGCCGGCGCCAAGACGCTGGTGTATTGCTCCGAAGGCAGCCCCGAAAACTTCTACCCCGGCGTCAACACGACGGGCACCTCGTTCGATGGCAATGAGCCGATTTACAACCGCCTGGTCGAGTTCGAGCGTGGCGGCACCAAGGTCGTGCCGGGCCTGGCCGAGAAGTGGGACATTACCCCTGATGGCCTGACCTACACCTTCCAGCTGCGCAAGGGCGTGAAGTGGCACAGCCACCGCGCGTTCAAGCCGACGCGCGACATGAATGCCGACGACATCATTTTCGGCTTCGAGCGCCAGTGGAAGGAAGACAACCCCTACTTCAAGGTCACCAGCTCCAACCACTCGTACTTCAATGACATGGGCATGCCCAAGTTGATCAAGTCGGTGACCAAGGAAGGCGACTACACCGTCAAGATCGTGCTGAACAAGCCGGAAGCGCCGTTCCTGTCGAACCTGGCCATGCCCTACGCGGCGATCCAGTCGAAGGAATACGCCGACGCCATGCTCAAGGCCGGCTCCCCCGAGAAGATCGACCAGGAGCCGATCGGCACCGGTCCCTTCTTCCTGGTGCAGTACCAGAAGGACGCCGTGATCCGCTACAAGGCCTTCCCGCAGTACTGGGGCGGCAAGGCAAAGATCGACGACCTCGTGTACGCCATCACGCCTGACGCCTCGGTGCGCTGGGCCAAGCTGCAAAAGGGCGAGTGCCATGTCATGCCGTACCCGAACCCGGCCGACCTGGACGCGATCAAGAAGGATTCGCACGTCACCGTGCTCGAGCAGCCCGGCCTGAACGTCGGCTACCTGGCCTACAACGTGACCAAGAAGCCGTTCGACGACGTGCGCGTGCGCAAGGCCGTCAGCATGGCGATCAACAAGAAAGCGATTCTTGACGGCGTGTACCTGGGCACCGGCATTGCCGCCAAGAACCCGCTGCCGCCTTCGATGTCGGCTTACGACACCACCACCAAGGACGACGTCTACGATCCGGAAGGCGCCAAGAAGCTGCTGGCCGCCGCCGGACACCCGAACGGCTTCGAGACCGACCTGTGGGCCATGCCGGTGCAGCGCCCGTACAACCCGAACGCCAAGCGCATTGCCGAGCTGATGCAGGCCGACCTTGCCAAGATCGGCGTGAAGGCCGAGATCAAGACCTTCGAGTGGGGTGAGTACCGCAAGCGCATGCAGAACGGCGAGCACCAGATGGGCATGCTGGGCTGGACCGGCGACAACGGCGATCCGGACAACTTCCTGGCCACGCTGCTGGGTTGCGATGCGGCCAAGAGCAACGGCTCCAACGTGGCGAAGTTCTGCCACCAGCCGTTCGAGGACCTGATCCTCAAGGCCAAGCAGGTCACCAAGCCGGCCGACCGCGACGCGCTGTACAAGCAGGCGCAAGTGATCTTCAAGCAGCAGGAGCCCTGGTTCACCATTGCCCATGCCGTGCAACTGAAGCCGGTGCGCAAGGAAGTGATTGACTTCAAGCTGAGTCCCTTCGGTCGTCACGTGTTCTACGGCGTCGACATTAAGGAATAAAACGCTGCGCGTTTTATTCCTTGGCTGAATAGATGAAAAAACCCGGCAAAGCCGGGTTTTTTCATGGCGCGCCGCACTCCATGTTATTGCGTGCGGCTGGTGCCCCTGCGGGGGTTCCGCCTTCGCGGCACAATCAATCGGATGAAGGATTCGAATATCCCGGCACGGGCAGCGGCCGGGCGGAACAACGTGCAGAACGGCCACTCCATGAAAGGAGCGTGGCTTTGCCACGTTCCTTTCATCTGTTCAGGCCATCTTAAAAACGCGGAGCGTTTTTAAGATGAAAACTGCCATCGTCAGTGCCATGCAGGAGGAACTCTCCTCCGTGCTGGCGCTGATGCCTGATGAGCGCAAGCAACGAGTGGCCGGCCGGGATTTCTGGGCCGGCCATTTGCATGGGCAAGACGTTGTCGTCGTGCTCTCGCGCATCGGGAAAGTTGCTGCGGCCACTACAGCGACGGCATTGATCGAGCGGTTCAAGGTGGACCGCATCGTGTTCACCGGCGTGGCCGGCGGTCTTGCGCCGGGGGTGAACGTAGGGGACGTCGTGGTGGCCGACAGCTTCATCCAGCACGACCTCGACGCGTCACCGATCTTTCCCAAGTACGAAGTGCCGCTGTACGGCGCCAGCCGCTTTGCGACCGACGCAGCGTTGACGGCGGAGCTTTCGCGCGCCGCGTCAGCGGCTTTGCCGGCGGCGCACCTGCACCAGGGGCTGGTGGCCAGCGGCGACCGGTTTGTTTCCACCACGGCGGAAAGCCGGGCGTTGCAAGCGGCGTTGCCCGATGCGCTGGCGGTGGAAATGGAAGGCGCCGCTTTCGCGCAGGTGTGCCACGACTATGGCGTACCTTTTGCCGCGGTGCGCACCATCTCCGACCGGGCCGACGACGAAGCGCATGGCGACTTCCTGACCTTCATCCAGGAAGTGGCAAGCCGTCATTCGGCCGCGATCGTCGACGCGTTGTTGCGCGGCGCCTAGCGCTCGAACGACCAGGTCGCGCCCAGCGTCCAGTGCGAGGGGCGCGTGCCGCTGATGCGATGGGCGTGGCTCAGGTCCACCGTGAA
>DATHWV010000031.1:0-8793 GCA_035460205.1 Ramlibacter sp.
GGCCGTCTGCGGCCCGCGCAGCATGAGCAGGCCGAGCAGCACTGCCGACTGCTCCGGCACGCCCACCGCCCGCTGGAAGTTGTGCTCCCAGCGCGCGACCCGGCTGCCGCTGGCTTCGAAAACCAGGCTCAGGAGCTTGAGCGAATCCAGCGCTTCCTGCGCCTGCGCGTCGCTGACGTTCATCAATGGCTCGCGGCTGCTCTTCTGGTTGCAGCCCAGGACGAGCGAATTCAACGTCAGCGGATAGCTGTCCGGGACTGTTCTGGCCTTCTCCATCAAAGTGCCAAGGACGCGGGCTTCAACGGGATCGAGGGAACGGAGTGGCATGGGATGGCTGGGATAATTCGGGAGAAATGAAAAACATCGTCATTCTGATCTCCGGCGGCGGCTCCAACATGGCGGCCATCGTCCGCCGCGCTGAACGTGAGGATTGGCGCAAGCAGCACGGTGCGCAAGTGGCCGCCGTCATCAGCAACCGGCCGGATGCCGGCGGCCTTGCCATCGCCCGCGACCACAAGATCGCCACCGAGGTGGTGGACCACAAGCAATTCGCAACGCGGGACGCCTTCGACGCGGAGTTGGCGAAGGCCATCGACAAGCACCAGCCCGCACTGGTCGTGCTGGCCGGCTTCATGCGCATCCTCACGCCGGGTTTCGTGGCGCGCTACCAGGGCAGGATGGTGAACATCCATCCCTCGCTATTGCCCGCATTCCCGGGCCTGCACACGCACCAGCGCGCGCTCGACGCCGGTTGCAAGGTGGCGGGCGTTACGGTGCACCAGGTCACGGCGGAGCTGGACTACGGGCCCATCCTGGAGCAGGCCGTGGTGCCGGTGATTGCCGGCGACACGGCCGAGACGCTGGCTGCGCGCGTGCTGGCGCAGGAACACGTGATCTATCCGCGCGCCATCGCGGCGCTACTGCCCGCCCTCTAGCCGGGTGAAGCGCGGCTGGCGCACGCCGTCGATCACCACCTCTTCGTTGAACATCGCGGCGGGCCTCACCCACAGGCCGTGCTCGCCGTAGAGCGCGCGGTACAAGGTCATGGGCTCCAGCGTCTCGCTGTGGCGCACGGTGCCCACCACGTCGTACAGCATGCCCTTGTAGTGGCGATAGCGCCCGGGCGGGGTTTCGATCAGGGGTGGCAGGGCGTGGTCGGACATAGGGGCATGAAGGGGCGATGGGACAATACGGCCCATGCATCCTAAAGCCCTGCTCGACGCCTGCGCCGAGATCGTCAAGCTCGCCCTCAAATTCGACCACCCTGCCGACGCCGTGGTGTCGCGCTTCTTCCGCGACAACCGCTCGCTGGGCCCGCGCGAGCGCGCCACGCTGGCCGAGACCGTTTACACCGTGCTTCGCAAGAAGCTGCTCTTCGACCACCTGTCGCCCTCGGGCAGCGGGCCGAAAGAGCGGCGCATGGCCATCCTCGGCTTTCACGGCCCGCGTGACTTCCTCAAGAGCGCGCTGACCGACCAGGAGAAGAACTGGCTGGACCAGTGCGACGCCATCAACCCGGCCGACCTGCTGGAGCGGCACCGTCACAACCTGCCCGAATGGCTGGTCCAGCCGCTCAAGGAGCAGCTGGGCGACGAGTTCTGGCCGCTGGTGGACAGCCTGAACCAGTCGGCGCCGCTGGACCTGCGCGTGAACACGCTCAACGACAAGCGCGCCGATGTGCAAAAGGAGCTGAAGCTCGCGGGGCTGGCCAGTGAACCGACGCCGTTTTCGCCCTGGGGCCTGCGGCTGGACACCAAGCCCGCGCTGACCAAGTTCGACGCCTTCGCCCGGGGTGCGGTCGAGGTGCAGGACGAGGGTTCGCAATTGCTGGCGCTGCTGCTGGAAGCCAAGCGCGGCGAAATGATCGTCGACTTCTGCGCCGGAGCCGGCGGCAAGACGCTGGCCATCGGCGCGGCCATGCGCAATACCGGCCGCCTGTACGCCTTCGACACCTCCGCGCACAGGCTCGACGCCCTCAAGCCGCGCCTCGCCCGCAGCAAACTTTCCAACGTGCATCCCGCGGCGATCGCCCACGAGCGCGACGACCGCATCAAGCGCCTGGCTGGCAAGATCGACCGGGTCATCGTCGATGCGCCCTGCTCGGGCCTCGGCACGCTGCGCCGCAACCCGGACCTGAAATGGCGCCAGTCGTTGCAAGGGGTGAAGGAGATGACGGTGAAGCAGGCGGCCATCCTGCAAAGCGCGGCCCGCCTGCTCAAGCCGGGCGGCCGCCTGGTCTACGCCACCTGCAGCCTGCTGCCCCAGGAAAACGAGGAAATCGCCCTGGCCTTCACCCAGGCCAATAAGGAGTTCACTCCACTGCCTGCGGCCGAAATCCTGTCCAATCTGAAGGTAGAGGGCGCGGCCGGCCTGTGCAGCGGCGGCGAGGGTGGGGGCGACTTCCTGCGGTTATGGCCGCACAGGCACCGCACGGACGGCTTTTTCGCCGCCATCTGGGTGAAAAGTTGACATGCATCAAGTGAAAAGCCCCTTGCCTGTGGAAATCCACAGCGCCAATTTGAACCCTGCGCCTTAAAATGCGTCCTATACACAAGTGGCCTCGTTCGAGGCCGTTTTTCTAGAGAGAGACTCCCTGAATATGTTGCTCCCCGACTGGGCCGTGCTGAACTCGACGATTGACTGGCTTGCCAATGGCCTGTGGGACCTGTCCTGGTGGCAGATCGTCCTGTACGCGCTGGTGACTACCCACATCACCATCGCCGGCGTCACGATCTTCCTGCACCGCTCGCAGTCGCACCGCGCGCTCGACCTGGGCCCGATCCCGTTCCACTTCTTCCGCCTGTGGATGTGGCTGGGCACCGGCATGGTCACCAAGGAATTCGTGGCCATCCACCGCAAGCACCACGCCAAGGTCGAGACCGAGGAAGACCCGCACAGCCCGCAGACCCGCGGCCTGAAGAAGCTCCTGCTGGAAGGCGTGGAGCTCTACCGTGCCGAGTCCAAGAACAAGGAAACCATGGCCAAGTACGGTACCGGCACGCCGGACGACTGGATCGAGCGCAACCTGTACACCCGCTACAGCTGGCAGGGCGTCGGCCTGATGCTGATCATCGACATGGCCCTGTTCGGCGCCATCGGCCTGGCCGTTTGGGCCGTGCAAATGGCCTGGATCCCGGTCATGGCCACCGGCGTGATCAACGGCATTGGCCACTACTGGGGCTACCGCAACTTCGAATCGCCCGATTGCAGCACCAACGTGTCCTTCTGGGGCATCATCATTGGCGGCGAAGAGCTGCACAACAACCACCACACCTACCCGACGTCGGCCCGTTTCTCGGTCAAGCCGTACGAGTTCGACATCGGCTGGTTCTACATCTCCATGATGGAGAAGATCGGCTGGGCCAAGGTCAAGAAGACCGTGCCCAAGCTGCAACTCGGCGACATCAAGCCGGTGGCCGACGAGAAGACGCTGGAAGCGCTGATCGCCAACCGCTACGAAGTCATGGCCGGTTACGCCCGCGAAATCCGCCGCGCCTGCCAGGCTGAGCTGGCCGCCCTGAAGGGCAAGCAGGCCGACGTCTCGCCCATGAAGGCCGCGAAGCGCTGGCTGCACCGTGATGACGACAAGGTGCCGGAAGCCGCCCGTCCCAAGCTGGCCCAGGCGCGCGCCGCGCACCCGGTGCTGGACAAGATGGTCACCATGCGCGAAGAGCTGCGCCAGATGTGGCTCAACACCAGCCAGTCGCGCGAACAACTCGCCCTGGACCTGCAAGCCTGGTGCCACCGCGCCGAGGCCAGCGGCATCGCCCAGCTGCAGCAGTTCTCCATGAACCTGCGCGCCGCCCGCGCCTGAACACGCCTTGATCAGCGCCCAGGAAGCGCTTGCCCGCCTGCAGGAAGGCAACCTGCGCTTCGTCGCAGGCAAGGCGCGCTTCCTCACGGTGCAAAAGGACGTGCTGGCCGAACTGGCCAAGGGGCAGCAGCCCTACGCCACCATCCTGGGCTGCAGCGACAGCCGCGTGCCACCCGAACTCGTGTTTGACGCCTCGTTCGGCGAGCTGTTCGTCGTGCGCGTGGCCGGCAACGTGCTAGGCTCCTCCATCCTGGGCACCTTGCAGTACGCGTCGGCTCACCTGAATACCTCGCTGTTCGTCGTCATGGGGCACGAGGGCTGCGGTGCGGTCGACGCGGCCATTGCCTCAAAATTCCACGGGGCGACGCAGAAAAGCCGGATTGCCGCGCTGCTTGAAAACATCGTCCCGGCCCTGGAAGGGCTCGACGCGAACCAGCCGCACGAGCACCTGCTGCACCAGGCCGTCGAAGCCAATGTGCGGCGTACCGTGGCGGCGCTGCGCGCCACCGAAGAAGCCCAGTCCGGGCAGGCGCGCGGCTTGCAGCTCGTCGGGGCGGTGTACGAGCTGGAATCGGGCCGCGTGCGCTTCCTGGACGCCTGACGCTCAGTCCATCAGCTCGGCCGGCACCTTGCCGCCGTTTTCTGCCATCTTCTTCATGACGGCCTTGTGCAGCCAGATGTTCATCTCGGCCGAGCCGTCCTTCGCGCCGGTGTAGCCCAGCTCCGTGGCCAGCTCCTTGCGCTCAGCCAGGCTGCTCTCCATGCCCACCAGCTTCATCAGGTCGACGATGGAGGTGCGCCAGTTGAGCTTTTGCGGGTTCTTTGCGGCCATGGCGGTGAGGACGGCTTCCACGTCCACCGGTTCCTGTGCTGCAGCGGCAGCGTTGGCCTGGTTGGCTGCCTGCCCGGCAGCGACGCCACCGGCCGAGGCATTGGCCGCCGCGTCTGAAGGTGCCTGTGCGGCGTCCTTGCGGTGAAAGATCTTGTCGAAAATCCTGCTGAAGATGCTCATGATTGCTCCATTGCGGCGGGCGGGAATGCCTGAAGCCATGGTCGTGCAACTGAGCGGGCCGGCCTGTCGGACAAGCGCGCATAAAAAAAGCCCCGCGGGGCGGGGCTTTTCCTTGGATCCCCGCCTTCGCGGGGATGAAGTGAATCGCGCCAGGGGCGCTATTTCACTTCAGCTTCGTTTCCTTGTACTCGACGTGCTTGCGAGCCTTCGGGTCGAACTTCATGATCGACATCTTCTCGGGCATCGTCTTCTTGTTCTTGCTGGTGGTGTAGAAATGGCCGGTACCCGCGGAGGATTCCAGCTTGATTTTTTCGCGTCCGCCTTTGCTTGCCATGATCGTGCTCCTTGGGATTAGGCTTGACCACGTGCACGCAGGTCTGCGAGCACGGCGTCGATGCCGTTCTTGTCGATCAGGCGCAGGCCGGCGTTGGAGATGCGCAGGCGCACCCAACGGTTTTCGGTCTCCACCCAGAAACGGCGGTATTGCAGGTTCACTTCGAACCGGCGCTTGGTTTTGTTGTTGGCGTGGGAAACGTTGTTTCCGACCATCGGGCCTTTGCCCGTGACGTCGCAGACGCGTGACATGAGGATTCTTCCTTCACCGGCCAGCACGTGATGCAAACGCTTGTGTTTGCTTGGAGTACTGGCCTCACCTCGCCCTGTCGGGGGCGGTAACCGGCTGAAATTCAGCAGAGCCAGCGATTATAGCCTTTTTCGCCGGCGTGGGTGAGCCCCTACTCCTGTTGCTCCAGGAAGCGCTGGGCGTCCAGGGCGGCCATGCAGCCCGTCCCGGCGCTGGTGATGGCCTGGCGGTAGACATGGTCCTGCACGTCGCCGGCGGCGAACACGCCCGGGACACTGGTCATGGTCGCAAAGCCCTGCAGGCCCGACTTGGTGAGGATGTAGCCGTCCTTCATCTCCAGCTGGCCCTTGAAGATGTCGGTATTGGGCTGGTGGCCGATGGCGATGAACGCGCCTTGCAGCTTCAGGTCTTCGGTTTCGCCGGATTTGGTGTCCTTCAGGCGCACGCCGGTCACGCCGGTCGCGTCGCCCAGCACCTCGTCCAGGGTCTTGAACAGCTTGAGCTCGATCTTGCCGGCCTTGACCTTCTCCATCACCTTGTCGACCAGGATGGGTTCGGCCTTGAACTTGTCGCGACGATGCACCAGGGTGACCTTGCTGGCGATGTTCGACAGGTAAAGCGCTTCCTCGACGGCCGTGTTGCCCCCGCCGATCACACAGACTTCCTGCCCCCGGTAGAAAAATCCGTCGCAGGTGGCGCAGCCGGACACGCCCTTGCCCATGAACGCTTCCTCGGACGGCAGGCCGAGGTACTTGGCCGAGGCACCGGTCGCGATGATCAGCGAGTCGCAGGTGTACTCGCCGCTGTCGCCCTTGAGGGTGAACGGCCGCTTGCTGAAGTCGACCGTGTTGATGTGGTCGAAGATGATCTCGGTCTTGAAGCGCTCGGCATGCTCCAGGAAGCGCTGCATCAGTTCGGGGCCTTGCACGCCCGCCACGTCGGCGGGCCAGTTGTCCACATCGGTGGTGGTCATCAGCTGGCCGCCCTGGGCGATGCCGGTGACCAGCACCGGGTTGAGGTTGGCGCGCGCGGCGTAGACAGCGGCGGTGTACCCGGCGGGACCCGAACCGAGGATCAGGACTTTGGCGTGTTTGGTGTTGGGCATGGTGGAAAACCTGTGTGGAAAACCCCACACGTGGGTGTACATTTCGGGGCCGAGCAGCAAGTATCAACCCCGGGCGGGCCGCTTCTTGCTTGCCTATTTCAATCGCCCCGATTGTAAGAACCCATCGCGGGCCGTGCCCCAGGAGGGACTTGTTAAATGTCGATGCTTTCCAATCTGGAACTGATTCGCCGGGTGCCGTTGTTCGCGCTGTTGACCGCGATCCAGGCCGAATCGGTTGCGGAGGCCGTGACCAAGCGCCGTTTCAAACGCGGTGAGCTCATCGTGGAGCAGGGCGAGAAGTCCAACACGCTCTTCATCATCCTTACGGGGCGCGTGCGCGTCGTCACTTCCGACAAGCGCGGCCGCGAGGTGATCCTCGCGACGCTGCAGCCCGGCGACTACATCGGCGAGATGAGCCTGATCGACAACGAGGCGCATTCGGCCACGGTGCGCGCCGAAGTCCAGACCGACATGCTGGCCCTGGGCCGCGCCGAGTTCGCGCGCTGCCTGCCGGAGAACAGTTCGATGGCCTACGCCATCATGAAGGGGCTGGTGCAGCGCCTGCGCCAGGCCGACCGCAAGATCGAGTCGCTGGCCCTGATGGACGTGTACGGCCGGGTGGCTCGCGCGCTGCTCGAATTCGCCGCACCCGACCGCGAAGGCCTGATGACGATCAAGGAGCGCATTTCGCGCCAGGACATCGCCAAGATGGTCGGCGCTTCGCGTGAGATGGTCAGCCGCGTGATGAAGGACCTCGAGGACCGCGGTTTCATCGAAACCCGCGAGGACGGATCCATGCTGATCAAGGACCGCCTCACCACGCTGGGATAGGGAAGTCGCGATGGGCCCGTGCGTTAAGCTTGCACTCGCCTCATGACTTACTCGCTCAACACCTTGAATGACACCGGGCGCGCACGCGCCGCGCCGCGTGGCGGCGCCGGCCGGTTTGCCCACGAATTCGCGCTCGTCCTGGGACTGGTCGCACTGGTCTTCTGGCTGCTCGCGTTGGCCAGCTACTCGGCGCAGGACCCTGCTTTCTCCACCTCAGGCACCGCCGGCAGCGGCATCCGCAACTGGGGCGGGCGCCTGGGCGCCTGGCTGGCCGATGCCAGCTACTTCCTGCTCGGGTTTTCGGTCTGGTGGTGCTTCGCCGCCGCCGTGCGCGCCTGGATGGCGACGCTGGCCCGCTGGATGCGGGGTGGCGCCGATGCGCACGACGAGCACGCGCCCATCACGCGCACGCGCCTCGCGTTCTGGATCGGCCTGGCCGTGTTGCTGTGCGCCAGCACGGCGCTTGAGTGGTCGCGGCTGTACCGCTTCGAGGCCCGGCTGCCTGACCATGCCGGCGGCGCCCTTGGTTACTTGGTGGGCCCGCTGGGCGTGAAGTGGCTGGGGTTCACCGGTTCGGGCCTGGTGTTCGTGGCGCTGGCGGTGTTGGGCGCGGCGGTCGTGTTCCGTTTTTCCTGGAGCCACGTGGCCGAGCGCCTGGGCGCTCGCATCGACGGCTTCATCGAGGCGCGGCGCGAGAAGCGTGAGCTGGCGCAGGATCTCGCCTTTGGCCAGCAGGCCGCACGCCAGCGCGAGGAAGTGCTGATCGAGGAACGCATCGAGATCGTGGAGCATCACCCGACGCCGGTGCTGATCGAACCGGTCATCGTCGACGTGCCGCGCAGCGAGCGTGTGGCCAAGGAGCGGCAAAAGCCCCTGTTCTCGGAGATGCCCGATTCCAAGCTGCCGCAGGTGGACCTGCTGGACGGCCCGCAGGGCCGGCAGGAAACCGTCTCGCCCGAAACGCTGGAGATGACCAGCCGCCTCATCGAGAAGAAGCTCAAGGACTTCGGCGTCGAAGTGCGCGTGGTGCTGGCCCAACCCGGCCCGGTGATCACCCGCTACGAGATCGAGCCGGCTACCGGCGTGAAGGGCTCGCAGATCGTCAACCTCGCCAAGGACCTGGCACGTTCGCTCAGCCTGGTGTCGATCCGCGTGATCGAGACCATTCCCGGCAAGAACTACATGGCGCTGGAACTGCCCAACGCCAAACGCCAGTCGATCCGCCTGTCGGAAATCCTCGGCTCGCAGGTCTACAACGAAGGCAAGTCGATGCTGACGATGGGCCTGGGCAAGGACATCGTGGGCAACCCGGTGGTGGCCGACCTGGCCAAGATGCCGCACGTGCTGGTGGCCGGCACCACGGGCTCGGGCAAGTCGGTGGGCATCAACTCGATGATCCTCTCGCTGCTGTACAAGGCCGAAGCCCGCGATGTGCGCTTGTTGATGAT
>DATHWV010000032.1:0-1754 GCA_035460205.1 Ramlibacter sp.
GGGTTCGGGCCGGCGGGTACCCTGCGCCCTCCATGTCCCCCGCCGGCCGGGAGGGCCGGCTCCTCCTTTACTTGCGGGCGCAGGGTACCCACCACCCCGCACCCTCGTGGCATGCGTGAAGTGAACTCCCGCGCACTCCAAGGTCCGGGAGTGTCGGGGGCCGGTTTCGCGAGGTAAAGGAGGAGCCGGCCTCCCGCCGGCGGGGGACAGGAGTGAAACCGGCCCCCGGTGCTCCCGGACCGTGATGGAAAGAAACCACAAACAGGCGCGCGAGGAATGGATGCCGGCTCAAGTCCGGCATGACAACTAGCCTGCCAGGCTGGCGATTTCGCGCTTGAGGTTGTTGCGCGCCCGGGTCTCCAGCAGCGCGTAGAAGTGCGCCGTGTTGTACAGGCGCGGCCGGTCGAGGAAGCGTTGCAGCACCCCGATCCGGCCGGTACGGTATTGCGCCTCCGGCACATGCCCATATTCAACGCGGATTTGCGCGCTGGATTCGTCGAACTCGCGATCCGGTGCGCCCAGCGGCGCCAGGTCCACGTCCACCAGCAACTGCGTGTCGGCGCCTTCGGGCGGCGCCTGGTGGCGGGTCGCCATCACCAGCGCGTGGACGCGGTCCGCCACCTCCGGCAGAAGCCCCGAACGCATCACGCTGCCATGGGCCCATTGCGCGCTGCGCTCTTCGTTGTCGCTGCGTTGCGGGTCGTAGAAAGCGTCGTGGAACCACAGCGCCAGCGCTACTTCGCCGGGGCGCTGCGCCAGGCCCCACACCTGGTCGAAGAGGTCGAGGCACTCGTGCAGGTGGTGCAGCGAGTGATAGCAGCGATGCGGCTCGCCCCAGCGGGCGACGAGCTGGTCGCGCAGGACGGGGTCGGCCGGTTGGCCGAGTGCCTGCCAGGCCCTTTCCCACTGCTGCACGCCGTCGTTCATGACGCGCGCGCCGTTGCCAGCGCCTCCCTGACTTCGCGGCCCAGCTCGATCACCGCCATGGCGTAGTAGCTCGACCAGTTGTAGCGTGTGATCACGTAGAAATTCTCGGTGCCGGCGACGTACTGGGGTTCGGCATCGCCGTTCTGCAGTTCCACCAGCGCGAGCGGCCCCTTGTGTTCCAGCGCTGCGCCTTCGAGTATGGCGCCCTTGCCCGTGAAACTGGTGACGGTGAAGGTCGGCAGGATATCCGGCGCGAGCAGCGCCTCCTTGTCCAGTTTCTCCAAATCAAACGCGACCGGGTAGTGCGTAGGCAGGCCGGTTTGCCAGCCATAGCTGCGGAAATAGTTGGCCACCGAGCCGATGACGTCGGCGGGGCTGTTCGCCAGGTCGATGCGGCCGTCGCCGTCGAAGTCCACCGCCCATTTGGCCCAGCTTGTCGGCATGAACTGCGGCATGCCCATAGCGCCGGCGTAGCTGCCCAGCGGCTTGAGCGGGTCGGCCTTCATCTGCCTTTGCGAGACCAGGAACTGTTCCAGCTCGCCGCGGAAGTACGCGCTGCGCTCGGCAGCGCGCGGATGGGCGTCGGGAAAGTTGAACGCCAGCGTCGCAAGCGCATCGATCACCCGGAAGTTGCCCATCTGCTGTCCGTAGATGGTTTCCACGCCGACGATGCCGACCACGACCTCGGCAGGGACGCCGTATTCCTTTTCCGCCCGCTCCAGCGCCGCCTGGTTGTCCTGCCAGAACTTCACGCCGGCGCGGATGCGGATCGGGTCGATGAAGCGGCTTCGGTACACGCGCCAGTTCTTGGCCGTGCCTTGCGGCGC
>DATHWV010000033.1:0-3296 GCA_035460205.1 Ramlibacter sp.
CGGTGACGGCAACGCGGACGGGCTTTTTGCTCATGGGAATCTCCGAAAACGTGAGTTGTGAAACGGGTCCGATTGCATGCGGCGCGCGAGGGCGGCACAGCCATGCCGGGAACCGCGAAGTTTACTCTCGAAAACCCTAGGCAGTCAATTTGTCTTATGTCTTATATAAGATATGATTGGGGTGATTTTCAAGACCCCCCAACACCCTGAACGCACGCTGACTGCGATGGCCCAGACGCCCCCCTCATCCGCCGAAAACGGCGTGGCCGATGCCGATGCGCAAGTGCCGGCGACTCCGGCCTTCAGCCCGCTGTACCAGCAGATCAAGGTGCTGATCCTGCAAAGCCTGCAGGCCGGCGAATGGAAACCGGGCGAGGCGATCCCCAGCGAGATCGACCTGGCCGCACGCTTTCGCGTGAGCCAGGGCACGGTGCGCAAGGCCATCGACGAACTCGCCGCCGAGAACCTGGTGGTGCGCCGCCAGGGCAAGGGCACATTTGTCGCCACCCACTCCGAGCAGCACGTCCAGTACCGCTTCCTCAAGCTGATGCCCGATGGTGGCAGCCTGGACCGCGAGGGCCCGGCCCATCGCGAAGTGCTGGAGTGCAAGCGCGTGCGCGCCACCGCGGACGTGGCGCGAGCCCTGGGCCTGCGGTCGGGCGACCCGGTCGTGCAGGTGCGGCGGGTGCTGTCCTTCGCCAGCGTGCCCACGATCCTGGAAGACATGTGGCTGCCCGGGAGCACTTTCAAAGGCCTCTCCGCCGAGCAGATGGCCGGCTACCAGGGACCGACCTATGCGATGTACGAAGTCGAATTCGGCGTGCGCATGGTCCGCGCCGAGGAAAAGATCCGCGCCGTCGCGCCCGATGCGCAACAGGCCTTGCTATTGAAAGTGGAGCAGGACACGCCCTTGCTGAGCGTCGAGCGGGTCGCCTACACCTACAACGACGTGCCGATGGAGTTGCGCCGCGGCCTGTACCGCACCGACAGCCACCACTACCGCAACGAGTTGAACTAAATCGGCCGCGCGCCGGATATTTGAAGGTTCCGTGTCAGTTTGGTGCGTTGCAATAGAATTTTGGGTTGTCTGCATACCAAGAATGAAAGTCACGCCATGACAGAGCTAGCCAAGAAGCGGCCGGAATTCCGCAATATCAACGCGCTGACGGACCTTCCCTCCTACCGATTGCCGGCCGCCGGCATCGTCTCCATCCTGCACCGCGTGAGCGGCGTGCTGATGTTCGTGCTGATGCCGTTCATCATCTGGATGTTCGACACCTCGGTCTCCTCCGAAATCTCCTTCGCCAAGTTCCGCGCCGCGTTCAACGTCGGCCTGTGGTTCATCCCCGGCTTCCTGGTGAAGCTGGTCGCGCTGGCGTTGATCTGGGCCTACCTGCACCACTTCATCGCCGGCCTGCGCCACCTCTGGATGGACGTGAGCCATGCGGCGGTGACGAAGGAATTCGGCTCGAAGTCCGCCGTTTTCACGCTGGCCGCCAGCGTCCTGCTGACGCTCGTGCTCGGCGCGAAGCTGTTCGGCCTTTACTAAGTACAGAACAACAAGAGGCACCCAACAATGTCTGTGAATTACGGATCCAAGCGCATCGTCGTCGGCGCGCATTACGGCCTGCGTGACTGGCTCAGCCAGCGCGTGACGGCCGGCATCATGGCGATCTTCACGCTGCTCGTGCTGGCGCAGGTCATCTTCTCGCGCGGCCCCATCGGCTACGACAAGTGGGCCGGCATCTTCGCGTCGCAATGGATGAAGGTGCTGACCTTCTCCGTCATCGCCTCGCTGCTCTGGCATGTGTGGGTCGGCATGCGCGACGTCCTGATGGACTACGTCAAGCCGGTGTGGATGCGCCTCGCGCTGCAGGTCTTCACCATCGTCTGGCTCACGGCGTGTGCCGGCTGGGCCATCCAAGTGCTCTGGAGGCTCTGATGTCGTATACCTCCAGCAATATCACCAAGCGCAAGTTCGACGTCGTGATCGTCGGCGCCGGCGGCTCCGGCATGCGCGCTTCGCTGCAACTCGCGCGCGCGGGCCTGAACGTCGCCGTGCTGTCCAAGGTGTTCCCCACCCGCTCGCACACCGTGGCGGCGCAAGGCGGGATCGGCGCGTCGCTGGGCAACATGTCCGAGGACAACTGGCACTACCACTTCTACGACACCGTCAAGGGCTCGGACTGGCTGGGTGACCAGGACGCCATCGAGTTCATGTGCCGTGAAGCGCCCAAGGTCGTGTACGACCTCGAGCACATGGGCATGCCGTTCGACCGCAACCCCGACGGCACCATCTACCAACGCCCCTTCGGCGGCCACACCGCCAACTACGGCGAGAAGCCCGTGCAGCGCGCGTGCGCCGCGGCCGACCGCACCGGCCACGCCATGCTGCACACGCTGTACCAGCAGAACGTCAAGGCCAAGACCAGTTTCTTCGTCGAGTGGATGGCACTGGACCTGATCCGCGACGCCGACGGTGACGTGGTCGGGGTGACGGCCCTGGAAATGGAAACCGGCGACCTGCACATCCTGGAAGCCAAGACCACGCTGCTGGCCACCGGCGGCGCAGGCCGCATCTTTGCCGCGTCCACCAACGCCTTCATCAACACAGGTGATGGCCTGGGCATGGCGGCGCGCGCCGGCATCCCGCTGGAAGACATGGAGTTCTGGCAGTTCCACCCCACCGGCGTGGCCGGCGCGGGCGTGCTGCTGACCGAAGGCTGCCGCGGCGAAGGCGCCATCCTGTTGAACAGCAACGGCGAGCGCTTCATGGAGCGCTATGCGCCCACCTTGAAGGACCTGGCGCCGCGCGACTTCGTGTCGCGCTCGATGGACCAGGAAATCAAGGAAGGCCGCGGTTGTGGCCCCAACAAGGACTACGTGCTGCTCAAGCTCGACCACCTGGGCGCCGAGACCATCCACAAGCGCCTGCCTTCGGTGTACGAGATCGGCGTGAACTTCGCCAACGTCGACATCACCAAGGAACCGATTCCCGTGGTGCCGACGATCCACTACCAGATGGGTGGCATCCCGACCAACATCAACGGCCAGGTCGTCACCCAGCAGGGCGACAACCACAACGCCGTGGTGAACGGCCTTTACGCGGTGGGCGAATGCTCCTGCGTCAGCGTGCACGGCGCCAACCGCCTGGGCACCAACTCGCTGCTGGACCTGCTGGTCTTCGGGCGCGCCGCCGGCAACCACATCGTCGAATTCGCCAAGGGCAGCAAGGCACACAAGCCGCTGCCGGCCGGTGCGGCCGACCGCACGCTGGAGCGCCTGAACCGCCTGGA
>DATHWV010000034.1:0-9168 GCA_035460205.1 Ramlibacter sp.
GCGAAGGGGTGGCGCTTGCCGGTGACCATGAAGTCGTCGTCGCGGTCCAGCCGCATCTTCACAGGCCGCTTGAACTTGCGCGCCGCCAGTGCCGCCCAGACGGCGAGGTGACCGGCCTGCGTTTCCTTGCCGCCGAAGCCACCGCCCATGCGCCGGCACTCGACCGTCACGGCGTTGTTCTCCAGCCCCAGCGCATGCGCGACCCAGTGCTGGATCTCGCCCGGATGCTGCGTGCTGGCATAGACCCACCACTGGTCCTGCTCCAGCGGCAGCGCATAGGCGACCTGGCCTTCGAGGTAGAAGTGTTCCTGGCCGCCGACTTCGAGCTGGCCCGACAGGCGGTGCGGCGATCGCGCCATCGCGGCCTCCGGCTCGCCACGGCGCACCGTGACCGCAGGCAGCACATAGCTTTGCGCGGCGTGCGCATCGCGCGGGCTGAGCAAGGGCTTGAGGGCTTCGATGCGCAACTGCACCTTGCGGGCAGCGCGGCGCGCCTGCATCACCGTGTCGGCCACCACCAGCCCGACGACCTGGCCGATGTGCTCGACCTTGTCGCGTGCGAATACCGGTTCGTCATGCACATACGTGGCCAGCATCGGGTCACCGGGAATGTCCTCGGCCAGCACCACGCCGCGCACGCCGGCCATTGCCAGCGCGGCCGAAGTGTCCACGCCCAGCAGGCGACCGTGGGCCACGTTGGACAGGATGGGCGCCGCGTGCAGCGTGCCCTTGATCTCGGGAATGTCGTCGACGTAGGTCGCCGTGCCGGCGACCTGCGCGCGAGCGCTTTCATGCGGGCGCGATACGCCGGCTGCGGGGCCGGACGACGTGGCCGCGTGCGGTGAATGCGTGGCAGGCGCCAGGTTGCGCTCACCCGCATCGGCGGCGCCACCGGGGCCACCGCCGGTGGCGGAAGTGAATTCCTTCTGGCGCATGTTCATGCGCGACTCCCGGCGTTGTCATTGCGGGCTTGACCCGCAATCCATGGATCCCGGATCAAGTCCGGGATGACAGACTCCAGGTTGATGCCCTTCATGCCCTGGCTTTCCAGCCAGAAGCGCTGCACCAGGTTGCCCAGCACCTCGCTGCGGTAGGCGGCCGAGGCGCGCATGTCGGAGATGGGCTGGAACTCGGCGCGCAACAGCTTCCCGGTTTCCCGTGCCGCCTCGGCCGTCCACTCGCGATCCAAAAGGAAGCCTTCGGCCTGCGTTGCCCGCACCGGCGTTGCGGCCACACCGCCCACGCCAATGCCAATTTTCGTGATCACCTTGCCCTGCCTGTGCATGTTCAGCACCAGGCACACGGCAGAGATGTCATCGTCATAGCGCTTGGAGATCTTGTACGCCCGCAGGAACTCGCCTGCGACCGGCCGTGGCACCTTCACCCAGGCCAGCACTTCATCCGCGGCCAGCCGGTTCTTGCGGTAGCCGGTGTAGAAATCCTCCAGGGGCATTTCGCGGTGGCCGCGCCGGCTCATCAGGACGACACTCGCACCCAATGCAATCAGGAGCGGCATGGAGTCGCCGATGGGCGAGCCGTTGGCCACGTTGCCACCCAGCGTGCCGGAGTTGCGCACCGGCAGGCCGGCAAAGCGGTTGGCGAAGGTCTTGAGTTGCGGGCGCTCGGCCACGAGCGCGTCGAACGCATCGGTGAGCGTGACCGCCGCGCCGATGGCGATGTGGTGCTCGTACCGTTCCACGCGTTTCAACTCCGCGACACCGGTCACGTCCAGCACCTTGTCGAACTTCATGTGCAGCTTCGTCACCCACAGGCCGACGTCGGTGCAACCCGCGACGATCTGGGCCTGCGGAAAAGCCGCGCGATCCGCCAGCAACCCTTGCAGTGTCTTCGGTGAGAGATAGGAAGGGATGACCGGCAATTCAGGCACGGGCGCCAGCCGTTTGAGCTGCTGCTTCAGCTTTGCTTCGTCCACGGCGACGGCCGGCAGTTCTGCCATCTGTTGTGCCGCATCGATGATCGGCCGGTAGCCGGTGCAGCGGCACAGGTTGCCCGAGAGTTCTTCCTGCGCCAGTTCGCGCGTGATGGCGTTGCCCTGACACACATGGTTTTGGTACATGCCGAAAAGGCTCATCACGAAGCCCGGCGTGCAGAAGCCGCATTGCGAGCCGTGGCACTGCACCATGGCCTCCTGCGCGGGGTGCAAGCTGCCGTCGTCGCCGGCCAGGTCTTCCACCGTCCACAACGCCATGCCGTCAACCGAATGGGCGAGGCGAATGCAGCTGTTGATGGCGCGGTAGCGGATGGCATCGCCCTCCAGTTCGCCCAGCACGACGGTGCAGGCGCCACAGTCGCCTTCGCCGCAGCCTTCCTTGGTGCCGGTGCACGCCAGGTCCTCCCGCAACACTTCCAACAGCGTGCGGTCGGGTGGTACATTGCCCAGCGAGACAGGCTCGCCGCGGCGGATGAATCTGATCGTCTTCGAATCCATGAAACCCAGTATGGTTGATTTGCACTTCAAGTGCAGGTCATGGGGAGGATAAAGAGGGGGCCGCACCGCAACATAAGGCGCTTCGTATGAGAAGAATGCAGGCCAAGGTATGAGAGATCAAGCTCTTTTCGACAAGATAGACCTCCACTTGATCAGGGTCTTGCATACCGTGTTGACTGAACGCAGTGTCTCCCGAGCCGCCCTCCGCCTGGGCATGTACCAGCCCGCCGTTTCGGCCGCGCTGAAGCGGCTGCGTGACCTGTCGGGCGACCCGCTTTTGGTGCGCTCCGGCTCCGGCATGGTGCCCACCGACGCCGGCCTGCGCATGATCGAGCCCAGTGCCAGCATTTTGCGTGCCGCCGAAGCACTGTTCAGCGGCGCCCGCGCCTTCGAAGCCAAGAGCGCCGCCAACACCTTCCGCGTTGCTGCCAGCGATTACCTGGACCCGCATTTCCTGCCCCGGCTGGTCGCCCAGATCAAGCAGCAGGCGCCGATGTGCCACATCGAAATCCACCCGCTCTCGGGCGACGCCGACTACCACGCGCACCTGGCGCTGGGCGAAGTCGATGTGGTGGTGGGCAACTGGCTCAAGCCCCCGGAGGACCTGCACCTGGGCAAGCTGTTCGCCGACGAGGTGGTGTGCCTGGTGTCCAGGGACCACCCCGCGGCCAAGCGCGGCTGGGACCAGGCCGACTGGCTGGGCGCGGAACACATCGCGCCCACGCCAACCCACCCCGGTGCGCGCGGCGTGATCGACGAACACCTGGAAGGCCTGGGCCTGGCGCGCAACATCACCGCCCGCTGCCCCCACTTCGGGCTGATCCCCGCCATGGTGGCATCGAGCTTGCTGGTGATGACCACCGGACGCCAGTACTGCGAGCGCTTCGCCCACCTGCCCGTGAAGATCCTCGAATGCCCCATCGACTTTCCCCAGCTCCTGTACTACCAGCTGTGGCACGAACGCACCCATGCGTCGGCCTCGGCGAAGTGGTTGCGCGAGCAGGTCAGGGACGTGGCAGCTGCACTGAGGTCAAAGTTCCCCCCCGAAGCGCCTACGGCGCCTCCCCCTCAAGGGGGCGCCACCAGCGGCCCGGCAAAGCCGGTTCCGCGGTGACCCAATAACTATTCATAAAGAGACAAACGCAGTGATTCCCAGACTCCAACTCGCGCACATCACCAAGCGCTACCCGGCGGTGGTAGCCAACAGTGATGTGTCGCTCACCGTCCAGCCCGGCGAGATCCACGCCGTGCTGGGCGAGAACGGCGCCGGCAAGTCCACGCTGATGAAGATCATCTACGGCAGCGTCAAGCCCGACGAGGGCAGCGTGCTGTGGAACGGCCAGCCCGTGCACATCCGCAACCCGCAGGAAGCGCGGGCGCTGGGCATCAGCATGGTGTTCCAGCACTTCAGCCTGTTCGATACGCTCACGGTGGCGGAGAACGTCTGGCTGGGCCTGGACAAGAGCCTCACGCTCAACCAGGTCACGCACAGCATCACCGCCAAGGCTGGCGAATACGGCCTCGACCTCGACCCGGCGCGGCCGGTGCACACGCTGTCGGTCGGCGAAATGCAGCGGGTGGAGATCATCCGCGCGCTGCTCACCAACCCCAAGCTGCTGATTCTCGACGAGCCGACTTCGGTGCTGACACCGCAGGCGGTGGAGAAGCTGTTCGTGGTGCTGAAGAAGCTGGCCAGCGAAGGCTGCAGCATCCTGTACATCAGCCACAAGCTGCACGAGATCCGTGAGCTGTGCACCGCCTGCACCGTGCTGCGTGGCGGCAAGGTCACCGGCGTGTGCAACCCGCAGGTCGAATCCAACGCGTCGTTGTCGCGCCTGATGATCGGCGCCGAGCCGCCGCAGCTGGACCACCACGACCGCCAGCCTGGGGACGTCGTGCTGTCGGTGCGCGACTTGCACCTGCAGCGAGAAGACCAGTTCGGCATCGACCTGGACGGCGTGTCGCTGGAGGTGCGTGCCGGCGAAGTCGTGGGCATCGCCGGCGTATCCGGCAACGGCCAGCGCGAGCTGCTGTATGCGCTGTCCGGCGAGGACCGGCGCGCGCAGCACGAGGCGATCCAGGTCGCGGGCAAGCCCGTGGGCCGCTATGGCCCGGCGCATCGCCGCCACCTGGGGCTGCACTTCGTACCCGAGGAGCGACTCGGCCGCGGCGCCGTGCCCACACTCGGCCTGGCGCACAACCTCATGCTCACGCGCACCGACTCCATCGGCAAGAGCGGCTGGATCAACGTCAGGAAGCTGCAGCAGCACGCGCAGGCCATCATCGAGCGCTTCAACGTCAAGGCCGGCGGCCCGAATGCGGCGGCCAAGTCGCTGTCGGGCGGCAACCTGCAGAAGTTCATCGTCGGCCGCGAGATCGACGCCAATCCCAAACTGCTGATCGTGTCGCAGCCGACCTGGGGCGTGGACGTGGGCGCCGCTGCGCAGATCCGCGGCGCCATCCTTGCCTTGCGCGACGCCGGCTGCGCCGTGCTGGTGGTGAGCGAAGAACTGGACGAGCTGTTCGAGATCAGCGACCGGCTGCACGTCATTGCCAAGGGCCGGCTGTCGCCCGCGATCGAGCGCAGCCGCGCGACGGTTTCCCTGATTGGCGAGTGGATGAGCGGCTTGTGGGTCGTTCATCCCTTGAGAGAAGCCCCCACCCCAACCCTCCCCCAAAGGGGGAGGGGGGAAGAAGAAGGAGAAGGAGGAAAGAACCATGCTTAAGCTCGAACCCCGCCCGCAAGCCTCGCAGTTCTGGAGCGTCGCGTCGCCGTTGCTGGCGCTGGTGGTCACCATCGTGATCGGCGTGATCCTTTTCGTTGCCCTCGGCAAGGACCCGGTCAAGGGCCTGCAGGTTTTCTTCTGGGAGCCGATCAAGTCGCCGTATGCGCTGGGTGAGTTGATGGTCAAGGCAACGCCGTTGCTCATCATCGCGCTGGGGTTGGCGGTGTGCTTCCGCTCCAACGTCTGGAACATCGGCGCCGAGGGCCAGTTCATCATCGGCGCCGTGGTGGCCGGCGGCGTGGCGCTGCTGGCGGACAAGGACTCCAGCCGCTGGATCGTGCTGGCCATCGTGCTGGCCGGCATGCTGGGCGGCATGGCCTGGGCCGGTATCACGGCGTTGTTGCGCGACCGCTTCAATGCCAACGAGATCCTGGTCAGCCTGATGCTGGTCTACGTCGCCGACATGGTGCTCAGCTACCTGGTGTACGGGCCGTGGAAGGACCCGGGCGGCTACAACTTCCCGCAGACCAAGACCTTCGAGGCCGTGACCCAGATCCCGCGCCTGCTGCAAGGCTCGCGCGTGAGCATCGGGCTGGTGATCGCACTGGCCGGTGCCGCCGGGTTGTGGATCTTCCTGTTCCGCACGCGTGCCGGCTTTGCGCAGCAAGTGGGCGGCCTGGCCCCGGCGGCGGCGCGCTACGCAGGCTTCTCCTCGCGCAAGGCGCTGTGGACCGCGCTGATGATCTCCGGCGGCGCGGCCGGGCTGGCCGGCGCGCTGGAAGTGGCCGGCCCGCTGGGCCAGCTGACCCCGCACGTTCCGGCGGGCTACGGCTTCGCCGCCATCATCGTGGCCTTCGTGGGCCGCCTGCATCCGGTCGGCATGGTGTTCTCCGCGATCCTGATGAGCATGTTCTACATCGGTGGTGAGCTGGCGCAGTCGCGCCTGGGCTTGCCCAAGTCGCTGACCGGCGTGTTCCAGGGCCTGCTGCTCTTCACGCTGCTGGCCTGCGACACCTTGATGGCTTACCGCCTGCGGTTCACCGCAGCGCCCCAGTTGAAGGAAGCGACCTGATGGAATCCTACGCACTGCTCCTGGCCGCCACGCTCAACGCGGGCACCGTGCTGGCGCTCGCCGCGCTCGGCCTGTTGATCAACGAGAAAGCCGGCATCGTCAACCTGGGCGCCGAGGGCATGATGCTGTGCGCCGCTGTCGCCGGTTTCGCCACCGTGGTCCACACCGGCAACGACTGGCTGGGCTTCGCCGCCGGCATGGGTGCCGGTGCGCTGCTCGCCGCCATCTTCGGCGCGCTGGTCATCTGGCTCAACACCAACCAGTACGCCACCGGCCTGGCGCTCAGCCTGTTCGGTGCGGGCTTCTCGGCCTTCGCCGGCATCAAGTACGTGCAGGAAAAGCTGCCCGAGCGGCCGCACTTCTCGATCCCGCTGTTCGGCGACATCCCGCTGCTCGGGCCGGCCCTGTTTCGCCAGCACCCCATGGTCTACCTGGCGATCGCCCTGGTGGCCTGGCTGATCTGGTTCCTCTACCGCTCGCGCACCGGCCTGGTCCTGCGCTCGGTGGGCGAGTCGCCGGAGTCGGCGCATGCGCTGGGCTACCCGGTGCGACGGATCCGCCTGGCCGCCGTGATCGCGGGCGGCGCCCTGTGCGGTCTGGGCGGCGCCTACATCGCCGTGATCTACACGCCGCTGTGGGTGGAAGGCATGGTGGCCGGCAAAGGCTGGATCGCCCTGGCGCTCACAACCTTCGCCACCTGGCGGCCGGCCCGGGTGCTGATGGGTGCCTACCTGTTCGGCGGCGTCACGATGCTGCAGTTCCATTTCCAGGGGATCGGCGTGGACATCCCCAGCCAGTTCCTGTCGATGCTGCCCTACATTGCCACCATCGTCGTGCTGGCGCTGATCTCGCGCAACCCGGCCTGGATCCGTATCAACATGCCCGCCTCGCTGGGCAAGCCGTTTTATCCCGGCTCATAATCACCACTTTGCCAAACCACCCCGGAGAAGGACCCGTCATGACAGACCTGAAGAAACGCTCGATGTTGAAACTGGCGACGCTTTCCGCGCTCGCTGCCACGGCCCTGGTGGGCTGCGGCAAGAGCGAGGCGCCCCCCGCCGCGCCCGCCCCGGTCGCTTCGGCCCCGGCCCCCGCGCCCAAGCCCGAGCCGCTCAAGATTGCCTTTGCCTACGTCGGCCCGGTGGGCGACGGCGGCTGGACCTTCGCGCACGACAACGGCCGCAAGGCGATCGAGAAGGAATTCGGCGACAAGGTCGTCACGAGCTTCGTCGAGAAGGTGCCCGAGTCGGCCGACGCCGAGCGCGTGATCCGCGACATGGTGGGCCAGGGCAACAAGCTGATCTTCGGCACCACCTTCGGCTACATGGAGCCCATGCTCAAGGTCGCCGCCGACAGCAAGGCCGTCAAGTTCGAGCATGCCACCGGCTACAAGACCGCCGAGAACATGCGCACCTATGACAGCCGCACCTACGAAGGCGCGTACATGGCCGGCGTGATCGCGGGCAAGATGACCAAGACCAACACGCTGGGCGTGGTGGGCTCGGTGCCGATCCCCGAAGTGATCCGCAACATCAACAGCTTCACGCTGGGCGCCCAGTCCGTGAACCCGAAGATCAAGACCAAGGTGGTCTGGGTCAACGAATGGTTCAGCCCCCCGAAGGAAACCGAAGCGGCCACCTCGCTGATCAACGGCGGCGCCGACGTGCTGTTCCAGAACACCGACTCGTCCGCCGTGCTGCAGACCGCCGAGAAGATGGGCAAGCGCGCTTTCGGCTGGGACAGCGACATGACCTCCTATGGTCCCAAGGCCCACCTGGGCTCGGCCATCATCAACTGGTCGCCGTACTACGTGAAGGCCACGCGTGATGCGCTGGAAGGCAAGTGGGCGACCGGCCAGACCTGGTGGGGCGTCAAGGAAGGCGCGATCGACATGGTCTCCATCGCCGCCGACGTGCCGGACGAGACCAAGAAGAAGATCGACGAAGTGAAGGCCGGCCTGAAGGACGGCAGCTTCTCCATCTGGAAGGGCCCGATCACCGACAACACCGGCAAGGTGCAGGTGGCCAAGGACGCGGTCGCCGACGACAAGTTCCTGGGCGGCGTCAACTTCTACGTCAAGGGCGTGGACGGCAAGGTGCCGGGCGGCGAGAAGAAGTAAAGGCTTGTCATTGCGGGCTTGATCCGCAATCCATGTCACAAAAGGCCGCCTGCGGGCGGCCTTTTTCATGGCAGGATGGATCGATGATGCGCTTTGCCATTGTCCTTGCAGCCCTTTTGGTGACCATGCCGACGCACGCACAAGCTGACTTGAAGGCCACGGTCGCCGCCGCGCGCGCCGACGCCGCGCAACGCTCGGGCTTGCCCGCCGCGCAGCTTGCCGTGGTCTCCGCCGAAAGCGTCACCTGGCCCGATGTCAGCCTCGGCTGCCCGAAGCCCGACATGATGTACACGCAGGCGCTGGTGCCGGGCTTTCGGGTGCGCCTGAAGGTGGGCAAGGAAGTCTGGGACTACCGTGCCGGCGAACGCGGCGGGCTCGTCCTTTGCCCGCCGGGCCGGGCGCAAGAGCCGCTTCCCGACAGCAAGAAGTAGCGACGAAAAAAAGCCCGGCATCGCCGGGCTTTTTGCTGGAGCGTGCCGTCCTTATGGATCGACGCGCACGATCGTCGGGTTCGGCAGGTTCGTCGTGCCGCCATAGGCCACGGAGCCCATGTACTTGGTGCCGGCGGTCAACCCGCTGGTTGTCACGGTGATCGTGCCAGTCTGGCCGGTCGTGGCCGTTGCCGGTGCGGTCACGGTCATGTTGCCCGCGCTGGTGCTGCCCAAGACCCAGCTGAACAGGTTGAAGTTCGCCGCGCCCGAGGGCACCGCAAACCCGACCACGCGCACGGTGAAGACACCGGCCGGCGGGTTGCGGAAGTTCACTTCCTCCGCTGCCGTCGCGCCGCCGCTGGAGCCGACCA
>DATHWV010000035.1:0-5041 GCA_035460205.1 Ramlibacter sp.
AGCGCGGGTGGGTCGTCGCGCAACGCGACGCGATTGAGCGCACCGAAAACATCACCGGCCGCGAGCGCCAGCGCCGCCGCCGTGATCAGCGAGTCCAAGGGAATCCCGCCACACTTGTCACTCTCACCCTTCGCATGATCGTTCCTACTATAAGCCCGTGCTCGATCACCAACCAACGAAAGGAGTGAGCCATGAATGAACACCGAACCGGGACACGCGAGGAGTGGCTGGCCGCGCGGCTGGAGCTGCTGGCCGCGGAGAAGGAGCTGACGCGCCGCAGCGACGCGGTGGCGCAGCAGCGGCAGCAACTGCCGTGGGTGCGCCTCGACAAGGACTACCGCTTCGACACCGAGAACGGCCAGGCTTCGCTGGAAGACCTGTTCCAGGGGCGTTCGCAGCTGGTGGTTTACCACTTCATGTTCGGGCCGGAGTACACGGCGGGTTGCCCTTCCTGCTCGTCCATCGCGGACGGCTTCAACGGCGTTGCCGTCCACCTCGCGAATCACGACGTCGCGCTGTCGGCGGTCTCGCGCGCGCCGCTGGCGAAGCTGCAGGCATACAGGAAGCGCATGGGCTGGAACTTCCCGTGGGCATCGTCGTTCGGCAGCGATTTCAATTTCGACTTCGGCGTGTCGTTCAACGAACAGCAGCAGCAGGCCGGCATCGAATACAACTTCCGGCGCGAGCCGGCGTTGACAAAGCGCGGCATCGGCGACGCGCTGACCAAGGGCGGCGAAGGACCGGTCGCGCAGATCGCGGCGACAACCGGCACAGACGTCGCCACCTACACGCGCGAGCGCCCGGGGATGAGCGCGTTCGTGCGCCAGGACGGCAAGATCTACCACACGTACTCCAGCTACTCGCGCGGCGTCGACGGCATCTGGGGCATGTACCCGTGGCTGGACCGCGCGCCCCTGGGCCGCAACGAGACCGGCATCTGGTGGCGCCGCCATGACGAGTACGAGGACGTGAAGAGCGCCGCCGGCGCCGCTTGCTGTGCCTGAGGTCCCCATGCCGGGCGGCTGGACGCTGTCCATGGCATGGGTGCCGATGTTGTGCGGGCAGACCTGGGCCGGCGCCGCAGCCCACTTCATCGGCATGTGGGCGGTGATGATGGCCGCGATGATGCTGCCGTCACTCGTGCCCGTGCTCTGGCGCTTCGGCGCGGCGCTGCAGGAGCTGGGCGTGCCCCGGCGTGCCGGGCTCGTCGCACTGGCGGGCGCGGCCTACCTGTCCGTGTGGACGGCGATCGGCCTGCTGGTGTTTGCGGCGGGCGCCGCCTTTGCGCAGGCGCTGATGCAGGTCCCCACGATGGCACAGGCTGTTCCCGTGGCAGGGGCGATGGTGGTGCTGCTGGCCGGCGCTTTCCAGTTCACCGCATCGAAGGCGCATCACCTGGCCTGTTGCCGGCCGGGTGTGTGGCACGAAGCGCGGGTTCCCTCGACCGCCGCCATGGCATGGCGCTATGGCGTGCGCCTGGGCCTGCGGTGCAGCCGCGCCTGTGCCGGCCTGACGGCGATCCTGCTGGTGATCGGGGTGATGGACCTGTGGGCCATGGCCTTCGTGGCGGCGGCGATCACTGCCGAACGGCTTGCGCCGCCGGGGGCTCGCGTCGCATGGGTGGTCGGCGCCGTGTCGGTCGTGACCGGCGTGGTCCTGATGGTGCGGCCGGCCTGGCTGCTGTGAACTTCAATCGGCGTAGGGCGGGTCGGGGCGGATGTTCCGGCTTCTGCGGATTTTCTGCCCGGGCATGGAAATGTCGCGGTCGGCCCAGGTGCGAAAGCGCAGCGCGACCGGGTTGCTCTCCTTGGCCAGGTGTTCGACGAGCGCGTCGTCCCGCAGGTGTGCCCGCTCGGGGCTGCCCATGCGCTTGAACCGCTCCGGGTAAGTCACCTCCAGCGCCCGCTCGCTCGCCGTGACACCGGCGATCTTCTGCATGTCGGCCACGCTGATCCAGCGGCAGTAGTCGTCGTCTTCCAGCACATGCACGGTGATGCCCTTGAACACGTAGTGGTTCCCATGCACCGGCAACCAGATGTGCGAGCGCACGCCATGGCGGATGTTGGCAATGAGGTTGTAGATGGGGTAGCAGATCGCCGCCCCCAGCAACGGCGAAAACCACACGATGGCCAGCGGGCCGCCCTTGGAGGCCAGCCACCAGAACGCCAGCAGGCACAGCACGATCTGCACCGACGGGGCCTGGAAGAAGCTCTTCATGGGCATGGATTAGAGCCCGGCGACGGCAGCAAGGCAAGGCAGGCGATGACCCGGCCAGACGCGCGGGTCCTACAAGGCCGAGCCAGCGCCGGGCGCAGCATGGAATCGAGGCGCAACACCGTTGTGCCCACCAAAACACCGGAGTCTTTCATGAGAATTGCTCTTCTTTGCGCCGCGGCCCTGATTGCGGCACCCGCGCTGGCCGACGAACTGGTGGCCCGCAACGGCAGCGACCAGATCCGGCTGTCCGACAGCCCCTGCAAGAACGAGCAAGTGCTCGCGCGCATCAAGCCGGCCTACCGTGAGCAGCTGCGCGATGCCAACGCCGTGGTGGAAGGCCAGTCGTTCAAGGCCTGCTGGATCGCCAACGGCGAAATCGCCCATGTCCTTTACGAGGACGGCGACCAGGGCCTCATCCCGCTGTCGGACTTCAAGCCGCCCGCATCGGCCTGAAGGGCCGAGACTCTCCGCTTGCCGGCGTGACCCCTCCCGCTTTCACCACTTGTTGCGCAGTTCGCGCAACTTGGTGAAAACGGTCTTCGCATCGGGTTGCACCGGCAGTTCCGGAAAGTCCTCGCGCAAGCGCGCGATCACACCGGCATTGTCCAGCCGCATGAAGGTGTTGATCGCCTTTTCCTCGTCCAGCGTCGTGACATGGGCCTTCGCCGGATCGTGCCCGGTGGCCTGCGGCAACATCGCCTTTGCCGCTTCATTTGCCGGTTCGCGCGACAGCGTGAACTTCAGGTTGTTTTCCAGGTAGTCGTGCCCCGGGTACACCAGCGTGTTGCCCGGCAATTTCGCAATCTGGTTGGCGAAGGTCGTGTACATGTCGTTGACGTTGCCGCCGTTGTGCACGTTGCCGGCGCCCGCGTTGAACAGCGTGTCGCCGGAGAACAGCGCCGGCTGGTCGGTATGCGAACGCAGGCAGATGTGGCACATGGTGTGGCCGGGCGTGTCCAGGCATTCCAGCTCGATGCGCTTGCCCACCTTGATGATGTCGCCCGCTTTCACGCCGCGGTCCACGCCCTGGATCGCGCCGGCGGCCTTGTGGTGCGCGATCACCTTCGCCCCGGTCGCGGCCACCACGGCTGCGTTGCCACCGGTGTGGTCGTGGTGCTCATGGGTGTTCAGGATCTGCGTGATCTGCCAGCCCTTGACCCGTGCCGTGGCCAGCGTCTTCTCATGGTCCAGCGGGTCGATGGCCAGGGCCTCGCCCGTGTCCGGGCAAGCCACCAGGTAGTTGTAGTTGCGCAGTGAGTTGCCGGTCCAGATTCGCTCGACGATCATTTCCCCATGCCCTTGTTTGGATTGATCAGGTACTTCGCGCCCGTGGCCCGCTGGCCGTAGCCCGCGATCACGTCGGGCTGCAGCGCCTCGGCCAGCGAGATTTCCTTCGAATAGGTGCTGGCGAACGTCGTCTTGAGTTCGTCCATCACGCGCTGGCGCAGCTTCTGCGCGGTTTCCGCGCCCACGCGTTGCAGGAACGGGAACAGCAGCCAGCCGCCCATGCCCCAGGCCATGCCGAAGCTGCGGTTGAACTCGGTCGGTCCGGTGTCCAGTCCGCCGTAGATGTAGACCTGCTTGTGGGTGGTCGAACCGTAGCGGCTGTACTCCTTGGCCGTGCGGTTCAGCGCTGCTTCCATCGCCGTGAGGATCTGGCCGGCCAGCTTTCCGCCACCGGTCGCATCGAAGGCCAGTGTGGCGCCGGTGTCGACCAGCGCCTGCGTGAGGTCGTCCATGAACGTGGGCAAGGATGCGTCGCACACGTATTTGGCCCCTTGCGACTTGAGCAGCGCCGCCTGCTCCGGTTTGCGCACGATGTTGACCAGCCCGATACCGTCTTTCAGGCAGATCCGATTCAGCATCTGGCCCAGGTTGGATGCCGCGGCCGTGTGCACCAGCGCCTTGTGGCCTTCGCTGCGCATGGTCTCCACCATGCCCAGGGACGTGAGCGGATTGACGAAGCACGACGCGCCGTCGGCCGCCGTCGCGCCGGCCGGCAACACCAGGCATTGCGCGGCCTTCAAGGTACGGAACTGGGAATACATGGCGCCGCCGATCGCGGCCACGGTCTTGCCCAAGAGGGCGCGCGCGGCGTCGGAATCGCCGGTCGCCACCACCACGCCCGCACCTTCATTGCCCACCGGCATGGATTGGCCAAGGCGAGGCGCCATGCTTTTCATGGCGCGCTCGGGGATTTGCATGGTCATGACCGAATCGGCACCGCGGCCCGACACTCTGGCGGTGGCGACGTCCGCCGCGCCGAACAACAGGCCGATGTCCGAGGGGTTGAGCGGCGTCGCGTCGATGCGCACGACGACTTCATCCGCCGCCGGCTGCGGCGTCGGGATGGAGAGCAGCGAGACTTCCAGATGCCCATCGGGCTTGACGAGGGAGCGCAGTTGAAGCCCTGGGGCCGGCGGGTTGGCAGTCATCTGTGTCTTTCGGAAGTCGAAATTCACTCTAGCACAGCCATTTGCCCCTGAACGCACCAAGGCCGGACGCCCGCATGCCTGCGAAGGTCCGGCCTGGTTGCGTTGCCCGCGAGGGCAGCGGGTTACTGGCTCAGCAGCAGCTGCGCGATGATGCCGGTCGCGATGGCGACCATCACATAGTCACCGCCGACCTGCACCCACTGGTAGCCGTGCGGGGGCGCGTGCAGGTGATGGCCGCGCCAGTCGTTCACGACATATTGCCGGCCGCGGTATTCCTGCGGGATGTGGCCGCCACGACGCCATTCCGGCCCACGGGCGTTGTAGTAGTAGCGTGCGTGGTCGCCATCGCGCTGGAAGCGCGAGTCGCGGTGGTTGTCGCGGCGGTCATC
>DATHWV010000036.1:0-4218 GCA_035460205.1 Ramlibacter sp.
GCGCGAGCGGCAGCGACACGATGAATTCGCTGCCCATGTCCTTGCCCGCGCTCGTCACGATGACGCTGCCACCGTGCGCCTGGACCAGCTCGCGCACCACGGCCAGCCCGATGCCCAGGCCGCCGTTGTTGAGCGCGGTGGCATGCTCGTCCTGGACGAAGAGTTCGAAGACATTCGGAAGCGCCTCGGGTGTGATGCCGATCCCGTTGTCGGAAATGGTGACCACCACCAGGCCGTCGAGCACCTGCGCCTTCAATTTGATCCTGCCGTCTTCGGGCGTGTACTTGGCAGAGTTTTCCAGCAGGTTGCTGAACACCTGCACCAGCCGCACCGCATCGCCCAGCACCGGAAGCGGGCCGGCGCTGCCGGTGCGCACGAACAGGTGGCGCCGCGCATCCATGGCCGGGTGGCAGGTTTCGATGGCGAGTTCCAGCACGCCCGACAGGTCGAGCCGTGTGCGCTCCAGGCGGAACTTGCCGGTGCTGATGCGCGAGCCGTCGAGCAGGTCGCTGATCAGGCGCGCCATGTGGTTGACCTGGCTGTTGATCGTCGCCTGCGCCTTCAATAGGATCGTTCGGTCCGCGCGCTCGTGCGTGATCATCTGCGCCGCCAGGCGTAGCGGCAGCAGCGGGTTGCGCAATTCATGCGCGGCCATCGCGAGGAACTTGATCTGCTTGGCGTGCGCCAGTTCGGCGTCCGCTTCCATTTCCTGTGAGCTGAGTGCGGCGACGACCAGTTGCTCATTGGCTTCGCGCAGGTCCCCTACGCGGCGCCGGTATTCGCTGCGCGCGAGCGCACCGGAGGGCGATGCCACCGCCGCCTCGCGCCCGTCGGCGGCCCGGGTCAGCTCGCCCACGCGCCGGCGCGCCGCGTCGGCCACACCTTGCGCGCGAAGGGCCGACAGCACGAGCCGCTCGTTGGCCTCGACCAGCTGCGCGGACGGGATCGCGGTGAACTCGAGCTGGGTGAGCTGCAGGTCCTTGCGCAGCTCCGTCAATTCGCCGCGCACGGTGTCCGCCTGTTGATTCAAGAGAGCGAGGGTCCGCGTGGCCATTGCCACCCGGCGATCGTCGGCCGAGCCGCCCGCGGTGGCGTCAGCCATTGCCCGGGCCGGTAGGCGGTCGTTCGGCAGGGCGACGGGTGGGCCTGCCGCCCAGCAGCCCTTCGTAGTCGGCGAGCATCTCGCCGATCCGGATGCCGTCTTCGTCGATGGTGAACAGCCGCAGCTCGTTGGAATGCGCGCTGTCGCGCACCTTGGCCACCGCCATCACCCGCAGCAGCTTGCTGTCGACCTCGATGTAGCGCTGCACGATGATGGCGTCGGTGAGGAAAGCGGTGCCGTAGGGACTGAAGCGCAGGTCGTCGTAGCGGTCTTCCAGCTCCGACGTCATCAGCACGGTGGCGCCGGTGCTCGCCAGCGCCAACACCATGCGGGACAGGGACTCCCGGAAGTCCGCGCGGAAGGTCGGCGCCAGCGCCAATTCGAAGCCAGAGAGCGAATCGATCACCACGCGGCTTGCCTTGAGGCGGGTGACTTCCGCAATCAGCAAGGTCGATATTTCATCGACCGACAGGCCGGGCGCGCGGGCGTCGATCACCCCCACACGGCCGCTGGCGATCAAGTCGGCCATGAGGGCGCCGCGCGAACGGGTGGGCCGTTGTTCGAAGGCCGCGATCACGCCGGTTTCCCCGCAGCGCGCGCCCTCGGCCAGGAACGCCGAGGCCATGAGGCTCTTGCCCGCGCCCGTGGGGCCGGCGACCAGCAGCGAATAGCCCGGGGGCAAGCCGCCTCCCATCATGTCGTCGAGCCCGGGCACGCCCATCTTGAGTCGCGCGAGGTCCCTTTCGGCACCCGTCCACACAGGTGGCTCGCCCAGTTTCGGCGGAGCAAACACCTGCAGGCCCGCAGCCGAGATCCGGAATGTATGCAGGCCGGCCACGGTCGCCTGGCCGCGCATCTTCATGATCTCCATCTTGCGCACCACGGAATTGCGCTCGACGCTCTGGCGCAGCCAGACCAGCCCGTCCGCCACGGTGAACACCGGGCTCGGGTCGTTGTCGGTGAAGTACTCGCCGATCAGGAAGGTGGTGGCCTGCCAGCTGGTCATCAACATTCCCAGCTGTTGCACGAACTGCTGCAGGCTGATGAAGCCACTGCCGGCAGGTTGCGCCAGCACCACCGAACGAAAGGAGTCGACGAACACCAGCGAAGGGTTGTGCGCCTCGACTTCAGCCATGATGCGCGCGAGCACTTTCTGCAGGTCGCCGGTGGAGGTTTCCTCCGACAGGTTGACGAAGCGGACGCAGTGGTTGACTTTCGTCGCGTCGAAGAAGTCGAACTGCTGCTGGTAGCGCAGCATCTTCAACGGCGGCTCGCCCAGCACGGTGAAGTACAGGGCCGGCCGCTCGCGCGTCGCCAGCGCGAACATGATCTGGTGCGCGAGCGTCGTCTTGCCGCAACCGGGCGGGCCGGCCATCACGTTGAAGGAAAACTCGGGCAGCCCGCCGCCGAGCACCTCGTCCAGCCCAGGCACCCCCGTGGCCAGGCGGTTGATCGTTGCTTTATCGGTGGTCATGGCGGGTTGTCCTGCGCGGCGGCGCCGTTGGGCGGTGAATCCCAGACGGCTTGCAGCAGCCGCTGGGTGAGCGATCGTCCGATCAGGTCGGCCAGCAGATCGTGGAAAATTTTCAGGACGGCGTCATGGGCGGCGGCGGCCTGCACCGCCGTCTGGGCTGCCAGGGCCGTGTTCAATGCGCTGAAGTCCCCGGGCCGGCCGGCGCCTTCGTAGGCAGCGCCCAGCCATGGGTAGCTCGCGCGAGCCAAGTGAATGCTGCGTTTGTAGAGAGCGCCGCTCCCGCGCGGGCCAATGACGGGGGACAGTGCCTCGTCAATGGCGCTCCAGACTGCGACGGACGCGTCGGCGATCTGCCGCGCATCCGCGCCGGTGGCTGCCAGCTGTTCGAGAGTCTTCACCAGGGTCCGCCTCTCATGCTGGAACCGCATTCAGGAGTTCCGAATGCGCCATGGCTCGATTGTGTTCCCGCAAAGGGACGGTGGGAACGGATGAGCATGAGATTTGTAACCAATCACCCTGCGGAACGAAACCAAAAGTCAGTCCCGCTGATGGATTGGTCACCCCCTCAGGTCGGGTTCGCGCAGCATGACCGGCTCCCGCGAGCCCTGGGCCAGCCGCCTGCGCACTGCGGCTTCGATCTCGGTGGCATGCGCCAGGTAGGTCTCCAGCGGGTCATCGCCCTGGGCGTTGGGCCGAAAGCGATGGTGCAAGGCCTGGCTGCCGACGCTCGCGCCGAGCGGCGTGCCGTCCACCACGATCCAGAACCGGACGGTGGCAGAGGCATCGTGGAAGAAAGGCGCATCGGCGTCGGACATGGGGAGCAACCTAGCGTGAGGACGCAGCCGGCGCCGGCGGCAGGATGACCAGCGTATCGCCGGTCCGGCCGCGCTGGCCGGTCGAGCCAGTGTCGCCGGTCGCGCCGGTGTTACCCATGGCACCAGTCGATCCCGTGGATCCGGTCGAACCAGTGGAACCAGTCGAACCGGTGTCACCGGTCGCGCCGGTGGCGCCCGGGGCGCCGGCCGGACCAGGAACCGGCACGTTGACCACCGTGGGCGGGACCACGACTTCGCGTTGGCAGGCAGTGAGGGTGAAAGCGGCGGCAGCCAGCGTCAGGGCGATCGAATATTTCATGAGAATTCCGGTAAGTGAATTGGAAGGGAACCGCTCAGCTGGGCACGCATGCGCGCGCAGCGAGTTGGGGATATCCGACCATACGGGCAGCGCCGCCGGCCATCTGTTCGCTGACGCGCTTAGGCGCCTGCTTTTTTTGTCACAACCTGCGCCGGGTGATCTCCATGCCGATGCCCCGATAGCCCAGGAACTGGCAGGCCGGGCCAAACATCGGCTCGCCGCTCACCTGGAACTTCTGCGTTGAACCGTCGGCGTTGTTGCGTGAAAAGACGAAGTCCAGGAAAGGCTGCCGCGCCGCGATCGCCGCCTGCAGCTCGTTGCGTTCGGCCTCGTTCCAGCCACCGTCCGCGCCTTCGGCATGCAGGCCCAGCATCTCCAGCACCGGTCCCGACACCTTGGTGAAGGTTCCGCTGCCATCCTGCTCCCAGTACCAGTCGGAGGCCAGCTCGGTCAGGCTGCGGTAGGCCGCCTCGCTGGCCCGAAGCTCGGCGGTGCGCTGCTGCACGGC
>DATHWV010000037.1:0-1716 GCA_035460205.1 Ramlibacter sp.
GACCACGGCGCCGATGGTGAGCCAACTCGTGCCACCGGGAGGCGCGTCTTCTGGAAGCGAACGGTTGAAGCGGGCGTTCCACTTCTCGCGTGTCATCAGGCCATAGACGATGGCTGTGAGGGCGCAGCCGGCAATGGTGAACCCGAGGCACGGGATCAGGACCCAGCTCCAGCCATCGTCCAGGCCGTAGCGTTGCACGCGTTCGATGCCGTAGAGGCCCAGCGCCGTGGGGATCGGCAGCGCCCAGCCCAGGAGGTCACCCATGCCGTGCAGGTAGAAGCGGTGCGCACCGAGCGGGCCGCCCAGAAAGGCCAGCCACGCAGCCAGGGTCTTGTTCTTCATCCAGCCGCCGGTTCGGGGGGCGTGCTGTCGCCTTCACCCAACGCTTTTTCCATCAGCACCACGTCCAGCCATTTGCCGAACTTCCAGCCGCAGGACTTCAGGACACCCACCGGCGTGAAGCCCAGGGCGCGGTGGACCCCGACCGAACCGCCATTGTTGGAGTCCCCGATCACGGCGATCAGCTTGCGCACGCCTTGCGCCACGGCCTGCCGTTCCAGCTCGGCCAGGAGCAGCTTGCCCAGGCCCTTGCCGGCGGCATCCGGGTGCAGGTAGATCGAGTCTTCGGCCGAAAAACGGTAGGCCGGCCGGGGCTTGAACCACTGGCAATAGGCATAGCCCAGCACCTTGCCGTCCTGCTCGGCTACCAGCCAGGGCAGGCCCTTGGCGAGCACGTCGGCCCGGCGCCCGGCCATGTCGGCCCCAGAGGGCGGGGTGGTCTCGAAAGTGCCTGTGCCGTGCAGGACATGGTGGGAATAAATCGCGGTGATCGCGGGCAGGTCGGCGTCGGTGCTGGGGCGGATTGTGCTCATAAAGGAGATAGACGTTATAATCGTGGGCTCTACAGCGTGTCGCTGGCCGGGTGGCCATAAGCGCGTGTCTCAACGCTGGAAAGAAATTGGGGAAATTTCCCCTACCACCCAAGGATAAATCATGGTCGTCATTCGACTCTCCCGCGGCGGCTCCAAGTCGCGCCCGTTTTTCAACATCGTCGTTGCCGACAAGCGTACCCGCCGCGACGGCCGCTTCATCGAGCGCATCGGTTTCTACAACCCGATCGCCACGGACAAAGAGGAAAGCATCCGTATCGCCCAGGACCGCCTGACGTACTGGCGCGGTGTCGGCGCGACCCCGTCGCCCACCGTCGAGCGCCTGGTCAAGCAAGCCGCCGCCAAGGCAGCTTGAGCTGACGTGACGCCCGGGCTCGAGCCCGCCGAACTTCCGGCGGACGCCATCGAAGTCGGGCGCATCGCCGATGCCTGGGGCATCAAGGGCTGGTTCAAGGTCCTGCCCCACAGCGCTTCCCCGGAAGCGCTTTTTTCATCCAAGCGCTGGTTCCTGCAGCCGACCGAGAGGGGCGCCAAGACCTTCTCCGGGACGGTGCTGCTGCGCATCCGCGAGGCCAAGGAGCATTCCGACACCGTGGTGGCCAGCGCCCAGGACGTGGACGACCGCACCGCGGCCGAGGCCCTGAAGGGGTCGCGGATCTTTGTCCCGCGCTCCAGTTTCCCCACCGCCGGCACCGACGAGTACTACTGGGTCGACCTGATCGGCCTGGAAGTCGTCAACCGCGAAGGCGTGGTGCTGGGGCAGGTACGCGAGCTGCTGTCCACCGGGCCGCAAACCGTGCTGGTGCTGGAATACACCGAAGGCGAC
>DATHWV010000038.1:0-4051 GCA_035460205.1 Ramlibacter sp.
TGGTCCTCGCCGACGATGGAAATCAGGTATTTCAGTGAGCGCAGGTCGTAGGTGATGCTGTCGTAATAGATATGGCGCAGGTAATCGGTGGGCTTGCGCTTCATCTGGCGGCGTGAGGCCAGCTCGACTTCGTCGCCCTTCTCGAAACGGCCGACCAGGTAAGGCAGCGTGCCGCCGCCGTGCGAGGCGATGACTTTCATGTTCGGGTACTTGTCGAAGAAGCCCTCGAAGATCATGCGGGTGATGGCCAGGGTCGTGTCGAACATGAAGCCGACCGACCAGGACAGGTCGAACTTGGTCATGTCCATCAGGTCCACACCCGGCGGGTCCGTCGGGTGCACCAGCACCGGCAGTGCGCGCTTGTCGATCGCGGCCCAGACCGGGTCGAACATCGGATCGGTGAGGCTCTTGCCTGCAACGTTGGCCAACACCATCACGCCCACCGCGCCCCTGGCGCAAGAACGTTCCAGCTCTTCCACTGCGCGCTGCGGATACTCCCAGGGCAGCGAGGCGAACCAGCGGATGCGGTCGGGGAAGCGCGCCTCGGCATCGGCCACGTTGTCATTGGCTTCGCGCGCGGCCTGCACACTCACTTCCTCGCCGCCCCAATAGACATTGGGGCAGGTCAACGACACGACCGAGACATCGACCCCCGCCTTGTCCATGTGGGCTATGCGCAGGTCCCAGTCGAAGTGGCCTTTCTGCGGCAGCACCACCGGGACGTTGCCGCGGAAGATCTCCCGCTGGCCGTCCGGGCGCACCTGGATGTTGTACTCGCCGCCCCTTTCCTGCAGCAGTTGCAGCCACTTGTGGGTGAACATGTGGGTGTGGACGTCGATCACGGTCATGGTTTGTCTCCTTGCCTCTACTGCTGTGGGCTTGTTAAAAGAGGGCATAGTTTGACGCAATGAAGGAAGACCCGATGAAACGCCGCCTCTTTACCGCACTTGCCACCGCCACCCTCGCCGCCCCCGCCGTCATGGCGCAGGAGCGCACGATGAAAATCTGGATCGGCTTCCCGCCCGGCGGCTCGGCCGACACGATCGCCCGTGTGCTCGCCGAGAAGATGAGGACCTCACTCGGCCAGAACGTGGTGGTGGACAACAAGCCGGGCGCCGCGGGCCGGCTCGTCCTCGGCGAGTTGAAGCGGATGGCGCCCGATGGCCAGAACCTGGTGCTCTCGCCCAGCGGCGCCATGGTGATCGCGCCCTGGCTGTACAACAACCTGCCTTACGACCCCATCAAGGATTTCACGCCGGTTTCGCGCATCGTCACTTTCGACTTCGCAATAGCGGCGGGGCCTGGCGCCCCGGCCGGCGACCTCAGGTCGGTGCTGGCCTGGATGAAGGCGAACCCCACGAAGGCGAACTACGGCACGCCCGGCGCGGGAACGGTGCCGCATTTCGCAGGAGTGCTCCTCAGCCAGGTGGCCGGCGTGCCGCTGACGCACATCGCCTACAAGGGCGGCGCGCCCGCCACGCAGGACCTGATCGGCGGACAGGTGCCCCTGGTGGTGGACACCGCGTCCGAGACGATCGAGCACCACAAGGCGGGCAGGGTGCGCATCCTGGCCGTGACCGGCGAAGCGCGCAATCGCGCGTTGCCGGATGTCCCGACGCTCAAGGAGCTCGGCATCAACAGCACCGCCGACGCGTTCTTCGGCCTGTACGGCCCGCCCGGCATGCCGGCGGACGTTGTGGCGCGCATCGACCGCGCGGTGGCCGATGCGCTCAAGCTGCCGGAGATCCAGGAGCGCATCTACGGCTTCGGCCTGGTGCCCAACCACGCACCGGGGCCGCAGCTCGCCATGACGCAGGCCGAGCACCTGAAGAAGTGGGAAACACCCATCAAGGCATCGGGCTTCAAGGCGGAATAGTCCCGGGGGGCGTGACAGAATCGCCTGATGCCCCAGGTACTTATCAGCGAGGTCGGCCCGCGCGACGGCCTGCAATCGGTCAAGGCCGTCATGCCGACGGCCGACAAGCTCCGCTGGATCGATGCGCTCTACGCAGCCGGCCTGCGCGAAATCGAAGTTGCATCCTTTGTCCCGGCGCACCTGCTACCGCAGATGGCCGATGCCGCAGAGGTCGTGCGCCACGCGCTCACCTTGCCGAATCTCACCGTGATGGCTTTGGTGCCGAACTTGCGCGGCGCGCAGGCAGCGCTGGCGTCGGGTGTGCACAAGATCACCATCCCCGTCTCGGCCAGCGCCGCGCATTCGCTGGCCAATGTGCGCAAGACGCGCGAAGCCATGATCGAAGAGGTGCGCAATATCGTGGCGCTGCGCAACGATATTGCACCGTCCGTGAAAGTCGAGGCCGGCGTCTCCACCGCCTTCGGCTGCACCCTCCAGGGCGAGGTGAGTGACGACGATGTCGTGTGGGCGGCCAGCGAAGTCGCGGCAGCCGGCGTGGACGACGTGGGCCTGTCCGACACCACCGGCATGGCCAACCCGGTGCAGGTTCGGCGCCTGTTCAACAAGGTGCGCGCCGCCATCGGCGACAAGACCGGCGCGGCCCACATGCACAACACGCGCGGCTTGGGGCTGGCGAATTGCCTGGCCGCGTACGACGTCGGCGTGCGCACTTTCGACGCGTCGCTCGGTGGCTTGGGCGGCTGCCCGTACGCGCCCGGCGCCTCGGGCAATGTGGTGACGGAGGACCTGGTGTTCATGTTCGAGGCGATGGGCGTGCGCACCGGCATCGACATTGGGAAGCTGATCGCCGCGCGCCAGCCCTTGATGGCCGGCTTGCCGGGCGAACCGGTTTACGGCATGACGCCCGAGGCGGGTTTGCCCAAGGGCTTTGCGCAAGGGGCGATCCATGGCTGAGCAAGCACTGCCTTACGCCGGCATCCGCGTCGTCGAGTTCACCCACATGGTGATGGGCCCCACTTGCGGCATGGTGCTGGCCGACCTGGGCGCCGAGGTGATCAAGGTCGAGCCGATGGCCGGCGACAACACGCGCAAGCTGCTCGGTTCGGGCGCGGGCTTCTTCCCCATGTTCAACCGCAACAAGAAGAGCATCGCGCTGGACCTGCAGAAACCCGAAGGCTGCGAGGCTGCACTGCGCCTGATCGCGACGGCCGATGTGGTGAGCGAGAACTTCAAGCCCGGCACCATGACGAAGCTGGGCCTGGACTACGCTTCACTTTCAAGGCTGAACAAACGGCTGGTCTACGTCAGCCACAAGGGCTTCCTGCCCGGCCCCTACGACCACCGGACGGCGCTCGATGAAGTCGTGCAGATGATGGGCGGCCTCGCGTACATGACCGGTCGGCCGGGCGACCCCTTGCGAGCGGGCACCAGCGTGAACGACATCATGGGCGGCATGTTCGGCGCCATCGGCGCGATGGCGGCGCTGGCCGCGCGCGGGAAGACCGGCCGCGGCCAGGAAGTGCAGAGCGCCCTCTTCGAGAACAACGTCTTCCTGGTCGCGCAACACATGATGCAGTTCGCCGTGACCGGCAAACCGGCCGCGCCGATGCCCGGCCGCATCTCGGCCTGGGGGGTGTACGACGTGTTCACCGTCAAGGAAGGCGAACAGATCTTCCTGGCGGCCGTCAGCGACACGCAGTGGACCGCCTTCTGCGATGCGTTCGGTTTTGGCGACCTCAAGGCCGACCCACGGCTGGCGACCAACAACGACCGGGTGATGGCGCGCGACTGGATGATGCCCATCCTGCGGTCCCGGCTGGCGGACCACAGCGCGGCCGAACTCAGTGCGGTGTTCGAAAAGAGCAGCCTGCCGTTCGCGCCGATCACGCGGCCGGAGGACCTGTTCGACGATCCGCACCTCAACGCCACCGGCGGCCTGGCCCCACTCACGCTGCCCGACGGCCGCGACACCAAGGTCCCGCTTTTGCCGCTCATGCTGGACGGTGAACGACTCGGCGTGCGGTTGCAGCCGCCGAAACTGGGCGAACACAGCGCCGAGTTGCTGCGCGAGGTCGGCTACACCGAGGCCGAGCTTGCCCGCCTGCAGGATCTTGGCGCAGCGCGATGCAATTGACCCCGGTCATTGGCTGATTCCTGACCTATATGCGCATAATC
>DATHWV010000039.1:0-5405 GCA_035460205.1 Ramlibacter sp.
ATCTGCCACGAGATCGTGCGTGCGCTGGGCGGGACGATCGAACTTGAAAACCGTGAAACGCATGGTCACGTGGAGGGCCTGGATGCCACCGTGCGGCTGCC
This sequence comes from Ramlibacter sp., assembly GCA_035460205.1. Classification (GTDB taxonomy): domain Bacteria; phylum Pseudomonadota; class Gammaproteobacteria; order Burkholderiales; family Burkholderiaceae_C; genus Ramlibacter. Next base: position 102 of record DATHWV010000039.1, read on the forward strand.
GCTGGCGGACAATACGTGATCGTGGATTAGCTGCAGGAAATGGAACGATTGCTGTAATGGAAAAGCTGCGCGTGGACAAATGGCTCTGGGCCGCCCGGTTCTACAAGACACGCACGCTGGCCAGTGACGAAGTGGTCAAGGGCCGCGTCGAGGTCAACGGGCAGGAGGTGAAACCGGCCCGTGAAGTGAAGGCGGGCGACACCGTATCGGTGCGGCAGGGCCCGGTGACACGCACCGTCGTCGTCAGGGGCTTGTCCGGCGTGCGTGGCCCCGCACCGGTGGCGCAACAACTCTACGAAGAAACCGCCGAGAGCCTGAGGGCACGCGAGGACGCGGCGGAACAGCGCCGTCTCTCGCCCGAGCCGGCGCACTCCATCGAACAGGGCCGCCCCACCAAGCGCGGCCGGCGCGAGCTGGACGAGGCGAAGCAGGGATGGGGCGACCGCTGGAGCGCCTCGGTGGACGGCGACAAGGGCACTTCCTAGTTGCGGTACGTTTCCTGCTTCGGGCTTTCACTATGGAGCCGGGGCAGCGCACGTGGTGTACTCCCGCAGCACCTGTCCAACTGGAGTACCTCCCAATGAAGCTGAAACACCTACTCGGCGTTCTCGTCGCCGCCACCGCATTCACCGGCGCCGCGCAAGCGCAGCAGTTCTTCCGCATCGGCACCGGCGGCACGGCCGGCACCTACTACCCTGTGGGCGGCATGATCGCCAACGCGGTATCGCAGCCAGGCAAGCTGGTCGCCACCGCGCAGGCCAGCAATGGCTCGCTCGCCAACGTCACGGCCGTGGCCGGCGGGAACATGGAAGCCGGCCTGTCCCAGTCCGACGTGGCCACCTGGGCCTACACCGGCACGGGCGCCTTTGAAGGCAAGCCCAAGGTCACCGACCTGCGCATGATCGCCAACCTGTACCCCGAAAGCATCCACCTGGTGGTCAAGAAGGGCTCCGGCATCAAGTCGGTGGCCGACCTCAAGGGCAAGCGCGTGGCGCTGGACGAGCCGGGCTCGGGCACGCTGATCAACGCCCGCATGGTGTTGGCCGCCTACGGCGTGAAGGAAGCGGACATCAAGCCCGAGTACATCAAGCCCAACCAGGCCGGCGACAAGCTCAAGGACGGCGCGCTCGACGCGTTCTTCTTCGTCGGTGGTGCGCCCGCCGGCGCCATCGCCGAGCTGGCCTCCAGCGGCACCGGCATCGAGTTGCTGCCCCTGGGCGGTCCCCAGGCTGAAGCGCTGCGCAAGTCCAGCCCCTTCTTCGCCGTCGACAACATTCCGGCCAACACCTACAAGGACGTGGGCGCGGTGCAGACGCTGGCGGTGGGCGCCCAGCTGGTGACGAGCGCGAAGGTCGATGCGGAAGTCGTCTACCAGGTAACCAAGGCCATGTACAGCGATGCGACGCAGAAGACGCTGCAGGCCGGCCATGCCAAGGGCAAGTTCATCACCAAGGAAAACGCCGTGCAGGCCGTCGGCATCCCGTTCCATCCGGGCGCGGAGCGCTTCTACAAGGAAGCCGGGCTGCTCAAGTAAAACATCCTGAAGTGATGCACGGGGAGGCGTTGCCCTCCCCTTTTTGTTTCTTTGCAAGAGGGGCGCCATGACGGCAGTGACCACGGAGCTGGACGACAAGAAGCTCCAGGAGCTCGAGGAGAAGTTCGATCCGGAAATGCGGTTCCGGCCCGTGGTGCCGCCCGCCCTGCAGATCGTCAAGTGGCTGCTGATCGCTCTGTCCTGCTTCCACTACTACACCGCCGGCTTCGGCTTGCTGCGCGAGACGACGCATCGCGGCGTGCACCTGGCCTTCGTGCTGGGGCTGATCTTCCTGGTCTTTTCCGCCAGCAAGAAGGCAGCGGACCAGCCCATGCGCAACACCTGGCTGTCGCCGGGCGGCGTGCCGCTGGTGGACTGGCTGCTCGGCCTGGCCTGCGCGGCCAGCGTGCTCTACATCCCCTGGGTCTTCGACGACCTTGCGTTCCGCATCGGCAACCCCGACCGGTCCGACGTGGTGATGGGCTCCATCCTCTTCCTCACGCTGCTCGAAGCCACGCGCCGATCGATGGGCTGGCCCTTGCCGCTGATCGCCATCGGGTTCACCGCTTACGCACTGGTTGGCCCCTGGTTCCCCGGCATGTTGCAACACGCCGGCGCGAGCTGGAGCCAGATGATCAGTCACCAGTACCTCACCAGCCAGGGCATCTATGGCGTGGCGGTGGGCGTGGTGGCGACCTATGTCTTCCACTTCGTGCTGTTCGGCGTCATGGCCACGCGCATCGGCCTGGGCCAGCTGTTCCTCGACATCGCGTCCAGCGTCGCCGGTCGGTACGCGGGCGGCCCGGCGAAGGTCAGTGTGTTCGGCTCCGCCATGTTCGGCATGCTCAGCGGGTCTTCCGTGGCCAACGCAGTGACCGTCGGTTCGCTCACCATCCCCGCGATGATCCGCGTCGGCTACCGGCGCGAGTTCGCGGCGGCGGTGGAAGCAGCCTCGTCGACCGGCGGCCAGATCACGCCACCGGTGCTCGGCGCCGCGGCTTTCCTGATGGTGGAGTTCCTCAACGTCTCCTACCAGACCATCATCGCGGCGGCCGTCGTTCCCGCTTTCATGCACTTCTTCGGCGTGTTCATGCAGGTGCACTTCGAGGCCAAGCGCTTCGGGCTGCGCGGCCTGACCGAAGAGGAAATGCCGAAGCTGAAAGCATCGCTCAAGCAACGCTGGCCGACGCTGATCCCGCTCGTGCTGCTGATCTCCATCCTGGTGTCGGGCCGCACGCCCTACCTGGCGGCCTTCTCCGGCATTTCGTCCTGCGCCATCGTCGGCCTCACGACTCTGAATAGCGGCAACCAGGCCAAGAACTGGGTGATGCTGGTCGTGCTGCATGCTTTCCTGGCGGTGATCGCGTTCGCCGACCTGGGCCAGCAGAGCGAGTGGATCAAGCTGGGCCTGTTCACGGCGGCCGTCGCCATCGCGGTGGCGGCATGGAAGCTCGGTGACGTGACCGGCCGCATCAAGCACAGCGTGCTGGTGGAAGCATTCGAGACCGGCGCGAAGTACGCGCTGGCCGTGGGCGCCGCGGCGGCGACCGTGGGCATCGTCATCGGTGTCGTCACGCTCACGGGCGTGGGCTTCAAGATCAGTTTCATCATCACGACCTGGGCCACCGTCATCGCGAACGCGATCTCTGTCGTGTTGCCCGCCGCGCTGACCGACATCCGCGGACTGACGTTGTTCGCCGCGCTGGTGATGACCGGGCTGGTCTGCATCCTGATGGGCTGCGGCATCCCGACCACCGCCAACTACATCATCATGGTCACCGTCGCTGCGCCCACCCTGGTGCAGCTTGGCGTGGAACCGCTGGTCGCGCACTTCTTCGTCTTCTACTACGGTGTTCTGGCGGACATCACGCCACCGGTCGCGCTCGCAGCCTATGCCGCGGCGGGCATGGCGGGCAGCGACCCGTTCAAGACCGGCAACATGGCGTTCCGGCTCGGTTTGGCCAAGGTGCTGGTGCCCTTCGTGTTCGTGTTCTCGCCTTCGCTGCTGCTGGTGGCCAAGGGCTTCACCTGGTATGACTTCAGCATCACCTTCATCGGTTGCGTGCTGGGCATCGTGGTCCTGGCCGCGGCGCTGAGCAGGTTCTTCCTGGTCGAGTTGAAACGCTGGGAGCAGGCGCTGTGCGTCGCGGCCGCCTTGCTGCTGATCGCGCCCGGCCTGGTGGTGACGCTGATCGGCGCGGCGATGACCATTCCGGTGCTGTTGCGACAATTGGCGGCGTGGAAGATTGGCAACACGCAGCCTGCGAGATTGTGATTTTTGTGGGAAATGGCTGACTTCAATTGCCGGGCTGCGCCGTCACGGGCATGACACGTTGCGTGCCCATACTCCGTGCTGACCCGCAGTACCCGGAGAACACAATTGAAAGAACAAAGAACCACATCGATCCTGCAGCGCGTGCCGGTGATCCTGGCCGTGACCGCGGCTTCGTATGGCTTGCAGGCGCAAGCCCAGACCGGACGGCCCGATACCGCCGCTTCGCACCGCACCACGTTGCAAGGCAAAGCGCCAGTGCCGCGTCATGGCCTCGAAACGCGCAGCGAATCACGCAAGAACTGAGTCAAGCGCCCTGTTGGAAAGGCCGCCTTCGGGCGGCCTTCGTCATTTCAGCGCGGGGCGTTCTTGCGTTGCCTCGCGCGGCGAACCTGCCGGCTCTGGCCTTCCAGTGCCTTGTCCGCGCGCTTCTGGGCACGGCGCTCCCTCCAGCCCTTGCCCAGGTACCGGGCGAGCAGGAAGGTAACGACAAAGCTGATGACGATGATCAGGATGGAAGGAAAGCCGAGGTTCATGGGATGGCGTGCGGCCGGTAATTGAGCACAGCGATTGCGCTGGACGAACCCGGACCCGCTGGGTAGCATACACAAATGCGACCCGATGTCCGGGTCGTTGCCATGAGAGGGATGAGGACATGACTGCTCAAGTAATCTGTATCTCCCGGGCGATCTGGGTGGGCGCCGAGTCGATCGCCACCGACGTCGCGAAGGAACTGGGCTTTCGGTACGTCGACGAGGAAATCATCAACCTCGCTGCCGAACGCCGAAACCTCAATCCCAGCGAAGTCGCCAATGCCGAGAAGCGCAAGTCCTTCCTGGTGCAACTGCTCGAGGACGTCAGCCGGGGCGGCACGGCCGAACTCATCAATTACCTTCCCAACCAGCGCTCGGTGCCGGTGGCCACCGACGACATGCGCGTGATCATCCGCGACGCCATCCGCGAGACGGCCGACCAGGGCAACGTGGTGATCGTCGCGCATGCCGCCTCGTACGCACTGAACCGGCGCGACAATGTCCTGAAGGTGTTGATCACCGGCTCGCCTTTCGTGCGGGCCAACCGCTGGCTGGTGGGCAGCGGTGGCCGCAGCCCTACCGAAGCGGCCGAAATGATCCGCGACAGCGACACAGCGCGCGCGAGCTACCTCAAGCGCTTCTACAACGTCGACGCGGAGATGGCCGAAGACTATGACTTGACGGTGAACACCGACAAGCTGAGCGCCGCCGAAGTGACGGCGCTGATCGTGCGCGCAGCCCGTGCGATCACGGGGGAATCGGCGATCAGCCAGGTCACCAAGGTTGCGCAGGAGAGCCGGCCGGCAGCCTGAAAGGGAATGCCTCAACGAAAAAACGCCCCGATGGGGCGTTTTTGATTTTTGGCGGAAACGGAGGGATTCGAACCCTCGATGAGGCTCTACACCCCATACTCCCTTAGCAGGGGAGCACCTTCGGCCACTCGGTCACGTTTCCTGGCAGGCGTA
>DATHWV010000040.1:0-6594 GCA_035460205.1 Ramlibacter sp.
ACGCCATCGAAACCGCCGGCCTGCGCATCGTGGCCGAGCAGATCAACGACGGGTACCGATTCCTTTCCGACAATGCGCAGGGCGCAACGAAGAAGTTCGGCGTGAAGAGCATCTCGCTGCGCGCCGACAAGGTCTGACGACGTCAGCGCTTCACTGCGAAGTCGCGCCGGCGGGGGTTTGTGTCGAACCCTCGCCCAGCGCGGCGTCTCCGCGCATCGCGGCAACCCGGAACGCAGTCGGGGTGATTCCGTAACGATCGCGAAAGGCCCGATTGAACGGGCCGATGGAGCCGAAGCCTGCCTCCAGGGCCAAGGTCAGAATTGGCCGGCGTGCAAGCTGCGGATCGGACAGACGCCCAGCGACTTCCTGCAGCCGAAACTCATTGACGTACGCCGCAAAGTTCCTGTGGCCCAGCCGCTCGTGAATGAGCCGGCGCAGCACATATGCAGGAACAGCAACTTGCTTGGCCAAACTGTCCACCGAGAGGTCAGGCTCGCGGTAGAGCTTCTGGCCGGCCATCAATTGATGAAGCCGCTCAAGTAACGGCTCGTCCCCGGGATCACGCGGGGGAGCACTTGGTGCCAACGGCGCCTCAGGCGATTTGGGGGCGAAAAGTGTGTACATCGCCGCCTGGCTTGGCTGAACCAGGAAGACTAGTGTGGCGAGCATGGTCAAGTCGATTGCCGCGGCATTGGCCAAATCGAGCCACTCCGGTGGCCGGTCGCCGAGCAGGTACACCTCGGCGAGCATGATCATCAAGCCATAAGCGCCCAAATAGGCAATCAGGGCCCATCGGAGCTTGCGGCGGGGCTCGACGAGGTCTCCGTCCCAGCTGCTCCATGCCCGGTACAACGCGGCGCCCAGGAAACCGAACCCCGCCAGCTTGTTCAACACGGCGGCGGCCATGCGGACGGAAGTGGGGATCTCAAGGTAGTCGCTGGCCGCGAGCCATCCGCTGCCCAGCAGGATCAGCAGGCCCACCCATGCGGCAGGCGCAATGCGCGGCTCGTCGTCAAGCACCACCCGGGCCAGCCGCCAGAGCGCGAACGGAAAGGTGATCGCTCCCAGAAGCAACGGCAGCGCGACCGGTGTGCTGCAACACGGCCTGGTCGGGGCCGAGCACACCAGGTACGCGGCCGCACACGCGACCACCAGCAGCAAGTCGGTGCGCTGGCGCCAGCCAGTGCGCACGGCCACGACAAGCAGGAATACCAGCGCAATCGCCACGCCGGCAGTACGAAGGAGGACGTCAAAGGGCATGGCCACGTGCGAATTCTGCGGCCTGGTGATGGCGGCATCTCGCCGAAAAGCTCAATTTCTGACCTTTTGCAGGAAACGGCAAGCATCCGAGGGTTCCGGCAAGACGGCGCAAGGCTGATTTCCTAGATTGACGGCACTTCAACCGACCGGAGTCCCCCATGACTTGCTTCAACGAGCTGATTTTCACCGGGGCCACTGCCTGGCCCTTCATCTGGTTCATGGACCTGATGCGCTACCTGGTCGGCGTGGCGGCGATTGTCGCGATCGTGGACCTGGCCTCGGCTGGGTGGCTGCGCCGTCGCCTGGTGCGAATCCGCACGTTGGGGGACGGTCAGAAACAGCTCGAATTCGCCCGCTCGATGCGCACGGTGCTCATCTTCTCCCTCGTCGGTACGTGTGTCTGGGTGGGATATCACCTTGGCCTCAGCAAGCTCTACTTCGAGGCGGACCAGTATGGCTGGGCCTGGTTGGTGGCGAGCTTCTTCGTCTTCATCGTGCTGCACGATGCCTGGTTCTACTGGACGCATCGGCTGCTACACAAGCCGCGTCTCTTCCATTGGTCGCATCGCACGCACCACTTTTCGGTGGCGCCCACCCCATGGACCGCCTACTCGTTCTCGGCTTCAGAGGCCCTCGTGCAGGCGCTCTATCTCCCCGTCGTGCTGCTCATCGTGCCGGCCCACCAAGCCGTCCTTTTCCTGTGGATGATCTGGATGGTGCTGCGCAATGTCATGGGCCACAGTGGTATCGAACTGCTGCCGCGCAGTTGGCTGGCCGGGTGGTGGGGGCGGTGGCTAACCACCACGCTGCACCACGAAATGCACCATGCCCACGGCGGGGTCAACTACGGGCTGTACTTCACGTGGTGGGATCGCTGGTGCGGCACGGAGCATCCTGAATATCGCCAGCGTTTGCAGGACCTGATCCGCGGGATGGGCGAACAGGAGCCCCGCAACGTCACTGGGGCGCCAGCGCAGGGTTGAGCCGAGGATGGGTTTCTTCCCCGAAGAGTTGAAGTAGCAGGCCCGAGACGCCCATCGAGACCGCTACGAAGACAAAGGCCGCATCCATTGCACCGCTGAGGTGCGCAGCCAGTCCCAGGCCAAGCGCACCGATTCCGTAGCCGAGGTCGCGCCAGAAGCGGTAGATGCCAATCGCGGTGCCGCGCCAGGAAGGATGCGAAATGTCTGCGACGGCGGCGGAGAGGTTGGGATACAGGAGCGCCATGCCGAGGCCGCTGATGCCGGCCGAAACCGACCACCAGACGACGCCTTCGCCCATTAGCATCATGGCCACCCCGGCGCCACAGGTCCACATTCCCCAGACGTTGGGCATGTGCCTGCCGATCCGGTCAGACAGCCGCCCGGTGAACAACTGCGAGCCTCCCCAGACGAAGCCGTACACGCCGATGACCCAGCCCACCTCGGGCAGCGTCAGACCGCGCTGGGACAGGTAGACCGGATAGAAGACCCAGACCAGCGCATCGACAAACTTCTCGACCAGACCAGCCTGGCTCAAGGCGGCCAGGCGCCGGTCGCGCCAAGAGACTAGCGCAAACAGCTCGCGGGTGGTCGGCTGCACCGAGACACTTGCGTTGTAGCGCGGTGTGGGCCGGTCGGGATCCACACCGTGGTGCGCGGCAATCTCGGCGTGTGCCCACGGCAGCGTTTCGCGCACGCCGAATAGGGTCAACACAAGCGCGATGCCGATCACCGCCAGGCCGAAGACCAGGAGTCCGGCGCGCGGTCCCAGCCACGCGGCCATGTAGGCCGTCACGATCCCGGCTGAGGCGACGCCCGCGTAGCCCGCGAACTCGTTGAGACCGAGCGTCAGCCCGCGCTCGTCGGCGCGTGTGAGGTCCAGCTTGGCGGTCTGCGTCATCGACCAGCAAAAGCCCTGGTTGAAACCCAGAAGAACGGTGGCCAGCACGATCCAATTCCAGCTCGGGGCCAGCCACACGATGACCGGGATCGGCAAGGCCACCAGCCAGCCCATCAGCAGAACCTTCTTGCGTCCCATGCGTTCGGAAAGGCGTCCCGCCACGAAGTTGAGGATGCCCTTGACCACCCCGAAGGCGAGCACGAAAGCGGAGAGCAGCAGGAAGGAGTTGCGCGGCACGCCGTATTCGGCCTCGGCTATCGCGGGCACCACCGTGCGCATCATCCCGATGGTGAGGCCCACCAGCAGCACCTGTAAGAGCAGGTGGACGAACTGGCCGGCATTGGCCCGGATACCGTGCTGCAGCTGCATCGCTTCAGGCCCCGGTATTGGCGGCCAAGATTCCATCCATGCCCAAAGGCCGCGGCGGAATCTCGGACGTCAGCGCGGCCACGAACGCCTCCCGGTCAAGGGCCAGGAGCGCGTTGCAGCGCTTTTCGAAGCCTATGGTCGACGAGGGCTTGCCGGAAAGACCAACGCCGCACGCGCTGCCCGCCTGGTGCGCGGGAAACAGCTCAAGCTCCGGCGGCAGATTCAAGAGCTTGCCATGCAGGCTGTCATGCAGCATGCCGGCCATCTCGGCCTCGCGCCCCGCCAGGTCGGGACGGCCTACAGCGCCGACGAACAGCGTGTCTCCCGTCACCACGAACCAAGGCGCGTCGCCGCGGCGCAGATCCTTTACCAGCAGGCACACACTCTCCAGCGTGTGCCCAGGCGTGTGGAGTACCTTGACCTGCACATTGCCGATGTCCAGCTCCTGGTCATCGCGCAGCGGCTCGAAGGAAAATTCCACCACTTCGCGCGCCGCTTCATGCAGGCAGTACGGCGCTCCAAGCTGTGCGGCGAGCGCCCGCCCACCGGAGTAGTGGTCCGCGTGCAAATGCGTGTCTACAACGTAGCCGATGGTCACCCCCAGCGCCGCGGCCTGTTCGACGAACCAGGTTTCATCGCCGGAAACCACGTCCACGGCAATGGCCTTCCTGTGCCCAATGCACCCAAACAAGTAGGAGAGCGAGGCGTCCTTGGCGGCGAGTTGCTTGAAGAACATGGGGACTCCCTCCTGTGTGCTACTTCGCCAGTGGCAAGCCAGCCGCCTGCCACTCGCTCACGCCATCGAGAATCTTGGTGGCCTTGTAGCCGCGCGCGCGCAGGAGCTTCAGCGCTTCGTCCGACAGCATGCAGAAAGGCCCGCGGCAGTAGGCAACGATCGCTTGACGGCGAGGAAGCTCCGACAACCGTTGCTCCAGTTCTGCGACGGGTATCGATCGCGCGAACGGAAGATGTCCGGCCTCGTATTCCTCCTGCGGCCGCACGTCGATCACGACGACTTCACCGCGCTTAGCCTGGTCCATCAGGGCCTTGCCATCGACACCGGAGAGTTTCTCCGGCTGCGCGATCATCTGGTCGACGGCCATGCGCAGCTCCAGCAGGTGCTCCTGCGCAACCTCGCGCAAGTTCACCCACAGCGTCGCAACATCCTGGCCACTGAGGCGATAGCAGATGTATTTGCCATCACGCCGACTGTCGACCAGCCGCGCCTCGCGCAGCGCCTTCAGGTGTGCGCTGGCCAGCTTCACGTCAATCGATAGCTCTTCGCTCAAGGCTTCGACGGTCTTTTCGCCCTGGGCCAGCACTTCCAGCATCTCCAGCCGCTTGGGGCTGGCGACTGCCCTGCCTATGCGGGCGACTTGCTCGTACAACAGATCTTTGAGCTGGCGTTTTTCCATTCATTCATTCTAACGTTTATTAGAATGAATGAGCTCACGCATCTGCGTTTGGCACGACTTGCTGCGTGCGGGCTATCGCCAGACGCGATAGCAGTGGCAGGCGCGAAAAGTGTGTGGGCAAAGAAAAAGGACTCAGGCCATTTCTGACCTGAGTCCTTGATTCATTTGGTGCGGCTGGCAGGATTCGAACCCACGACCCCTTGGTTCGTAGGTAAATATTCGGTGACCCCATTCCAGGGGTAGGGCAAGAACGGCTGGACACGTTAGCGCTTTGTCGCTATGGTCCTGCCGCATGACTGCGGCGCCGTGCCCGATCGATACCAGTCCAGCGCCAAGCGATGCGCAGTCGGTGCCGTTCGCCACGAGTTTTGTGACGCTGACCAAGCAGGAGCATATCGAGCTGGTCATGCAGGCCAATAGCTGGAGGAACCTGCACCAGCGCGCGATTGGGCGTGCGCAGTGGCGCGATCAGCGCTACCGGCGAGTATTGCGCCAGCTCAAGGAACACGCTGCGCAGCGTGAGGCGGTGCTGTGCGCCGAGTTGGAGCTCGCGCTTGCAAAGATCCGAGATCTTCAGCAGCGCGTGTTCGGCCGCAAGAGTGAGTGCCGCAAAGGCGGCAGCGAGCAACAGATCCATGGGGTGGCTTTGCGTAAGCCACGAGGGCATCAGCGCGGCGCGCCCGGTCATGGTCGCACGATGGTGGCTCACTTGCCCGAGCGCAGCGAGGTGGTCGAGATCGACACGCCGCAATGTCCGCAGTGCGGCCTCGAGTTGAGCGTGTTCCCCGGCACCGAAGACAGCGAAGTGCTGGAGATCGAGGTTCAGGCCTATCGGCGCGTGATCCACAGGCGTCGCTATCGACCCACCTGCGAGTGTGGCTGTGTGCCGGGGATCGTGGCGGCGCCGGCACCGGCACGACTCATCGAGCGGGGCAAGTTCGGTATCTCGGTGTGGACCAGCGTGCTGCTGGACAAGTTTCTCTACGGTCGCCCGAGTCATCGCCTGCTGCAGGATCTGGGCGACCGTGGGCTGCAGATGTCGCCGGGCACACTGGCCGGTGGCCTGCAGGCGCTCGCCCCGCTGTTCGAGCCGCTCGATCAGGCGCTTGTTCGCAAGCTGCGCAGCCAATCCCACTGGCACGCTGATGAGACGCGTTGGGCGGTGTTCGTCGAGCTCGCCGGCAAGGTCGGACACCGGTGGTACCTGTGGGTGTTCCACTCCAGATCGGTGGTTCACTATGTGCTCGACGAGTCACGTTCGGCCGAAGTTCTTGAAGGTGAATTGGCCGGCGTGCAGCGCGGCGTGATCAGTTGCGATCGATATTCGGCGTACAAGAAGTTTGCGCGCCTGCACCCTGGTGTCGTGCTCGCATTTTGTTGGGCTCATCAGAGGCGCGATCTGCTGGAACTGGCCAACTCCTACCCCGAATTGTCGCCCTGGGCGATGCAATGGGTGGACGCGATCGCCGAGCTGTACCGACTCAATGCGCTACGCCTGCAAGCCCTCTCCGGCAGCGCCCAACGAGCGCTGCGCCAAGCGGCGCTGCGCCAGGCCGTGCAACGCATGGCAGATCAGCGCGAGGCCGCGCTGATCGATCCCCTGCTTGCCGAACCCGCAGCCAAGGTGCTGCACAGCATGACTGAGCACTGGCCGGGGCTGACGGTGTTC
>DATHWV010000041.1:0-13729 GCA_035460205.1 Ramlibacter sp.
GCAGGACTTCCATGTCGGCCGTCAGCTTGGCGCGGGAGTAGCGGTCCGACTTGGTGTACCAGGACAGCATGCCGCCGGTGTCCAGGTCGAACAGGCCCCTGAGCGTCGATTCGCTGAACGCCTTGTTGCCGACGATGCGGATTTCCTTGATGCGCGCCGGCTCGCCCTCGGTCACGGTGAAGGTGAGGTTGACGCGGTTGCGCTCGATCGGCGTGACGGTCGTCACGACTTCGGCGCCATAAAGGCTCTTGTTGATGTACTGGCGCTTGAGTTCCTGCTCGGCGCGGTCGGCCAGGCTCTGGTCGTAGGGCCGGCCTTCGGTCAGGCCGATTTCGCGCAGGGCCTTCTTCAGGGCGTCCTTGTCGAATTCCTTGGCGCCGGCGAACTCGACGTCGGCCACCGTGGGGCGCTCCTCGACGATGACCACCAGCACGTCGCCGTTGACCTCGAGGCGGACGTCCTTGAACAGGCCCAGGGCGAACAGCGCGCGGATCGCGGCCGAGCCCTTCTCATCGTTGTACTGGTCGCCGATGCGAAACGGCAGCGAGGCGAAGATGGTGCCCGGCTCGGCGCGCTGCAAGCCCTCGACCCGGATGTCGCGCACGGTGAACGGGTCCACCGCCCATGCGTGGCCGGCAAATGCCAAAGCAACCATTGCCGAAACCGTACGCACGCGAAAGCGCTTCAATTGTTTTTTCATGAATCAAGATTGGCCCCGCAGCGCCCCCGGGGGCCCAAAGCAGGCAGCAGCTTCAAAAGTTAACCAAAGAGGCGGGTGACGTCGTTGAACAGTGCGATAGACATCATGACCAGCAGCACCGCTACCCCGCCACGCTGCAGGCGCTCCAGCCATGCGTCGGAGACGCCTTTGCCCGTGACCGCCTCCCAAAGATAATACATCAGGTGCCCCCCGTCCAAGACGGGCAGAGGCAGCAGGTTGAGCACCCCGAGGCTGACGCTGATCAGCGCCAGGAACACCAGGTACTGCGTAAAGCCCATCGCGGCCGACTTGCCGGCGTAGTCCGCGATGGTGATGGGCCCGCTCAGGTTCTTGAGCGAAGCCTCGCCGATCACCATGCGTCCCATCATCCGCAGCGTCAGGATCGACACCTCCCAGGTGCGCTGCACGCCTTTCCAAAGGCCGTCGACCGGGCCGTAACGCACGGTGACGAATTCCGGCGGGGCGCCCACGTAGGCGCCGATGCGCCCCACGGCCCCGTTCGCCTCTTTCACCGTATCGGGCAACACGGCAATTTCCTGGAGCCGGCCATCGCGCCGGACGCTCCAGGCCTGCTCGATCGCCTTGCCGTCGCGCACGCCGGCACGAATGAGTTCACGCAACTGCTGGCCGTCGTAGACGGCGTTCGGCCCGACCGACACCACCAGGTCGCCCTTTTGCAGGCCGGCGCGCCGGGCAGCGCCCTCCATGACGTCGCCGATCACCGGGGGCGTCCACGGCCCCATGATCCCGACCCGGCGGAAGAGTTCGGCGTCGGCTTCGCGGGAAGGCAGGCCGGAAAGCGCCAGCACGGCCTCGCGCGTCGCGCCCCCCTTGGAGGCAGCCAGTTCCAGGCGCACGTCGCGCCCATCTAGCGCACCTTGCGTCAGCAACCAGCGCACGTCCTCGAACGACTTCACCGCTTGCAGCTCTTCACCGTTGTAACCGGCCTTCTCCACCGTTTCGCCGCCTTGCAGGCCGGCGGCCTGGGCGACCGACCCGGGCACCGGGCTGGCCAACACGGGACGCGGCTCCTGGACGCCGTACCAGTTGACGATCGCATAGAGCAGCACGGCGAGCAGCAGGTTGGCGGCCGGACCGGCAGCCACGATGGCAGCGCGCGACTTGAGCGGCTGCGTGTTGAAGGCCAGGTGGCGCTCGGCTTCGTCGACCGGTGCTTCGCGCTCGTCCAGCATCTTGACGTAACCGCCCAGCGGGAAGGCGCCGATCACGAACTCGGTGTCCTGCCCGGGCTTTTGCTTCTTCGGCCGCCAGCTGTAAATGGTCGTGCCGAAGCCGACCGAAAACCGCAGCACCTTCACGCCGCAGGCAACGGCCACGCGATAGTGGCCGTACTCATGCACGGCAATCAGCAGGCCCAGGGCAACGATGAAGGCGACGGCGGTCAGCATGCTTGCGGTTATTCGTCCAGGTCAGGTGCCCAGCCGGGCGATCTCACGCTGGGCCGCTTCGCGCGAATGCGCGTCCAGCGCCAGCAGATCATCCAGCGATTGCGGCTTGGAGGGTGTAACCGCCTCCAAAGTTGCAACGTTGACGTGATGGATCTGGTCGAAGCGGATCCGGCGCTCCAGGAAAGCGGCGACGCCACACTCGTTGGCGGCGTTCAGCACGGCCGTGGTGCCCGGTGCCGCGCCCAGGCTTTCCCGCGCCAGGGCCAGCCCCGGGAAACGCTGCGGATGGCCGCGGCTGTCCATGGCCTCGAAGGTCATGTCGGCCAGGGCGTGGAAGTCCAGTGCCCGAGCGCCGGATGCGACGCGATCGGGCCACGAAAGCCCGTAGGCGATCGGCACGCGCATGTCGGGCGTACCCAGTTGCGCCACGACCGACGTGTCGCGGTACTGCACCATGGAGTGGATGACGCTCTGGGGATGGATCACCACCTCCAGCCGCTCGGGCGGCAGGCCGAACAGGTAACGCGCCTCGATCACTTCGAGCGCCTTGTTCATCATGGTGGCCGAGTCGACCGAGATCTTGCGGCCCATCACCCAGTTGGGATGCGCGCACGCCTCTTCCGGCGTGACGCTGCGCAACGTGGCCGGGTCGCGGGTGCGGAAGGGCCCACCAGAGGCCGTGAGGATGATCTTTTCGACGCGCGCGTCCCAGGTCGCCGGGTCTTCGGGCAGTGACTGGAAGATCGCGGAGTGCTCGCTGTCGATCGGCAGCAACGTGGCGCCACCCTCCTTGACCGCCTGGATGAACAGGTCGCCGCCGACCACCAGTGCCTCCTTGTTCGCCAGCAGCAGGCGCTTGCCGGCACGGGCAGCGGCCATGCAGGACGCCAGGCCGGCGGCACCCACGATGGCGGCCATCACGGTGTCGACCGATTCATGGGCGGCGACTTCGTCCAGCCCGCGCTGCCCCTGCAGCACGCGGGTGGGCAGGCCGGCGCTCTCGAGCCGCTGGGCCAGATCGCGAGCGGCGCCCTCCTGCGCCATCACGGCGAACCGGGGACGAAACTGCGCGCACTGCGTGAACATCAGGTCGACCTGGGTGGCCGCGCTCAGCCCCACGACCTCAAAGCGGTCGGGATGGCGGGCGATGACATCGAGAGTGTTGGCGCCGACGGAACCCGTGGAGCCCAGCACCGCAACGCGTTGTTTCATGGTGTGGACAAGCTGGCCAGCATCATGGCCAAAGGCAAGGTGGGCAGCAGGGCGTCAACCCGGTCGAGGACGCCGCCGTGCCCCGGCAGCAGGTTGCTGGAATCCTTGGCGCCGGCGCTGCGCTTGATCAGCGACTCGGCAAGGTCGCCCACCACGCTCATCGCCGCCATGAAGATGGCGCCCAGCAACAGCAGCCACCATCCGCGTGCTGCGAGGCGCGTGTAAAGGCTGGGCACGGTGGCTTGCAGTTGCTGGTCGGCAAAAGTCCATGCGATAGCGAGCACGACCACCCCGGCCATCCCGCCCCATACGCCTTCCCAGCTCTTGCCCGGGCTGATGGCCGGGGCAAGCTTGCGCTTGGTGAACTTGAGGCCGAACGCGCGTCCCGCGAAGTAGGCAAAGATGTCCGCCACCCACACCAGCAGCAGCACCGACAGCAGGAAGTTGATGCCGGCGACGCGCGCCTGCGTGACCGCGAGCCATGCCACCCACAGGGCCAGCAGGCCACCGGCAAGCCGCACAGCCTGCGGAATCTTCGGCCAGCCGGCGACACCCGCGCGGATCAGGGCCGCGCCGGCCAGCACCCACAGGCCGCCAGCCACCACCCACAAGGTTGTCAGCGAACGGGTGAGCAGGCCGCCCCACCACGACAGCAGGCACAGCGCCAGGCAAGCGAGTCCCATCGCAACAGAGCCGCCCTGGCCCAGGCCATTGAGGCGTCCCCATTCCCAGCCGCCCGCCGCAATCAGCAGGAGCGCGACGACCGCGAAAGGCGTGGGCGACGGCCAGAACAGGGCCGGCAGCAGGATCGCCAGCATGACGATGGCGGTGATGACTCGCTGCTTGAGCATGGGAGGTGCCTCAGGCGGCCTTGCGGTCCGCGCCCGGGGCCACTTGCTCGGAAGTCAGGCCGAAGCGGCGTTCCCGCGTGGCGAACGCGGCCAGGGCCTCGTCGAGCGCGGCAGCGTCGAATTCGGGCCAGAGCTTTTCGCTGAAATAGAGCTCCGCATAGGCGGCCTGCCACAGCAGGAAATTGGAGAGCCGTTGCTCACCGCCCGTGCGAATCACGAGGTCGGGATCCGGCACGTGCGCCAGCGCGAGCGCACGGTCCAGGCTCTGTTCCGTGATGGCTTCGCCCTGGGCCGCGAGCCGCGCCGCGGCCTGCGCGACGTCCCAGCGGCCGCCATAGTTGAAGCACACGTTGAAAATGAGGCGGGTGTTGATCGCGGTGTCGCTTTCGGCTTGCGCGAGGCCTGCACGCACCTTCTCCGAGAGGACGCTGCGGTCGCCCACGAAATGGATGCGCACGCCCTCGCCCTTGAGCTGGGGAACCTCGCGCGAGAGCGCCACCGCCAGCAGTTCCATCAGGCCGGAGACTTCCTCGGGCGGGCGGTTCCAGTTCTCGGAGGAGAACGCGAAGACCGTGAGGACGCGGACGCCGCGTTCGCCGCAGTGCCGCACACAGGCGCGCAATGCGTCCATCCCCTTCTTGTGACCCGCGACGCGGGGCAGGTAGCGGCGGGTCGCCCAGCGCCCGTTGCCGTCCATGACGATGGCGATGTGATGCGGAATCCGGCCCTGCGTCATGCTGTTGGGCTCATGGCTAGACCGCCATGATCTCCTGCTCCTTGCCGGTCACCAGCTGGTCGATCTCGGTGATGTGCCGGTCGGTGACCTTCTGGATGTCGGCTTCGGAGCGCTTCTGGTCGTCTTCCGACGCCAGCTTGTCCTTTACCAGTTTCTTGACGTGGTCGTTGGCGTCGCGGCGCAGGTTGCGCACGGCGATCTTGGCGCTCTCGCCTTCATGGCGCACCAGCTTGGTCATTTCCTTGCGGCGCTCCTCGCTCATCGGCGGCATCGGCACGCGGATGAGGTCGCCCATCGACGCCGGGTTCAGGCCCAGGTCGCTTTCGCGGATGGCCTTCTCGATCTTGGCGCCCATACCCTTTTCCCAGGGCTGCACGCTGATCGTGCGCGAGTCGAGCAGCGACACGTTGGCCACCTGGCTGATCGGCACCATCGAGCCGTAGTAGTCGACATGCACGGTGTCGAGCAGCGCCGGGTTGGCGCGGCCGGTGCGGATCTTGGTCAGGTTGACCTTGAAGGACGCGATGGACTGGTCCATCTTGCCTTCCATCGTCTTCTTGATTTCTGCGGTGGTGGTCATCTGGATTTTTCTCCTCTCAAGCGTAGACGAGCGTGCCTTCGTCCTCGCCCATCACGACGCGCCGCAGCGCGCCGTGCTTGAAGATGGAGAAGACCCGGATCGGCAGCTTCTGGTCGCGGCACAGCGCAAAGGCCGTGGCATCCATGATGCCCAGATTCTGCGCCATCGCCTCGTCAAACGACAACTTGGTGTAACGGACCGCGTTGGGGTCCTTCTTGGGGTCGGCCGAGTAGACGCCGTCCACCTTGGTGGCCTTGAGCACCAGCTCGGCGCCGATTTCCGCGCCGCGCAAAGCAGCGGCGGTGTCGGTGGTGAAGAAGGGGTTGCCGGTGCCGGCGGCGAACACCACCACCTTGCCTTCCTCGAGGTACTGCAGCGCCTTGGGGCGCACGTAGGGCTCGACGACCTGCTCGATCGCGATCGCCGACATCACGCGGGCCACCAGGCCCTGCTTGTTCATGGCGTCGGCCAGGGCCAGCGAGTTCATCACCGTGGCCAGCATGCCCATGTAGTCGGCGGTGGCGCGGTCCATGCCCACGGACCCGCCGGCCACGCCTCGGAAGATGTTGCCACCGCCAATGACGATGGCCACTTCCACGCCCATGTGCACGACCTCTGCAACCTCCTCAACCATGCCCACGATGGTCGCCCGGTTGATGCCGAAGGCGTCGTCGCCCATCAATGCCTCACCCGACAGCTTCAACAAGATGCGCTTGTAGGCTGGCGTGGGTTCGGACATGGGGCGGACTCCTTCGGGGGTTTGCGTGAGTGTAATGAGGTTGGTTGGAACGGGAGCGATCAGGCGCCCTTGGCGGCCGCCACCTGCGCAGCGACCTCGGCAGCGAAGTCGTCGACCTTCTTTTCGATGCCCTCACCGACCACGTAGAGGGTGAAGCCCTTCACGCTGGTGTTGGCGGCCTTGAGCATCTGCTCGACGGTCTGCTTGTCGTTCTTGACGAAGGGCTGGTTGAACAGCGAAACCTCCTTCAGGAACTTCTGCACGCCGCCTTCGATGCGCTTGGCGAGGATTTCGGGAGATTGGGCGGGCTTGCCTGCCGCCTCGGCGACCTTGCGGTCCTCTTCGGCCTTGCCCGCGGCCACGGCGCGTTCCTTGGCGATCACGTCGGCAGGAACATCGGCGCTGGTCAGTGCGACCGGCTTCATTGCCGCGACGTGCATCGCGACGTCCTTCGCAGCCGTCTCGTCACCCTCGAACTCGACCACGACGCCGATGCGCGTGCCGTGCAGGTAGGCGGCCAGCTTGTTGGAGCCGGAGAAGTGCTTGAAGCGGCGGAACGTCATGTTCTCGCCAATCTTGCCGATCAGGCCCTTGCGCACGTCTTCCAGCGTGGGGCCGAAGCTGTCCTGGCTGTGGGGCAGCGCGCCCAGGGCGGCGACGTCGGCGGGGTTGTGCTTGGCGACCAGGTCAGCGGCGGCCTGGCACATGGCCAGGAAACTGTCGTTCTTGGTGACGAAGTCGGTTTCGCAGTTGGTTTCCAACAGGGCACCGGTGGTGCCGCTGATGGAAGCGGTGACCACGCCTTCGGCGGTAACGCGCGATGCAGCCTTGCCGGCCTTGTTGCCGAGCTTGATGCGCAGCAGCTCTTCAGCCTTTTCGAAGTTGCCGTCGGCCTCAGTGAGGGCCTTCTTGCATTCCATCATCGGTGCGTCGGTCTTGGCGCGCAGCTCGGCGACCATGCTTGCGGTAATTGCAGCCATTTTTTTCTACCTCGTACTGTTCAGTTCAATCCAGTTGTGAAAAAGGGGCCCGAAAGCCCCTTTCTCGCCTTGCGAAAGGGAATCAGGCGCCGGCGCCTTCTTCCACTTCGACGAATTCGTCACCGCCTTCGGCCACGGCCTTCACAACGTCGTTCACGGCGTTGGCACGGCCTTCCAGGATGGCGTCGGCAATGCCGCGCGCATACAGCGTCACGGCCTTGGAGGAGTCGTCATTGCCCGGGATCACGTAGTCGATACCTTCGGGGGAGTGGTTGGAGTCCACCACGCCGACCAGCGGGATGCCCAGCTTCTTGGCTTCGGACACGGCGATCTTATGGAAGCCCACGTCGATCACGAAGATGGCGTCCGGCAGGGTGTTCATGTCCTGGATGCCGCCGATGTCCTTCTCGAGCTTTTCCATCTCGCGGGCGAACATCAGCTGCTCTTTCTTGCTCATGGCCTCGAGGCCGGCTTCCTGCTGGGCCTTCATGTCCTTCAGGCGCTTGATCGAGGTCTTGACGGTCTTGAAGTTGGTCAGCATGCCGCCCAGCCAGCGCTGGTCGACGTAGGGCACGCCGGCGCGCTTGGCTTCCATCGCGACGGTTTCGCGGGCCTGGCGCTTGGTGCCGACCATCAGGATGGTGCCGCGATTGGCAGCCAGCTGCTTGACGAACTTGGTGGCTTCCTGGAAAAGCGGGAGCGACTTTTCCAGGTTGATGATGTGGATCTTGTTGCGATGGCCGAAGATGTACGGGGCCATCTTGGGGTTCCAGAAGCGGGTTTGGTGGCCGAAATGGACACCGGCTTCCAGCATTTGACGCATGGTGACGGACATGATGATTCCTGAAGGTTGGGTCTAAAATCCAGCCCGAAATCGCTGCTGGCCGTGCGGCCCGCTGCGACACCTTGTTGGGTTGGATTCGCGGATTTGTCTTGCTGACAGTGAATGGGCGCACAACGCGTCCACCACCCGGCAAAACCCAAAGATTGTAGCACAGCCTCCCTTCGAAAGCCCCCATGCGCCCTGACCTCCTCGCCACCCGTGAAGCACTGCTGGCTCAGCCAGCCCGCGCCCGGCGGGAAATCGAGGCCTCCATCGACATTGCCGCCTCCCCGGCCTGCGAGCACGTCTTCCTGAAAACCATGTTCGAGGAGGCCCGCGCGGCCGCATCCGACCCTGCTTCCCGGGCCCTGCCGCTGGCGGGGCTGGCGGTGTCGGTCAAGGACCTGTTCGACATCGCCGGCCAGACCACCGCTGCCGGCTCAGCCGTGCTGCTCGACGCGCCGCCGGCCCGGCAGGACAGCCCGGCCGTGGCCCGGCTCAAGGCGGCCGGCGCGGCCATCCTGGGCCGCACCAACATGACCGAGTTCGCCTTTTCGGGGGTCGGCACCAATCCCCACCATGGCACGCCCGTCAACCCGGCGGACCCGGCCACCCCCCGCATCCCGGGCGGCTCGTCCTCGGGCGCGGCGGTGTCGGTGGCGACCGGCGCCGCCTTCATCGGGCTGGGCTCGGACACCGGCGGCTCGATCCGCATTCCGGCCGCCCTTTGCGGGGTCGTCGGCTTCAAGAACACCACCCGCCTGACCCCACGCGAAGGCGCCCTGCCCTTGTCGAGCACGCTGGACTCGGTCAATGCAATGACGCGTTCGGTGCGCGACGCGATCCTGGCGCATGAAATCCTGTCCGGCCGGGCCGTCTTGCGCAGCGACAAGCCGCTCTCGAGTTACCGGCTGGCCGTGGCGCAGACCTCGATGCTCGACGGGCTCGACGCAACAGTCGCCAAGGCCTTCGACCGCGCGGTCAAGGCGCTTCGCGACGCCGGCGCCCTGGTCGAGGAGATTCCACTCGCCGAGATCAGGGGCCTGGGCGCCATCCAGGCTGCCGGCGGGTTCACGGGGGCCGAGGCCTACGCCTGGCACCGCGAACTGCTGGAAACCAGCGCCGACCGCTACGACCCCCGGGTGCGCATGCGCATCGGCCGCGGCGCGGAGATGAAGGCCCACGTGTACCTCGAGCTCGCCAAGGCGCGTGCCGGCTGGATATCGCAGGTTGACGAGGCGCTGCGCGGCTTCGATGCCGTGCTGTCGCCCACCGTCCCCATGGTCGCGCCGCCGATAGCGCAGGTTGCGCCGGGTGCCGAACGGGATGACGAGTTCTTCCGCGTCAACACGCTCCTGTTGCGAAACACCAGCGTGGTGAACATGCTCGACGGCTGCGCGATCTCGATTCCGTGCCACGCGCCCGGCGAACTCCCATGCGGCCTCATGATCTGGCAAAGTGCGATGCATGACGACACGGTCCTGAATATTGCGCTCAAGGCGCAGGACCAGCTGGCAAGAACAACAACAGGGTAATCATGAAAATCGCCGTCATCGGCGCCGGCATCATCGGCGTCACCACGGCCTTCGAACTGGCCGCGGATGGCCACGAGGTCACCGTTTTCGAGCGGCGCGGCGCGGCCGCAGAGGAAACCAGTTTTGCCAACGCGGGCGTGGTCGCGCCCGGCTACGTGACGCCATGGGCCGCACCCGGCATGCCCGGCAAGGTGGCCCGCTTTCTTTTCAGCCGTCACGCACCGGTGCGCGTGACGTTTCCGCTGTCGGGTTCCGACCTGGCGTGGATGTGGCGTTGGTACCGCTCTTGCGACCTCGCCACTTACCAGGCCAATCGCGCCCGGATGCAGCGGCTGGCGTTCTACAGCCGCACGCGCCTGCACGAGATCACCAACCGTTTCCAGCTGGAGTACGACCGCAGCGTCGGCTACATGGTGCTGCTGCGCGGCGAGAAAGACCGCAAGCTGGTGCAACCGGGCCTGCAGGTCCTGCGCGATGCCGGCGTGCCTTTCAAGGAAATCGGTGCTGACGAGGCACGCTCGATCGAGCCGGCGCTCAGCCTGGACACCAGCCTGGCCGGTGCGGTGCACTTGCCGCAGGACGAAGTGGGCAACTGCCGGCAATTTGCGCTGCTGCTGAAGAACGAGGCCCAGGCCCGCGGCGTGGTGTTTGAATTCAACAGCACGGTGGACCCGCTGGATGCCGCGCAACCGTCCCTGCTGACGATCCGGACCCCGGACGCACCGGCGCCGGTGCAAAGGCGTTTCGACGCGGTGGTGGCATGCGGCGGTGTGGACTCGGCGCAGTTACTGCGGCCGCTCGGCCTGCATGTGCCGCTCGCGCCCGTTTACGGTTATTCGATCAGCGCGCCGATTCGCGAACCGCTGAACGCGCCGCGCAGCGCGCTGATGGACGAGCGCTACAAGGTTGCGATCTCGCGGCTGGGCAATCGCGTGCGAATCGCGGGCAGCGCGGAAATCGGCGGCGCGCCGGAGAGGAAGCGTCCCGCCGCCATCCAGACGCTCTACAAGGTGCTGCACGACTGGTTCCCCGGCGCCGCCCGCCTGACGGGCGCCAGCGGCGCGGTGCAGGAATGGAAAGGTGCGCGCCCCATGCTGCCCGACGGCCCGCCCCTGCTCGGCGCCACCGGCATCCCCGGCGTCTGGATCAACATCGGCCATGGCTCCAGCGGCTGGGCCCTGTCTTGCGGATCGGCCCGCGCAGTCGCCGACCTCATGGCCGGCCGCGCGCCGGAAGTCGACATCGAAGGCCTGGGCGTGGAGCGCCTGGCCGCCTGACCATGCAACGCGTCACGCCCGACCGCCGCTGGCCGCTGTTCGACACAGCGGCGATTCGCGGCATCGAGCAAGCGGCGGCCGCGAGCCTGGCGCCCCACACCCTGATGCAGCGCGCAGGCGCTGCGGTCGCCAGGCTTGCCTTGGCAGTCGCGCCCCATGCGCGAACGATCTGGGTCGCCTGCGGCCCGGGCAACAACGGTGGCGACGGCTTCGAGGCCGCGATGCACTTGCGCCAGCGGGGCAAGGAGGCGGTAGTGAGCTGGCTGGGCGACGAGGCCAAGCTGCCCGCCGATGCGAAGGCCTCGCTTCAGCGCGCCCGCGCAGCCGGCGTAACGTTTGCCTTGCAACCTCCGGCCCAATGGGACCTTGCCATCGATGCGATGCTGGGGCTGGGCAATGCGCGCCCTCTCGACGGCACATTGTCTGAATGGGCCGCCCGCATGGGCGTGGCCGCTGCGCCGGTGCTCGCGGTGGACCTCCCCTCCGGACTGGTCGCCGACACAGGCTCGGGCGTGGCGGTCCAGGCAAGCCACACGCTGACCCTGTTGGCCCTCAAGCCGGGACTCTTCACCGCAGGTGGCCGCGATGCTGCGGGCGAGGTGTGGTTCGACGACCTGGGCGTCGTGCAGGCGGCCACCGAACCCACAGCGTGGCTGGCGGGACCGCCCGCCGCCTCTCCACGCGTTCATGCTTCCCACAAAGGCAGTTTCGGCGATGTCGCGGTGATTGGCGGCGCCGCCGGCATGACAGGCGCTGCATTGCTGGCTGCATCCGCCGCACTTCACGCCGGGGCGGGTCGCGTCTTCACGGCGCTGCTCGATGGCGGCGCACTGGCAATGGACCCCTCGCAACCCGAGTTGATGATGCGGCCCTGGGATTCGCTGGACCTGTCGCAGATGGCGGTCGCGTGCGGCTGCGGCGGTGGCGATGCCATCCGCGCCGTGCTGCCGAAAGCCCTGGCGAGCGCCCAAACGCTGGTGCTGGACGCGGACGCGCTGAACGCCATCGCGGGCGACACCCAACTGCAAGCACAGCTGCAATCGCGCGCGAAGCGAAACCGCCCCACGGTGCTGACGCCCCACCCGCTGGAAGCCGCACGCCTGCTCGGGTCGACGGCGGTACAGGTCCAGCAAGACCGCCTGCAGGCGGCGACAGAACTGGCGCGGCGTTTCCACTGCGTGGTGGTGCTGAAGGGCTCCGGCACGGTGATTGCCGCGCCGGGCGAAACGCCCATGATCAACCCGACCGGCAACGCGCGCCTGGCCACGGCAGGCACCGGCGACGTGCTGGCGGGAATGGTCGCGGCGCGACTTGCAGGTGGCGACACCGCCGTACAAGCTGCCGCCGGCGCCGTCTACGCGCACGGCCTGGCGGCGGACCGCTGGCGGCCCCACCGCACGCTCACCGCGTCGGCGCTCGCGCGGAAGGCGCGTTAGCCGCGGCCCACGAAGGGCATCTTGGTCGCCATCACCGTGTGGAACAGGATGTTGGCTTCCAGCGGCAGGTTGGCCATGTAGAGGATCGATTCGCCGACGATCTTCACGTCCATCAGCGGCTCGATCGCGATTTCGCCATTGGCTTGCGGCACGCCCTTGGCCATGCGTGCGGCCAGGTCCGTGAGCGCATTGCCGATGTCGATCTGGCCGACGGCGATGTCGTACTTGCGCCCGTCGAGCGCAGCGGTCTTGGTCAGGCCGGTCACGGCGTGCTTGGTCGCGGTGTAGGCAATGGAATTCGGCCGCGGCGCGTGCGCCGAGATCGAACCGTTGTTGATGATGCGCCCGCCACGCGGGTTCTGCGACTTCATCACGCGGAACGCCTGCTGGATGCCGTAGAACATGCCGTTGAGGTTGGTGTCCACCACCCGCTTCCAGTCCTCGACCGTCACATCCTCGAGCAAGGTGCCGCCCAGGCCCATGCCGGCGTTGTTGAACAGCAGGTCCACGCGGCCCCAGGCCTTGACGGTGGTGGCGAACAGCGCCTCGACCGATGCCGGGTCCGTCACGTCGGTGGGCACGGCCAGGCCACACCCGCCTGCGTCCACTTCGGCGATGGCCGCATCCAGCGGCTCCTTGCGGCGGCCCGCGACGGCCACGCGCCAGCCGGCGCCCAGCAGTGCCTGCGCTGCGGCCTTGCCGATGCCCGTCCCGCCGCCCGTCACGATGGCGACCTTGCCGCCCGATGAACTCGTTGCCATGAAAACTCCTGTCGGTTAACGCCTTGCCTTGCGGCTCTTGCCCTTGGCGACCGTCTTCTTGACGGCTGCCTTGAGCGCCTGGATCGATGACTTGGGTTCGGCCGCCGGCTTCCTGGCCGCACGCTTGGCTGACGACTTCGCCGGCGCGCCGGAGCCTCCGCGC
Source organism: Ramlibacter sp. (assembly GCA_035460205.1). Taxonomy (GTDB): domain Bacteria; phylum Pseudomonadota; class Gammaproteobacteria; order Burkholderiales; family Burkholderiaceae_C; genus Ramlibacter. The sequence continues at coordinate 13,224 of DATHWV010000041.1, forward strand.
GGAGACCCGCCGCCTGCGCCCTTGTCCTTCATCGCGCGCGCCACCAGTTCCTCGCCTTCACGCACCAGGCGGAAGTCGATCTTGCGGCCGTCCAGGTCCACGCGGCTGACCTGCACCCGCACACGCGTGCCGATGGCGTAGCGGATGCCGGTGCGCTCGCCGCGCAATTCCTGACGCGCCTCGTCGAACTTGAAGTACTCGCCACCGAGCTCGGTGATGTGCACCAGGCCTTCGACATACATCTGGTCGAGCGTGACGAAGATCCCGAAGCTGGTCGCGGCCGTGACGACGCCGCTGTACTCCTCGCCGAGGTGCTCGCGCATGTACTTGCACTTGAGCCAGGCCTCGACGTCGCGGCTGGCTTCATCGGCGCGGCGCTCGTTGGCGCTGCAATGCAGGCCTGCGGCTTCCCACGCCTGCACTTCCTTGGTCGGCGTTGGTGGCGGCTTCTTCAGGCGGTTCTGCGGCGCTTTCACGCGCGATGCCAGGCGGCGAGCGAGCTTCTC
>DATHWV010000042.1:0-5401 GCA_035460205.1 Ramlibacter sp.
TTGGCCATCAGCGCGATGACGGCCAGGACCACCAGGCAGAACAGGTACTTGGACGTGGAGCTGTCCAGTGGCAGGCCGAACACCTGCAGGTTGGACACCGCCACCGAGCCCGAGGGCGTGTCCAGCGTGAACCACTTGATGCGCAGGAACATCCAGTCAGAGAAGAACTGCGCGGCGAGGGTCGTCACCGCCAGGTACAGGCCCTTCACCCGCAAGCTGGGCAGGCCGAACAGGATGCCGAAAGCGGTCGCGCACAGGCCGCCGAGGATCAGCGCCGGGATGAGCGGCAGGCCGGGCAGGCGCACGAAGAAGTTGTACGCGCCGTAAGCGCCCACCGCCATGAAGGCGCCCGAGCCCAGCGAGATCTGGCCGCAGTAGCCGATCAGGATGTTCACGCCGATCGCGGCGAGCGACATGATCAGGAACGGGATGATGATCGCGCGGAACAGGTAGTCGCTGGCGAAGGCCGGCACCACGATGAGTGCCAGCGCGAGGAGCATCAGGATCGCCACCCGGTCCTGCGAGATCGGGAAGATCTGCTGGTCGGCGCGGTAGCTGGTCTTGAACTGGCCGTTTTCTCTGTAAATCATTTCAGACCCGATCGATGATCTTCTCGCCAAACAGACCTTGCGGCCGAACGAGAAGGAAACCCAAAGCCAGCACGTAAGCAAACCAGATCTCGATGCCACCGCCCAGCATTGGGCCGAGGAACACTTCGGCAAGCTTCTCGCCAACACCGAGGATCAGGCCGCCGACGATGGCGCCGGGCACCGAAGTGAGCCCGCCCAGGATCACCAGCGGCAGCGCCTTGAGCGCCAGCACGGACAGCGAGAACTGCACGCCCAGCTTGCTGCCCCAGATGACGCCGGCGACCAGCGCGACGAAGCCCGCCACGCTCCACACGATCACCCAGATGCGCTTGAGCGGGATGCCGATGGATTGCGCCGCCTGGTGGTCATCGGCCACCGCGCGCAGCGCGCGGCCGGTGCCGGTGTACTGGAAGAAGGCGGCCAGCGCGGCCACCAGCGCGGCAGCGATGCCCGCCGCAACGAGGTCTTCCTTGTTCACCAGCAGGCCGCCCTGGAAAGTGCTTTCCATCAGGAACATCGGGTCCTTGGGCATGCCGATGTCGATCTTGTAGATGGAGGAGCCGAAGATGGTCTGGCCGAAGCCGTCGAGGAAGTAGGAGACGCCCAGCGTTGCCATCAGCAGCGCCACGCCTTCCTGGTTCACCAGCTTGCCCAGCACGTAGCGCTCGATCAGCCATGCGACCACCACCATGATGACCAGCGCGCCCACGAAGGCCAGCCCGTTGGCCAGCCACTTGTTGTCGATGCCGGTCCACTGCGGAATCCATTCCGACAGTCGCGCCATTGCCAGTGCCGCGAACAGCACCATCGCGCCCTGCGCGAAGTTGAAGACACCCGACGCTTTGAAGATCAGCACGAAGCCCAGCGCCACCAGCGAATACAGCATGCCCGACATCAGGCCGCCGATGATTGTTTCGATATACGGTCCCATGTCTTACTCGCTTGTTCCCAGGTAGGCCTTGATGACCTCCGGGTTGTTGCGCACTTCGCCCGGCGTGCCGTCGCCGATCTTGCGGCCGTAGTCCAGCACGACCACCCGGTCGCTGATGTCCATCACAACGCCCATGTCGTGCTCGATCAGCACCACCGTCGTGCCGAACTCGTCGTTCACGTCCAGCACGAAGCGGCACATGTCCTGCTTTTCTTCCACGTTCATGCCGGCCATCGGTTCGTCCAGCAGCAGCACCTGCGGCTCCATCGCCAGCGCGCGGCCCAGGTCCACGCGCTTTTGCAGGCCGTAGGGCAACTGGCCGACCGGCGTCTTGCGGTACGGCTGGATTTCCAGGAAGTCGATGATGTGCTCGACGAATTCGCGGTGCCGCATTTCCTCGCGCTCGGCCGGCCCGATGCGCAGCGCCTGCATGAAGAGGTTGCTCTTGATGCGCAGGTTGCGCCCCGTCATGATGTTGTCCAGCACGCTCATGCCCTTGAAGAGCGCGAGGTTCTGGAAGGTGCGGGCCACGCCCATGGTGGCCACCTGGTGGCTGTTCATGTGCTTGAAGGTCTGGCCCCGGAAGGTGATCGAGCCTTGCTGCGGCTGGTACACCCCGTTGATGCAGTTGAGCATGGAGCTCTTGCCGGCGCCGTTCGGGCCGATGATCGCGCGGATCTCGTGCTCCCTCACGTCGAAGGAGATGTCGGCGAGCGCCTTCACGCCGCCGAACGACAGCGAGATGTTCTGCACGTCCAGGATCACTTCGCCGGACTGGCGCGCGGGCGCGAGCGGCTGGTTGGCGCTGGATTGCTCGACCAGTCGCGCCGCCATCTCGGGCGACACATCCTGCGCGGGGTCGGTCCGCAATGTAACGACGCTCATGCGGCTGCTTTCACGGGGGCGAAGAGTTTGGTGTCCATGATGCGCAAGGTGGCGCTCACGCTGCCCGTGCGGCCATCCTCGAACTTCACCTGGGTTTCGATGTACTGCTCATTGCGGCCGCCGTACAGCGCATCCACCAGCACCTGGTACTTGTCGGCGATGAAACCGCGGCGGACCTTGTTGGTGCGCGTGAGTTCGCCGTCGTCGGCGTCCAGTTCCTTGTGCAGCACGAGGAAGCGGCTGACCTGCGAACCCGCAAGCCGCTCGTCGGCCGCGAGGTCGGCGTTGACTTTCTCCACGCAGTCCTTGATCAGGTCATACACCTCGGCTTTTTGCGCCAGGTCGGTGTAGCCGGCGTAAGGCAGGTTGCGCCGTTCGGCCCAGTTGCCCACCGCGTCCACGTCGATGTTGATCATGGCGCAGACGCGCTCGCGGCCGTCGCCATAGGCCACGGCTTCCTTGATGAAGGGGAAGAACTTCAGCTTGTTCTCGACGTACTTGGGCGCGAACATCGCGCCGTCGTTCTCGCCGCCACGGATGCGGCCGACATCTTTCACGCGGTCGATGATCTTCAGGTGGCCCTGCGCGTCCAGGAAGCCGGCGTCGCTGGTGTGGTACCAGCCGTCGGTGGTCAGCACCTCGGCCGTCGCCGCCGGGTTCTTGTAGTACTCCTTGAGCAGGCCGCCCGAACGCACCAGCACCTCGCCGTTCTCCGCCACCTTGATCTCGACGCCGCTGATCGGGATGCCCACCGTGTCGGCGCGTGCCTGGTCATCCGGCTGGAGGCAGACGAACACCGCGGTCTCGGTCGAGCCGTAGAGCTGCTTCAAATTGATGCCGATGGAGCGGTAGAAGGTGAACAGGTCCGGCCCGATGGCCTCGCCCGCCGTGTAGCCGACGCGCACACGCGAGAAGCCCAGGTTGTTGCGCAGCGGCCCGTAGGCCAGCACATTGCCCATCGCATACAGCATGCGGTCCACGGTGCCCACCGGCTTGTGGTCCATCAGCGCCGGGCCGACGCGGCGAGCCACGCCCATGAAGGCATGGAACATCTTGCGCTTGATCCAGCCGGCGTCTTCCATGCGGATCATCACCGTGGTCAACAGGCCTTCAAACACGCGGGGCGGCGCGAAGTAGTAGGTCGGGCCGATCTCCTTCAGGTCGATCATCACCGTGGACGACGACTCCGGGCAATTCACCACGAAGCCGCAGCACAGCCACATCGAGTAGCTGAAGATGTTCTGTCCGACCCAGGCCGGCGGCAGGTAGGCGAGCACCTCCTCGCGGTGCGTGACCTTGTCGAACTGCGCGCCCGCATTGGCGCGGTCCAGCAGCGTGCGGTGCGTGTGCACCACGCCCTTGGGGTTGCCGGTGGTGCCCGAGGTGTAGAACATCGCGGCGACGTCGTCGGGCTTGGCCTTTTCAATCTCGGCCTTGTAGAAGCCGGCGTTGCGCTCTGCGAAGGCAGCACCGGCCTCGATCAGCGCATCCAGCGCCGAGAGGCCCGGCTCGCTGTATTTGCGCAGGCCGCGCGGGTCGTCATAGAAGATCGCTTCGAGGCGCGGGCACTGGCTGCGGATTTCCAGCAGCTTGTCGACCTGTTCCTGGTCCTCGGCGAACGCGAAGCGCACGTCGGCGTTGTTGATCGGGAACACGCATTCGGTCGCCGCCGCATCCTGGTACAGCGGAATCGGGATCGCGCCAAGCGATTGCACGGCGAGCATCGTGGCGTACAGGCGCGGGCGGTTGGCGCCGACCACCACCATGTGTTCGCCGGCGGTGAGGCCCGCTTCATGCAGGCCGCAGGCCAGGTGTTCGACGAGCTTGGCCATGGCCGACCAGCTGTGGGTCTGCCAGATGCCGTATTCCTTCTCGCGCATCGCCGGGTCGCCGGGGCGCTGGGCCGCGTGCTGCAGCAGCAGGCGGGGGAACGTCGTCTCCATAGCGTGTCCTTGGTGGATCTGTAGTGGCCAGTGGGGCGAATGTAGGATTCACTTTGACGTCATGTTGTCTTTGCGACGACAATTCAAGGGAAACTCCTAGTAGGGGGAACCACTGCTTTGAAGCCGTCGACCGCCGACCTGAGCCTGCACCAGCGCCGCCGCCCGCCCACGCCCGCCGAGCTGGCCGGCATCCCGTGGCTGAAGGTATTGCGCCCCGAGGAGTACGCGCGCGGCGCCAGCGAGATCATGGTGACCGACGCCAACCCGGGTGACTACGTGTGCCGGGTAGGCCGGCCCGTGACCTACTGGTTCGGCCTGGTCGAAGGCCTCGCCAAGATGAGCAGCGACAACGAGCAAGGCCAGACCACCACGTTTTCGGGGCTGCCGCCCGGCGGCTGGTTCGGCGAGGGCACGGTGCTCAAGCGCGAGACCTACCGCTACAACATCCAGGCGCTGCGCAAAAGCGTCATTGCCGGCGTGCCGGCCGAGACCTTCCACTGGCTGCTGGACCATTCGATAGGCTTCAACCGCTTCATCATGAACCAGCTCAACGAGCGGCTGGGGCAATTCATCGCCGCGCGCGAGATCGACCGCATGAACAACCCGGACCTGCGCGTAGCGCGCAACCTCGCGGCCCTTTTCAACCCTGTGCTGTTCCCGGGCGTGGGCGACGTGTTGCGCATCACGCAGCAGGAACTGGCGCACCTTGTGGGCCTGTCGCGCCAACGGGTCAACGAAGCGCTGACGGCACTGGAAGCCCAGGGCACCATCCGCGTCGAGTACGGTGGCCTGCGCATCCTCGACCTGGGCGCGTTGCGCTCCAATGCATTCGCGCGCGCCGCGCAGCAATGACGCGCTGACAGCGTCACGAAGCCATCGCGCGCCCCAGCGCCGCTTCGTGCCGCGCCATCACCGCCAGCCAGTCGAATTCGTTCGCTGCCCGCGCCAACCCGCGCTGGGCCAGCCCGCGCGCCAGCCCCGGCTCGCGCAGCACCCGGGCAATGGCGTCGGCGAGTGCGGCTGCGTCGCCGGGCGCCACCAGCACACCGTTG
>DATHWV010000043.1:0-3782 GCA_035460205.1 Ramlibacter sp.
CCACCACCGTGATGCCGTTCGCCGCGCAGCACCGGGGCGATTCACTGCAGGAGGTCGCGCAGCGCTACCTTGCGCTGGCGGCCGAAAAGTCGGTGGTCGACTACAGCCCCCACCTCATCCTGTCGGAAACCAACGCCCAGACCCTGGATGTCGACCTGCCGGCGCTGGTGCGTTCGGGTATCACCTCGTTCAAGGTGTTCATGACCTACGACAGGCTCAAGCTCGACGACAGCCAGCTGCTGGACGTCTTCGCCGTGGCCTCGCGCGAAGGCGCCCTCACGATGGTGCACGCCGAGAACCACGACGTGATCAGCTGGATCGCACGCCGGCTGCTGGACGCGGGCCACACCGCGCCCAAATTCCATGCGGTGAGCCATGCCCAGGCCGCCGAGGTCGAGGCCGCTCATCGCGCCATCCAGCTGGCATCGATCTGCGACGCGCCGGTGTTGATCGTGCATGTGTCGACGCAAGGTGCCGCGGCTGCGATCTCGGCGGCGCAGGCGCTGGGTGCGCCGGTGCACGGCGAAACCTGCCCGCACTACCTCCTTCTCACTGCGGACAACCTGGACCTGCCCGGTGTGGAAGGCGCCAAGTACTGCTGCAGCCCGCCGCCACGCGACGCTGCTTCGCAGGAAGCGCTGTGGAAGGCCATTGCCGGCGGCGTGCTGAAGCTGTACTCGTCGGACCACGCGCCCTACCGCTACGACGCGTCCGGTAAACTGCCGCAGGGCGAAGCCACCACATTCAAGCAGATTGCCAACGGCATGCCGGGCCTGGAGCTGCGCATGCCCTTGTTGTTTTCCGAAGGCGTGCGCAAGGGCCGCATCGACATGCGGCAGTTCGTCGCCCTCACTTCCACCAACCATGCGAAGACCTACGGCCTGCATCCCCGCAAGGGGACGCTGGCGCCGGGCACGGATGCGGACATCGTGATCTGGGATGCCGAGCGCACCATGAACGTGACGCACACGATGCTCCACGACGCCGTGGGCTACACCCCTTACGAAGGCCGCGAGGTCACGGGCTGGGCCGACACGGTGATCAACCGCGGCCGCGTGCTGGTGCAAGGTGGCCAGCTGTCCGCGCAGCGCGGCGACGGCCGCTTCATCCCGCGCGGCACACCGCAGCCGGTGCTGGACCGGCGGCTGCCCACGCCGCAAACCCAGTTGATGCGATCTATTTTCCGGGGCCAGGCCCACCAGGAGTCGAAATGAGCAGCGCGCGAAAGTTTGGATTGGCGGTGGCCCAGCTGGGCCCGGTACACCTGGCCGACACCCGCGAAGCCGTGGTCAAGCGGCTGGTGGCCATGATGCGCGAGGCCAAGGCGCGGCAGGCCGATATGGTCGTGTTCCCGGAACTGGCGTTGACGACATTCTTTCCGCGCTACTGGATGGAAGAAAGGGAAGCGCAGGAGAAGTTCTTCGAGCCTTCCATGCCCAACCCGCGCGTGCAACCCTTGTTCGACGAGGCGAAGAAGCTGGGCATCGGTTTCTACCTCGGCTATGCCGAGCTCACGCCCAAGGGCAAGCGCTACAACACGGCCATCCTCGTCGACAAGTCGGCCAACATCGTGGGCAAGTACCGCAAGGTGCACCTGCCGGGGCACAGCGACCACAAGCCCGACGCGCCGTTCCAGCACCTGGAGAAGAAGTTCTTCGATGTCGGCAACCTGGGCTTCGGCGTCTGGGACACGATGGACGTGCGCCTGGGCATGTGCATCTGCAACGACAGGCGCTGGCCCGAGACCTATCGCGTGATGGCACTGCAAAGCGCCGAGATCGTGGTGCTCGGCTACAACACGCCTTCGCTCAACATCCACTGGGACGAACCGGCGCACCTACGCACCAGCACCCACCTGATCTCGTTGCAAGCCAACGCCTACCAGAACGGTCTGTGGGTCGCCGCTGCCGCCAAGTGCGGGCGCGAAGACGGATTCCACATGATCGGTAACTCGGTGATCGTGGCGCCGACCGGCGAGATCGTCGCGCGCGCCTTGACCGAGGAAGACGAAGTGATCGCCACCGTCGCCGACATGGCGCTGGGCGAGCACTTCCGCCAGCATGTCTTCAACTTCGCCAGGCACCGCCGGCCGGAGCACTACCGGCTGATCACCGAGCGCACCGGCGCGGGCGAACCGCTGCCCTACCCGCCCACGGACGACTGAGTAGCCGATTGAGCCGGTGGCGGCGGTTCGGTCCAGCCGCCACCCAGCGCCTTGTACAGCAGCACCTGGTTCTGCAACTGCGCCAGCCGCGTCTGGATCAAAGCCTGTTGCGCCGCGAACAGCGAACGCTGGGCGTCGAGCAGGTCGAGATAGCTGGAAACACCGTTGTCGTACCGCAGCTGCGACAGGCGCATGCGAACGCTTTCCGCTTCGGCCACGTTGCCCTGCGCCTGCAGCTGCTCGCCCAGCGTGGCACGGCCCGCCAGGGCATCCGCCACTTCACGGAAGGCCGACTGGATCGCCTTCTCGTACTGCGCCACCGCGATGTCACGCGACACGTTGGCCGATTGCAAACCGGCTTCATTGCGGCCGAAGTCGAAGATCGGCAGCACCAGGCCCGGAGCGAAGGTCCAACCTGACGAGCCGCCCTGGAACAGCCGGGAGAGTTCGTTGCTCGACTGGCCATAGCCGGCCGTGAGCGAGATGCGCGGGAAGAAAGCCGCGCGCGCCGCGCCGATGTTGGCGTTGGCCGCGATCAGTTGCTGTTCGGCCTGGCGGATGTCGGGGCGCAAAACCAGCACCTCCGAAGGCGTGCCCGCAGGCAGGTCCGGCAGCGTGATGGCAGCGGTGGTCGCATTGACCTGCAGGTTCGGCGGGACCGGCTCACCCAGCAGCAAGGCGAGGGCGTTGAGGTCGAGCGCCTGCTGCCGCTGCTGCTGTGCCTGCGAGACCCGGGCGCCTTCGAGCAGCGATTGCGCCTGCCGGAAGTCAAGCTCCGACGCCGCGCCGTTCTCGAAGCGCAAGCGCGTGAGGCGCAGCGACTCCTGGCGCGTGGTGAGCGTCTGGCGCGTGAGGGCCAGCAGTTCCTCATCGGCCACCAGGTTGAGCCACGCGTTAGCCACCGTCGAGATCAGCGTGATCTGCGCCGCCTTGCGGCCTTCCTCTGTCGCGAGGTACTGGGCCAGCGCGGCTTCGCTCAGGCTGGCCACCCGGCCGAACAGGTCAACTTCCCATTGCGTGAAGCCAATGGCGGCGGTGTAGCTCTTGTTGGTCCCGCCCGTGGAGGTCGGTGATTGCGAGCCGCCCGCGGCGAGGCTGATCGTGGGGAAGCGATCGGCTCGCGTGATGCCGTATTGCGCCCGCGCCTTCTCGATGTTGAGCACGGCCACGCGCAGGTCGCGGTTGTTGAGCAACGCCCGGGCAATCAGCTGCCGCAGGCGCTCATCGGCGAAGAACACCTGCCAATCAAGTTGCGCGGCCGCGGTGCCCGATGGCGCCGAGCCATAAGGCCACGCCGCCGCGACGGGGGCCGCCGGTCGCTCGTAGGCCGGCATCATGGAACAGCCCACCAGGAACAGCGCGGCCACCAGGGGTGCGAAACGAAGTTGCATGGGGAATTTCATACCTGGTCCCCCGCGTGGGCGCCGGGCGGCAGGTCGGGCGTGGCTTCGTGCGCGTGCATGCGGCGCTGCCGCTCGCTGTCCTTGAAATACCTTCGCACCACCACGAAGAACACCGGAACGAACAACACCGCCAGCGTCGTGGCCGTGATCATCCCGCCCATCACGCCGGTGCCGATGGCGCGCTGGCTGGCAGAGCCGGCGCCGGTGGCGATCAC
>DATHWV010000044.1:0-2671 GCA_035460205.1 Ramlibacter sp.
AGGCCGTACCAGGTCTGCACGTCGGCGCCCTTGATGCCCTGTTCGGAAAGCGTCGGGACATCCGGCATCTCGGCCGAGCGCTTGTCGGCCGTCACTGCCAGCGGACGGAACTTGCCCGCGCGGATCTGGCCCATGGCGGACGAGGTGGAGTCGAACATCATTGAGACCTCGCCTCCGATGATGTCGATGTGCGCCTGCGAACTGCCCTTGTACGGCACGTGGATGGACTTGGTCGAGGTGACGAGCCCGAACGCTTCACCGGCAATGTGCTGCGTGCTGCCTACGCCCGACGAGGCGTACTTGAAGGTGCCGGGCTTGTCGGCCATCGCGGCCAGCAACTCCTTGACCGACTTGTAGGGCGAAGTCGCCGACACCACCAGCACGTTGGGCATCACGGCAACCAGGCCGACAGGCTGCAGGTCCTTCAGCGGATCGAACTTCAGCTTGAGCAGGTGGGGCGCGATCGCCTGGCCGGTGTTTGTGGCCAGCAAGAGCGTGGTGCCGTCCGCCGGCGCCCTCGCAGTGAGTTCGGCGGCGATGGTGTTGGACGCGCCAGGCCGGTTCTCGACGACCACCGACTGCTTCAGGTCCACGGCGAACTTGTCCGCCAGCATGCGCGCCAGGATGTCGGTGCCGCCGCCAGGCGAAGCGCCCACCATGATGCGGATCGCCTTGTCGCTTTGCGCGTGCGCGGCCACGCCGGCCAGCCCGAGGGCCAGGCCCGCCGCCAATGGCGCCAGCCAGCGAAGGGGTTTGAACATGATGTCTCCTTGTCTTGTGTGCCAGCCAGCCTAAGGCGTCCCGATATTCCTTTCCAATGAAAAATACGGAACAATCGATATACATTTGTATATGGAAAACTGGAAACCCCCTCTGTGGCAAGCCGACTGACCGACAGCACCGTGCTGATGCGGCTGCGCACGCGGCAACTGCTGCTGGTGGCTGCGCTGGGTGACGAAGGCCACCTCGGCCGCGCTGCTGGTGCACTGGGCATGAGCCAGCCGGCGGCCACCAAGTTGCTGCAACAGGCCGAGGAGACGCTGGGCACGCAACTTTTCTCTCGCGGTCCGCGCGGCATGACGCCCACGGCGAGCGGTGAAGTCCTGATCCGCTATGCACGGCACCTCACCGTGGAATTCGGCTGGGCGCGCGAGCAGATGGGTGCGTTGCGCTCCGGCCTGCGCGGCCTGCTGCGCCTGGGCAGCGTGCCGGGCGCGTTGCCGCAACTCGTGGCGCCGGCGCTGGCCGCCTACAAGCGAGAGCACCCGAAGGTCGCCGTCTCCATCCTCGTGGAGACCAGCGATGTGATGCTGGGCCACCTGGAGCGCGGTGAGGTCGACCTGGTGGTGGGCCGGTTCACCGAAGGCCGGCACGACGACGATTTCGAGAGCCTGCTGCTGCTGGAAGAGCCGCAGGTGGTGGTGGTTCGCAAGGGCCATCCCCTGGTCGCCGGGGCGGCCGTCACGCTGGCCGACTTGATGCGCTGGCCCTGGGTCTTGCAGCCGCCGGGGTCGCCGCAGCGCAGCCGATTTGAAGCCGTGCTGCGCGAAGCCGGCCTGCGCACGCGCCTTGACATCACCGAAACCGCATCCACGGTGGCGACCACCGCCCTATTGGACGAGAGCGACATGGCCGCGATCATGCCCGCGTCGCTGGCGGCGCATTACGGCCGCCTCGGCATGCTGCAGGTCGTGCCGCTCGACCTGCCCCTGCGCGTGCCGCCCCTGCACCTGATCACCCGGCGGCATCGCGAACTCTCGCCGGTGGCGCAGGCATTCTCGACACAGCTCTCGCGGCGACGCGTCGAAGCCACCGCCCACTGACCCGGTGCACCCGCGCGGTGCATACGCCACCCGGCGTATATGCCGCAACGGCCGCGCTACCCAGAATCAGACCGTCCACATCAAGCATCCGCAAGGTCAGGGTGGGGCGAAGTTGTCTGACTCACGGTTTCCATTCCTTCTTCTTTCAGGAGCATTCATATGCAACGTCGATTTACCCTCAAGGCACTGACAGCCGCCGTGGCGCTGGCCAGCGTCGGCACGGTCGCCATGGCCCAGGACAAGGGCACTATCAAGGTCGGTATCCTGCACAGCCTGTCGGGCACCATGGCCATTTCCGAGACGGTCCTCAAGGACACGGTCCTGATGGCCATCGATGAAATCAACGCCAAGGGCGGCGTGATGGGCAAGAAGCTCGAGCCCGTCATCGTGGACCCGGCCTCCAACTGGCCGCTGTTCGCCGAAAAGACCAAGCAGCTGCTCGGACAGGACAAGGTCGCCGTGATCTTCGGCTGCTGGACCTCGGTGTCGCGCAAGTCGGTGCTGCCGGTCGTGGAAGAAATGAACGGCCTGCTGTTCTACCCCGTCCAGTACGAAGGTGAAGAGCTGTCCAAGAACGTGTTCTACACGGGTGCCGCGCCCAACCAGCAGGCCATTCCCGCAGTCGACTACCTGATGTCCAAGGACGGCGGCGCTGCCAAGCGCTGGGTCCTGCTGGGCACCGACTACGTGTACCCCCGCACGACCAACAAGATCCTGCGCGCCTACCTGAAAAGCAAGGGCGTGAAGGAAACCGACATCGACGAGAAGTACACCCCGTTCGGCCACAGCGACTACCAGACCATCGTTGCCGACATCAAGAAGTTCTCGGCCGGCGGCAAGACCGCGGT